>NZ_JBEYFB010000002.1:0-427160 GCF_040634135.1 Streptomyces sp. NPDC007164
GGGGCTTTCCTCCGGGCTTTTCCCTTCGGTCTTGCGTTTCCGACTCTATCAGACTCTTTCGTGTCCGATTCCCGGTCGAAGCGGGATCCTGCTTTCCGCTTTCCAGTTCTTCGCTTTCGCGTTTCCCTTTCCGGCGGTTCCAACCCTACCAGACTCTTTTCCGTTCCGTTTCCGGTCCGAATTTGAATTCCGGTGGCCTTGGAGGGGCCTTGCCTTTCGGCGTGTCCACTACATTAGCCGATTTCCTTGGCGACTCATAATCGAGCCGAAAGGGATTGAATTACGGCACGCCGAATTCGCACCCGCCAGGGTGATTCGTAGGTAGTGGTTGGCCGCTCAGGGATGCTCGGATTCGGTCCGATGGACCTCATCGACAGCAGCAACCGTCTCAAGCGGCTCGGGCCACATTAGGCGTCCCTCAAGGGCGAGTCAAGTTGCGCGGCGGCGTGGCACATGGGCCCGGTAGGGGCTCACCGTGGGGTCGCCGTCGATCCAGAAGCGCCAGGGATGTGTGGCGCCGTCGCCGCCCACTCCGGTGCGGGGGCCGTTGCGTACCTGGTCGCGTGGGGGCGGGGTGCCGTGCAGTACGGACAGTGGGCCGCCGGGATGGGCGATGGCGTCGGTGCCGTTCAGTGCTCGATCGACGTCGAGGGCGGTGGCCAGGCGGGCCGGGCCTTTGGCCAGTTCCTTGTCATTGCGGGCCGAGTTTCGACGTTCGCGGGTGAGTTCGGCGCCGACCTGGATGTCGCCGGCGCGGAGCAGGACCCCGCCGGCCCGGCCCTCGGGCCCGCACACCAGGTTGAGGCAGTGCCACATGCCGTAGGTGAAGTAGACGTACGCGTGGCCGGGTGGGCCGAACATGACGCTGTTGCGTGCGGTGCGGCCTCTGAAGGCGTGCGAGCCGGGGTCGATCTCACCGGCGTACGCCTCCACCTCGGTGAGGCGGAGCTCGATGGGTCCGTCCGGCGTGGCTCGCACCAGGGTCCGGCCCAGGAGGTCGGGTGCCACGTCCAGTACGGGGCGGTCGAAGAAGTCGCGTGTCAGCGGCGTACGGTCCAAGCCCTCGATCATGGCGGTCGAGGGTACCGGGAACCGACTACGGTCGTGGCGCGTATCTAGGGGTCAGGACCAAGGAGGAGTAAACATGGGCTTCAAGCGGCTGCTCGCGAGCATGGGTGCCGGTGGCGCTTCGGTGGAGACCGAGCTTTCCGAGCTCAACGTCGTACCGGGTGGGGTCGTCCAGGGTGAGGTGCGGATCCAGGGCGGTTCCGTGGATCAGCAGATCGAGGGACTCTCCGTGGGCCTGCAGGCCCGGGTCGAGGTCGAGGGTCAGGACACGGAGACCAAGCAGGACATCGAGTTCACCAAGCTGCGGCTCGGTGGCGCGTTCGAGGTGCGGGCCGGTGCCGTCCACGTCGTACCCTTCGGGCTCGAAATCCCGTGGGAGACGCCGATCACGATGTTCGCCGGTCAGCACCTGCACGGCATGAACATCGGCGTGACCACGGAGCTGGAGATCGCGCGGGCGCTGGACTCGGGCGACCTGGACCCGATCAATGTGCACCCGCTGCCGGCGCAGCAGGCCATCCTCGACGCCTTCGGCCGGCTCGGCTTCGGCTTCCGCAGCGCCGACATGGAGCGCGGTCACATTCGCGGTACGCGCCAGCGGCTGCCGTTCTACCAGGAGATCGAGTTCTTCCCGCCGCAGCAGTACCGCGGGCTGAACCAGGTGGAGCTCACGTTCGTCGCGGACGACCGCGAGATGGACGTCGTCCTGGAGATGGACAAGAAGCCGGGGCTCTTCAGCGAGGGCAGCGACTCCTACCGCGCGTTCAAGGTGGGGATGCACGACTTCCAGGGGACCGACTGGGCGGCGTACCTCAATCAGTGGCTGGCGCAGGTCGGCGGTCAGCGCAACTGGCTCTAGGGTCGGTGGGAGACCTGCTGACAGCAGTAGAGCGATCAGGAGAGGTGCTGACGTGACCGAGCCGAAGAGGGCGCCGCTGCCGCACGACTTCCATCCGGAGGTGCCGTCGTTCACGGTGGTGAGCGAGGATCTCGCTCCCGGTGCCGTGCTGGCGGACGCTCAGGTGTTCGCGGCCGGGAACACCTCGCCGCAGCTGCGGTGGGAGGGGTTCCCGGCGCAGACCAAGAGTTTCGCCGTGACCTGCTTCGACCCCGATGCCCCCACCGGCAGCGGGTTCTGGCACTGGGTGCTCTTCGACATCCCGGCGACGGTCACGGAGCTGCCGGCCGGCGCGGGCAGCGGGAGGTTCGAAGGGCTGCCCGCCGGCGCCGTCCAGGTCCGTAACGACTACGGCTCGAAGGAGTTCGGCGGTGCCGCTCCGCCGGCCGGGGAGAACCACCGCTACGTGTTCACGGTGTACGCGGTGGACACCGAGAAGCTGGGTGTCGACAGTGATGCGTCGCCCGCGGTCGTCGGTTTCAATCTGCGGTTCCACACGCTGGGCCGTGCTCAGCTGATCGGCGAGTACACCGGTCCCGCGTAGTACCCGGTGAGCCGAGAGTTCCCCTGCTGTTTGCCCTGCCCTGGTCCTGGAGAGATCAGGGCAGGGCATTTTTATTGCGTTGTCCATCACGGCTCGCCCGGCCAGAGTTGATCCGGGCCTGCCAGGGGGCGGCCGGCACACGGGAGGTGGGCGAGATGCGGGACACGCTGGTACTGAATGCGAGCTTCGAGCCGCTGTCGACGGTGACGCTGAATCGTGCGGTGGTGCTGATTCTGCAGGACAAGGCCGTCGTCGAGCAGTCGCATCCCGATCTCCGCATGCGTGGCGCCGCCGTGGACATTCCGGTGCCCCGGGTGATCAGGCTCTGCCGGTACGTACGGGTGCCGTTCCGAAGACATGCCCCCTGGTCCCGGAGGGGTGTGCTGATACGGGACCAGCACCGGTGCGCGTACTGCGGGCGGCGGGCGAGCACCGTCGACCACGTGGTGCCGCGCGCCCAGGGGGGTCAGGACACCTGGCTCAACACGGTGGCGTCCTGTGCCGAGGACAATCACCGCAAGGCGGCCCGGACGCCGGAGCAGGCGGGGATGCCGCTGCTGCGCCAGCCCTTCGTACCGTCTCCCGCGCAGGCGATGCTGCTGGCGATGGGGTCCGGCGACCGGTCGGCGCTGCCGGAGTGGCTGGAGACCACCGCGGCGTAGCCGGCGTACGCATTTCGTCGTGGTGAAGCCCGTCTCCGTGGGGAGGCGGGCTTCGCCGTGTCAGCGGAGCAGCAGCTGGACGATGGCGGCCGTGCCGACCGCGACGATGAGGACGCGCAACACGGTGGGGCTGAGGCGGCGGCCGACCTTGGCGCCGATCTGGCCGCCGAGGGCGGAGCCGACCGCGATCAGTACGACGGCCGTCCAGTCGAAGTCGGCGACGAAGAGGAAGAAGAGCGCGGCGATGCTGTTGACGACGGCGGCCAGGACGTTCTTGACGGCGTTGAGACGCTGCATGGTGTCGTCGAGCAGCATGCCCATCAGGGAGAGGTAGATGATCCCCTGGGCGGCGGTGAAGTAGCCGCCGTAGACGCTGGCGAGCATCAGGCCGACGAACAGCAGCGGTCCGCCGTCGGGGCGGGCGGGGGTGCCACTGTGCTCGCGTCGGCGCTGGACCGCTTTGCTGATGCGTGGTTGCAGGATGACCAGGACGAGGGCCATGGCCACCAGGATCGGCACGATGGTCTCGAAGGCCGTCGAGGGCAGGGCGAGCAGGAGGGTGGCGCCGGTGAGGCCGCCCATGAGAGCGCCGACGGCGAGCTTGAGTACGCGGCTGCGCTGTCCCTTGAGTTCTTCGCGGTAGCCGATGGCGCCGCTGACGGAACCGGGTATCAGGCCGAGGGCGTTGGAGACGGTGGCCGTGACCGGTGGAAGGCCGGTGGCGAGCAGCACGGGGAAGGTGATCAGCGTTCCCGAGCCGACGATCGTGTTGATCGTTCCTGCGCTGATGCCCGCGACGAAGACGGCGAGCATCTCCCAGATGTTCATTGCGTACCCCCCGTGCATGATCGGTGCTTGGTGCATTGATCATGCACGGGGCGTGTACGCGTCAGTCGACCGGGGGCTGTTCCCGGCGTTCCTTGCTCGTGTCGAAACCGGGGAGGCCGTTGCCGAGGTTGCCGAAGGCGCCGCTGAGGCCCTTGAGGGCGTCGCCGATCTCGCTGGGCACGATCCAGAGCTTGTTGGCGTCGCCCTCGGCGATCTTCGGGAGCATCTGGAGGTACTGGTACGAGAGGAGCTTCTGGTCCGGGTCGCCGGCGTGGATCGACTCGAAGACCGTACGGATCGCCTGGGCCTCGCCCTCGGCGCGCAGGGCCGATGCCCTGGCCTCACCCTCGGCGCGCAGGATCGCGGACTGCTTCTCGCCCTCCGCGGTGAGGATCGCGGACTGGCGTGTTCCTTCGGCCTGGAGGATCGCGGCGCGCTTGTCACGGTCGGCGCGCATCTGCTTCTCCATCGAGTCCTGGATGGAGGTGGGCGGCTCGATCGCCTTGAGCTCGACGCGGTTGACGCGGATGCCCCACTTGCCGGTGGCCTCGTCGAGGACGCCGCGCAGGGCCGCGTTGATGTCCTCGCGGGAGGTCAGGGTCCGCTCCAGGTCCATGCCACCGATGATGTTGCGGAGGGTGGTGACGGTGAGCTGCTCGATCGCCTGGATGTAGCTGGCGACTTCGTAGGTCGCGGCCCGCGCGTCGGTCACCTGGTAGTAGATGACGGTGTCGATGTTGACGACCAGGTTGTCCTGGGTGATCACCGGCTGGGGCGGGAACGGCACGACCTGTTCACGGAGGTCGATGCGGTTGCGGATGGAGTCGATGAATGGAACGACGATGTTCAGGCCTGCGTTGAGCGTGCGGGTGTAACGGCCGAAGCGCTCCACGATGGCGGCGCTGGCCTGCGGGATGACCTGGATCGTCTTGATCAGGGCGATGAAGACGAGCACCACCAGAATGATCAGAACGATGATGATCGGTTGCATCGTGTTCCTCGTTGCCCTTCGGTTGCCGACGGATCGCGATGATCGAGGTCGAGTTCGCGGGAGGGGCCGGAAGCTGTGCCGGCCCCGATCTCATGATGATCGACTTCGAGTCTGACAGAACTCGCTCTGCCTTGTGGGTGGTTCGGTCACATGACGA
Organism: Streptomyces sp. NPDC007164; assembly: GCF_040634135.1. Lineage (NCBI taxonomy): Bacteria > Bacillati > Actinomycetota > Actinomycetes > Kitasatosporales > Streptomycetaceae > Streptomyces > Streptomyces sp. NPDC007164. Next base: position 5,149 of record NZ_JBEYFB010000002.1, read on the forward strand.
CTGCCGTTGCTCCGTCGATGTCGACGACATCGACCTGTTGGCCGGGATCGAAGCTCTGGCCCTCGTCGAGTGCGCGGGCGGACCAGATCTCGCCGGCCAGCTTGATCCGGCCGCCGCTGCTGTCGACCCGCTCCAGGACGACTGCCTGACGGCCTTTCAGCGCATCGATGCCGGTGGCGAGTTGGGGCCTGTCGGTACGGTGTCTGGCGGCGATCGGACGGACCACCGCGATGAGTGCCACGGAGACCACGACGAACACCAGCACCTGGGCCACGATGCCGCCGCCTAGTGCCGCGACGACAGCCGCCGCGACCGCACCGACGGCGAACATGCCGAACTCGGGCATCGCAGTCATGACGAGTGGGATGCCCAGTCCCACCGCGCCGATCAGCCACCACACCCACGCATCGATGTCCACGGGGTCATGGTAGAACCGCGAACGCCCTCGCGGACAGGGCGCAAGCCGGCCGCTGCGCCCATTGCGGCCGGGAGTCCGCTTCGGTGGCGGTTACGAGAGCGGCAGTCCGTGGGCCGTGTAGCGGTCGCCGGTGTGCTCGACGACGAGCGGCAGTCCGAAGCAGAGGGAGAGGTTGCGGGAGCTGAGTTCGGTCTCCATGGGGCCCGCGGCGAGCACCTTGCCCTGGCGGATCATCAGGACGTGGGTGAACCCGGGGGCGATCTCCTCGACATGGTGGGTGACCATGATCATGGAAGGGGCGTACGGATCGCGGGCCAGCCGGCCGAGGCGGCGCACCAGGTCCTCGCGGCCGCCGAGGTCGAGTCCCGCCGCCGGCTCGTCGAGGAGCAGCAGTTCGGGGTCGGTCATCATGGCGCGGGCGATCAGGGTGCGCTTGCGCTCGCCCTCGGACAGGGTGCCGAACTTGCGGTCGAGGTACTCGGTCATGCCGAGCCGGTCGAGGAAGGCGCGGGCGCGCTCCTCGTCGACGGCCTCGTAGTTCTCGTGCCAGGTGGCGGTCATGCCGTACGCGGCGGTGAGCACCGTCTGCAGGACGGTCTGGCGCCGGGGCAGCTTCTCGGCCATGGCGACGCCCGCGATGCCGATGCGGGGGCGGAGCTCGAAGACATCGGTGCCGACGCCGCCGAGCTGCTCGCCGAGGACCTTGGCGGTACCGGTGCTTGGGAAGAGGTAGCTGGAGGCGATGTTGAGGAGGGTGGTCTTGCCGGCGCCGTTGGGGCCGAGGATGACCCAGCGCTCCCCCTCCTTGACCGACCAGGAGACGTCGTCCACCAGAGCGCGTCCGTCGCGGACCACGGATACGTCCACCAGCTCCAGTACATCGCTCATGGCGCGTTGTCTCCCCATGCAGTGTCGAGATCGTCGGTACCTGTGGGCACAGCTCCCAGGGAAATCTACGCCACCGCGCGAGTGCTCCCGGCGCTGGGCCCGAGTGACGACAGCCCCCGGGCCCGTTCCCTAGGGTGTTCCCATGCTTTCGGAACCACGCTCAGGACTGTTGGCCGCTTGGGGAAACGCACTTCTGGCGGGACTGGTGTCGCCGGACGAGGCGGCGCTCGCCATTGTCGGGGAGGACGCGGTGCACCGCGTCGAGGGACTGCCGGGCGAGGCGGGGCCGGTCGGGCTCACGCTGGCGCTCGGGCGGCTGCGGGGTCTGGGGGTGACGGGTTTCCGGGTGGCGCTGCCGGCGCCGGGCCATCCGCTGGGGCTGAGCGGTCCGCCGGATTTCAACGCGCGGGCGTTGGAGGCCGAGGAGGCGGTGGTGGCCTTCGGTGCGCCGTACGGGCTGGTTCCCGAGGTGCGTGAGGTGGGGCCGGCCGGGGATCTGCGCATCGAGGTGGTGTGGCGTTGTCTGGCGGTGCGGGAGGCGCCGCCGGCCGATGTGCCGTCGCTGGGCGAGGCGGAGCGGGAGCTCGCCGAGGCGTTGCGGGACGCCACGGCGGTGCTGTCGCGGTTGGACGTGGCCGGTTCGGGGCCGGTGGCCGATGCCGCGGTGGACGCCTACCGGGCGCGGGCGGAGCGGGGGCGCGAGGTGCTGGCTCCGGGGTATCCGCCGCGGGCGGTGCGGGTGCTGGAGCTGGCGCAACGGGTGGGGCTGCTGATCTCGGTGGCGTACGAGAACGGGCACGGCGGGGCGGTGAGCGCCTCGGAGATCGCGGCCCGGGGCGAGGCGCTGAGGCCGGTGGAGCGGGTGGCCCGGCGGGCGCAGGTCGCCGCGTACAACGCGTACGTGGAGGAGCGCGAGCGGGAGCGGTAGTTCTTTGGGCGGGCGGATGACGGGGGCCGCCGGACGGGCTCGATGCGCCCGTCCGGCGAGGTGTGACCGTGGAGCCGGCTACGTATGACCGTGCAGCCGGTCAGCCGGCCGCGGGGTCGGTCAGCCGGTGGCGGGGTCGGTCAGCCGTTCAGGCCGAGGTTGCCGAAGGCCGGATTGAGCAGGCCGATCACGTTGACCGTGTTGCCGACCACGTTGACCGGGACGTCCACCGGGACCTGGATCACGTTGCCGCTGACCACGCCCGGGGAGTGGGCCGCGACGCCGTCGGCGCCCGCGCCGTGTCCGGTGGCGGAGGCGGCGCCCGCGCCGGCGGCGATGATCCCACCGGCGATCATGGTGACGGCAGCGGCCTTCTTCAGGTTCTTCACTTCAGGATCCTCCTAGCGTGGCTGCGGCCGGCCGCCGCAGCACCCTGGAGAACGCCCCGGGGCCGAGCAGGTTGCGCCGTCCGGGTGACATACACCCGACAGTATGAATCTCAGCCCGGAGGAAGACGGTCCGCTTCGTCGCCGGTCAGCCCGCCGCCCCGTGTCGTACCGCCCACAGGGCCGCCTGGGTCCGGTCCGAGAGGTCCAGCTTCATCAGGATGTTCGAGACGTGTGTCTTGACGGTCTTCTCGGAGAGGACCAGCGCTCGCGCGATCTCGCGGTTGGAGCGGCCGTCGGCGATCAGGCCGAGCACCTCCCGCTCCCGTTCGGTGAGGGTGCTCCCCCGGCCCGTGCCGCTGCCTGAGTCCTCCTGGGCGAGCAGCGCCCCCGCGACCTCCGGCTGGAGCAGGACGTGGCCCGCGTACACCGAGCGGATCGCGCCGGCCAGGGCGTCGGGGTCGACGTCCTTGTACACGTAACCGAAGGCTCCGGCGCGCAGGGCGGGGACCACGGTGCGCTGCTCGGTGAAGCTGGTGACGATGAGGACCTTGGCCGGGTTCTCCAGCTCGCGCAGCCTGCGCAGCGCCTCGATGCCGTCGGTGCCGGGCATCTTGATGTCCATCAGGACGACATCGGGGCGGAGCTCCTCGGTCCTGGCCACCCCCTCGGCGCCGTCGGCCGCCTCGCCGACCACCTCTATGTCGTCCTGGATCTCCAGGAACGTACGCAGACCGCGGCGGACCACCTGATGGTCGTCGACCAGCAGCACCCTGATGATCTTGTCAGCCACCGGGTACCTCCATCTCGATCGTGGTGCCCTTGCCGGGCGCCGATTCAACGATGAGCCTTCCGCCGACGCCGTTCGCGCGGTCCCGCATCGACACCAGGCCCAGATGCCGGCCCGCCTGCCGGGTCGCCGCGGGCTCGAAGCCGCAGCCGTCGTCGGTGATCCGCAGCCGCGTGCCGCTGCCGTGCCGGGCCAGCGTGACCTCGACGTGCTCCGCCCCGGAGTGGCGCAGTGCGTTGTGCAGGGCTTCCTGGGAGACCCTCAGCAGCGCCTCCTCCTGGGCGGCGGGCAGGGCCCGTATGCCCAGGCTCCCGAAGGTGACCCGGGCGGTGTGGGCCCGGTCCAGGACCTGGATCTGGGTACGGAGGGTGGCGACGAGGCCATCCTCATCGAGCGCGGCGGGGCGCAGCTCGACGACGGCGGCGCGCAGTTCGTCCACGGCTTCCGCGGCGAGCGCGGCGACCTGCTGGAGCTCGCCCTTGGCGCGGGCCGGGTCGCGGTCCACCAGGGCGGCGGCGGCCTGGGCCGTCAGCCGCAGCGAGAAGAGCTTCTGGCTCACCGCGTCGTGCAGCTCGTGGGCGAGCCGGGAGCGCTCCTCGGCGATGGTGAGCTCGCGGCTGCGTTCGTAGAGCCGGGCGTTGGTGAGTGCGATGGCCGCGTGCTGGGCGAGGATCGACAGCAGTTCCTCGTCCTCGGCGGTGAAGCCGCAGCTGCCCTCGGGTTTGGGGCAGCGTTTGTTGGCGAGGAAGAGCGCGCCGATGGTCTCCTCGCCGTCCCTGATGGGCATGCCGAGGAAGTCGGACATGTCGGGGTGGGCAGCCGGCCAGCCCTCGAAGCGGGGGTCCTTGCGGACGTCGGCGAGGCGTTCGAGCTTCGCCTCGTGGAGCATCGACGCGAGGATGCCGTGCTGTCTGGGCAGCGGGCCGATGGCTTTCCACTGCTCGTCACTGACACCGTCGACGACGAACTGGGCGAAGCCGCCGTGGTCGTCGGGGACGCCCAGCGCGGCGTACTCGGCGTCCAGCAGCTCGCGGGCCGAGGCGACGATCTTCTTCAGGACGTCGCGCACTTCGAGATGCCGGCTCATGGCGAGCAGCGCGGCGCTCACGGCGGCGAGACCCGACGGTGGGCGATGGCTCATGGCCTCACCGTACCGGCGTGGTTCGAACGCCGTATCGGCCTGTGGACGGCCGCCGGTTAGGGCGCAGGGACTAGGTCCATGCGCCGACCGGGGCGCAGGGGACCGGGACCGGATCCGTCCGTCTGCCGGCGACAACGGCCCTGTACGGGCGACAACGGCCTCGTACACGGGAGCGGCCCTGTGTGCGGGAGCGACGGGAGCGGCCCCGTACACAAGGGTGGCGACCGCGTCAGGCACCCTCGACCGCCCCGGAATCTCACACTCCGAATTGCTTGAGCAACGGTTGGTGAGGTTGCCGTCCGCCCGGTGTGAGGCCGCGCATAGGACCCACGTCACTTACGAAGCCTGCTAGTGGACACATAAGCACCACATCAGTGGTTATGAGCGCGGGCCGACACGTTCGAGCGGGGCCCGGTCCACTAGCCGGGTTCGTACGTCACACCTTTGCCACCAGATTTTGCTGGCGCTAAGAATTGCACTCGTCCCCGACGGGGATGCGAGACCGCTTCCCGTCTTCGTCCTCCGTGAGGACTCCCGCGATACGAAGAGGTACGTCTGCATGTCCGCGTCCAGCACCCCCGGCCGTCGTCGTCGCCTGAACAAGACCCAGAAGCTCTCCGTCGCGGGAATCTCCGCCATGGCCGTCGCCGCGCTCTCGTTCTCGCTCGTCCCCGCCAACGCCGACCCCAAGCCCGAGGCCGAGACCCCCGTGTCCGCCGCCCCCGTGGTCCTCGCGTCGGCCGCCGGTACTCCGCAGGCCAAGGCCGTGCAGGCCAGCATCATCGAGCAGCACTCCACCGCCGAGAAGCTGGTGAAGGCGGCCGACCTCGCCAAGGCCAAGAAGGCCGCCGCCGCGAAGGCCGAGGCCGCCAAGGTCAAGGCCGCCGAGGCCGCCAAGGTCAAGGCCCGGGCCGAGGCAAAGGCCAAGGCCGCCGCCAAGGTGCGGGCGAAGGCCGTCGCCGCCGAGCGCACCGCGCCGCAGGCCGCCAGCCGCTCCGAGGCCCGTACCCCGGTGTACGCCAACAACCTGAACGGCTGGATCAACGAGGCCCTGGACATCATGCGGGCCAAGGGCATCCCCGGCTCGTACGACGGTCTGCACCGCAACATCATGCGCGAGTCGACCGGCAACCCGAACGCGGTCAACGGCTGGGACGTCAACGCCCAGAACGGCACCCCGTCCTGCGGCCTGCTCCAGGTCATCCAGCCGACGTTCAACGCGTACCACGTCGCGGGCACCTCGTCGAACATCTACGACCCGGTCGCCAACATCACGGCCGCGGCCAACTACGCGGCCGACAAGTACGGCTCGATCGACAACGTCAACAGCGCGTACTGACCGGCGGCGCGCATCGCCGGACGGCATCCGCACACGCCGAAGGGCGGCACCCCGCGCGGGGTGCCGCCCTTCGGCGGTCGTGTGCCGGGGCCCGCGCTACTTGCGCATGACCTCCGGCTCGTGGCGGCGCAGCAGTCGCGCGACCACGACGCCGCAGATGATGCCGAGCACCAGGAGTACCGAGATGTTGATCCCCCACTGGGCGGCCGAGTGCTCCCACAGCGGGTCGAGATCGGTCGGGCTCTTCGGGTCCCACGGCGCCATGAGGTGCGAGAGGTCGAGCGTGGTGCCCGCGCCGGCGATGGCCCAGCGGGACGGCATCAGCCAGGCGAACTGTTCCAGGCCGGGCGAGCCGAACACCTGGAAGAGGATGCCGGTGAAGACGACCTGGACGATCGCGAACATGACCAGCAGCGGCATGGTCTTCTCGGCGGTCTTCACCAGCGAGGAGATCACCAGGCCGAACATCATCGAGGTGAAGCCGAGCGCGATGATCGTCAGGCAGATCTCGACGGCCGGCGGCATGATCAGGCCCTCGGCCGGCAGCTCACGGGTGGCGAAGCCGATGCCGCAGATGATGACGCCCTGGATGGCGGTGATCACGCCGAGGACGATCACCTTGGACATCAGATAGGCGGAGCGGGACAGGCCGGTGGCCCGTTCCCGTTCGTAGATGACGCGTTCCTTGATCAGTTCTCGTACGGAGTTGGCCGCGCCGGAGAAGCACATGCCGACCGCGAGGATCAGCATGATCGTTCCGGCGGCGCTGTTGAACCGGGACGGCGGGTCCGGCGGGGCCAGGCCGAACTTGGCCGGGATGACCACACTGACGACGCCGAGCACGGCGGGCAGGATCACCATCAGGCCCATGAAACCCTTGTCGGACGCGATCACCGAGACGTAGCGGCGCATCAGCGTCCACAGCTGGGCCGACCAGCTCTGCGGCTTCGGCGGGCGCATCTGCTGCGGGGGCGGCATGTGTACGGACTGCGCGGCGACGGCGTCGATGTCCGCGGCGTACATCTGGTAGTGCTGCGATCCGCGCCAGCGGCCCGACCAGTCGTAGTCGCGGTAGTTCTCGAACGCGGAGAAGACATCGGCCCAGGTGGTGTAGCCGAAGAAGTTGAGCGCTTCCTCCGGCGGGCCGAAGTAGGCGACGGAACCGCCCGGCGCCATGACCAGCAGCTTGTCGCAGATCGCCAGCTCGGCGACGGAGTGCGTGACGACCAGGACGGTGCGGCCGTCGTCCGCCAGACCGCGCAGCAGCTGCATGACGTCGCGGTCCATGCCCGGGTCGAGGCCGGAGGTCGGCTCGTCCAGGAATATCAGCGACGGCTTGGTGAGCAGCTCCAGGGCGACGGAGACGCGCTTGCGCTGGCCGCCGGAGAGCGAGGTGACCTTCTTGTCCTTGTGGATGTCGAGCTTGAGCTCGGCGAGGACTTCGAGGATCCGGGCCTGGCGCTCGGCCTCGGTGGTGTCCGCGGGGAAGCGGAGCTTGGCTGCGTACTTGAGCGCCTTGGTGACGGTGAGTTCCTTGTGCAGGATGTCGTCCTGCGGGACCAGACCGATGCGCTGGCGCAGCTCGGCGAACTGCTTGTACAGGTTCCGGTTGTCGTAGAGGACGTCGCCCTGGTTGGCGGGCCGGTAGCCGGTGAGCGCCTTGAGCAGGGTGGACTTGCCGGAGCCGGACGGGCCGATGACCGCGACGAGCGACTTCTCCGGGACGCCGAAGGAGACGTCCTTGAGGATCTGCTTCCCGCCGTCGACCGTCACCGTGAGGTGGCGGGCGGAGAAGGAGACCTCACCGGTGTCGACGAACTCTTCTAGCCGGTCGCCGACCAGCCGGAAGGTCGAGTGACCGACGCCGACGATGTCGTTGGGGCCGATGAGCGCGGAGCCGGACTTGGAGAGCGGCTGACCGTTGACGTACGTGCCGTTGTGGGATCCGAGGTCACGGATCTCGAAGCGGCCGTCGGGGGTCGCGTGGAATTCGGCGTGGTGGCGCGAGACCTGGAGGTCGGAGACCACCAGTTCGTTCTCCAGCGCACGACCGATGCGCATGACGCGACCGAGGTCCAGCTGGTGGAACGTGGTCGGGCTGCGGTCTCCGTACACCGGCGGAGCCCCCGCGGCTCCGCCCGCGCCGGGCATCTGCGCCATGCCCTGCTGTTGCGGGACCCGCGGTTGTGCGGGCTGCTGCTGCGGCACTCCCTGGGGGGCCTGCTGCGGCCAGCCCTGCGGCTGGTGCGGAGCGGGTGCCTGCCCGGCGGGCCAGCCGGCGCCGCCCTGCTGGGGCTGCTGGACCGGTGCCTGCTGGGCACCCGCGCCCTGTCCGCTGTACGCGCCGGCACCCGCCGCGGCGGTGAGGCTCAGCCGCGGGCCGTCAGTGGCATTGCCCAGGTGCACGACCGAGCCGGGGCCGATCTCCAGCTGCTGGATCCGGTTGCCCTGCGTATAGGTTCCGTTGGTGCTGCCGTGGTCCTCGATGAACCAATTCCGGCCCCCCCAGCTGATCGTGGCGTGCCGCCACGACACTCTGGCGTCGTCGATCGTCAGGTCGCCCTGCGGATCGCGACCCAAGGTGTACGACCTGGACGGATCGAGCGTCCAGGTCCTGCCATTCAATTCCAGTACGAGTTCCGGCACTCCGCGCCCCACTAGTTGTCCCCCGAGTTACCCCCATCACAGGGAGTCTAGGGATGCTGAACATCGTGGGGAACTATTCCAGGAGCAGTCCCCGATACGAAAGTCGAGCGGGCTGAAGACCCGGCCTGGACCTGCATCGTTACGGTGCCGACACGAACTGCGGAAGCGGCGCGCGGCCAAAGGGAGCAGGGCGCGGCAAGCGACCCGAGTACGTACGAATCGCCAGCTACCGGAACATTCCGGCCACTCCGCGCCGGCGTTCTCCCGGGCCCGCCGGACACCGGCCGGATCCGGACGCGCGCGGTCCGTCACCACGCGCGGGTGCCGGGCGGGGGTGCGTGTCCGACGCGCTGTCCGGTCCTCGGGACGGACCTCCGGAGCGCCGGGGCGGACCGATACGGTGGAAGCACCATGAGCGCATCTCAGCCACCTCGGTCCTCCTCGTCTCCTGAGTCCCCTGAGTCCCGTACCGAGCCCCCCGAGTCCTCTCGGGGCGCCGGCACCCCCACCCTTCTCGTGAAGATCTTCGGGAAGGACCGCCCCGGTATCACCGCCGGGCTCTTCGACACCCTCGCCGCCTACTCGGTCGACGTCGTCGACATCGAGCAGGTCGTCACCCGTGGCCGCATCGTCCTGTGCGCACTGGTCACCGCCCCGACCGCGGGCGGCACCACCGAGGGCGATCTGCGGGCGACCGTGCACAGCTGGGCCGATTCGCTGAAGCTCCAGGCCGAGATCATCTCCGGTACCGGTGACAACCGGCCGCGTGGTGACGGGCGTTCCCATGTGACGGTGCTCGGGCACCCGCTGACCGCGGAGTCGACCGCTGCCATAGCGGCCACGATCACCTCCACCGGCGGCAACATCGACCGCGTCTTCCGGCTCGCGAAGTACCCGGTCACGGCAGTCGAGTTCGCGGTCTCCGGCACCGCGACCGAGGAGCTGCGCACCGCGCTGGCGACGGAGTCCGCCGGCATCGGCGTCGATGTCGCGGTGGTGTCGGCCGGACTGAGCCGCCGGGCCCAGCGCCTGGTCGTCATGGACGTCGACTCGACGCTCATCCAGGACGAGGTCATCGAGCTCTTCGCCGCCCACGCGGGCTGCGAGGACAAGGTCGCCGAGGTGACCGAGCAGGCGATGCGCGGCGAGCTCGACTTCGAGCAGTCGCTGCACGCGCGGGTGGCACTGCTGGCCGGGCTCGACGTGTCGGTGGTGGACAAGGTGCGCGCCGAGGTGCGGCTGACGCCGGGCGCGCGCACCCTGATCCGTACGCTGAAGCGGCTCGGCTACCAAGTCGGTGTGGTCTCGGGCGGGTTCACCCAGGTCACCGACGATCTGAAGGAACGGCTCGGGCTCGACTTCGCCTCTGCCAACACGCTGGAAGTGGTCGACGGGAAGCTCACCGGCCGGGTCGTCGGCGACATCGTCGACCGGGCCGGCAAGGCCCGGCTGCTGCGCAGCTTCGCCGAGCAGGCCGGGGTGCCGCTGGCGCAGACCGTCGCGATCGGTGACGGTGCCAACGACCTGGACATGCTGAACACCGCCGGGCTCGGCGTGGCCTTCAACGCCAAGCCGGTGGTCCGCGAGGCCGCGCACACCGCGGTGAACGTGCCGTTCCTGGACACCGTGCTGTATCTGCTCGGCATCACCCGCGAGGAGGTCGAGGCCGCCGACGGCCTCGTCGACTGACGCGTTCACACAGGTACGACGCAGGGCCCTGGTGCTCCCGCGCCGGGGCCCTGCGTCGTACGGGAACGACGTCAGTCGTTGGGCGTCCAGTACTCGACCAGCTTGCCCACTCCGTGCTCCACGCCCTTCCAGGAGCCGGTGAACTCGACGACGGCGAACGCGGCGGTGGGGAAGCCGCCGCGGGTCATCCGGGCCAGGGCGTCGCCCCCGGACGACTCCGAGAGGGCGTCGGCGACCGCGTGCATACCGGGGTTGTGGCCGATGACCAGGAGGTTGTGCACATCGTCGGGGGTCTCGTTGATCAGCGCAATCAGCTCACCGAGGGACGCCTCGTACAGCCGGTCCTCGTACACGGTCCTGGGGCGCTGTGGCATCTCGTGGACGGCCAGCTTCCACGTCTCGCGGGTCCGGGCCGCGGTGGAGCAGAGGGCCAGATCGATGGCGATCCCGGAGTCGACGAGTTTGCGGCCCGCGACGGGGGCATCCTTGCGGCCGCGCTCCGCGAGCGGTCGCTCGTGGTCGGAGTCCTGCGACCATTCCGCCTTTGCATGCCTGAGAAGGACGATCCTGCGAGGTGTATCGACGCTCATACACCTCAGCTTCGCATGAAATGTGCCGCCCGGCGCAGGGTGTTGACGGGCTTCCGCGGGGTGCGCGGACGACGTCAGCCGGTCACCAGGGCCATGATTCGCGTGAGCAACCGGCTGATCGCCGGGTCGGTGGCCGCGGCCTGCGCCTCGCCGGATCCCACGATCAGCAGCAGGAGCGCGGCGAACGCGATCGCGGGCAGCGCGATGGCCCACCACGGCAGCCGGACCTCGACGCTGCCGGTGGCCGGGTGGGTGGTCGGGGTGTGTGTTCGGGCCGGCATGTCCGCCTCCGCGGGTCTTCGGTGCTGATACCGCAAACCTACGGATCCGGGGCGGCCGGCCCCATCCGGCGAGCCACCCACTTCACCCTGACCCTGGCCCCCTAGGGGACACGGGGGCCAGCCCCACCATCGGCGGCCGTACGGCTCCGAGGTCGCGTATGCCTCAGGGGGTGCGTACGGCTCCGAGGGCACGACGCCTCAGGGGCCCGGCGCACCGGTCATGACGGACTCGGCAGGGGACGCATACGGCTCAGGGGGACGCGATCGAGGCGATCACCGCGACGATCACGGTGATCAGCAGCATCGCGCCGAGCACCATGAGGAGCTTCTTCTGACCGTTCTGGGGATTCGGGTCGAGCACAGGAGACATGGGGTCAGTCTCGCACTTCAGCATTCGTCCTCGATGGTCCGGTCCCGCCCGGCGAGGATTCCGAACGCCATCTGCGGCACCATGAGGCCCGCCATCAGCGCGATCGGCAGCTCCCAGCCGCCGCTGTGCTGGTAGAGCACACCGATCAGCAGCGGTCCCGGGATCGAGATCAGATAGCCGACGGACTGCGCGAACGCGGACAGCCGGACCACTCCGGCGCCGCTGCGGGACCGCATGCCGATCATGGTCAGGGCGAGCGGGAAGGAGCAGTTCGAGATGCCCAGCAGCAGCGCCCAGGCCCAGGCGCCGCCGGCCGGTGCGAGGTAGAGGCCCGCGTAGCCGAGGAGGCCGCAGCTGCCGAGGAAGACGACGATCGCGCCCTGGTTCTTCATCCGGGTCGCGACCCGCGGGATGACGAAGGCGAGCGGCACGCCCATCGCCATGGTCACGGCGAGCAGCACACCCGCCGTACCGGCCGAGACCCCGGCGTCGCGGAAGATCTGCGGCATCCATCCCATGGTGATGTACGCGGCGGTGGCCTGCAGCCCGAAGAAGCAGGCGAGGGCCCAGGCGGTACGGCTGCGGGTGATCCGCAGGGCGGGGGCGTCCGGCTGCTGTGCGGCCGGCTTCCCCGGGGCGCCGCTGCGGTCCCGTACCAGCGGGATCCAGGGCAGGATCGCGGCGGCGGCGAGCACGGCCCAGACCCCGAGCCCGAGCCGCCAGCTGCCGCCCATCGCACTGGTCATGGGCACGGTCACGGCGGCGGCCAGCGAGGTGCCGAGGGCCAGGGCCATCGAGTAGAGACCGGTCATGGAGCCGACCCGGTCCGGGAACCAGCGCTTGACGATCACCGGCATCAGGACGTTGCTGACGGCGATGCCCATGAGGGCGAGGGCGCTCGCGGCGAGGAAGCCGGCCGTCCCGCCGACGAGCGGCCGGATCACCAGACCGGCGGTGATGGCGGTCATGCCGGCGCAGACGACCGCGCCCGCGCCGAAGCGGCGGGCGAGGCGCGGTGCCATGATGCCGAAGACCGCGAAGCAGAGCGGCGGTACGGAGGTCAGGACACCGGCGACACTGCCGCTCATGTGGAGCCCGTCGCGCACCTCTTCGAGGAGGGCGCCGAGGCTGGTGATGGCGGGGCGGAGGTTGAGCGCGGTGAGGACCAGCCCGACAACGACCAGCCGGAGCAGCCAGGGGGAGGCCCCGTCGGCGGCCGGTGCCGTCCGGGGGGCCCGCGGGGTCTGCACGGCCGCGGATTTCGTGGGGTCGTCCACCGTGGTGGCGGGGGTCAGGGTCCGGGTCTGGGGCCGGCTCTCGTCGTCGGGCATGAGGCCCATCATAGAATCATGGGATGATTGATTGTCCAATCAGGCGGGAGCCGCTCTGAGACGATTCGCTCCGGGCACCGCAACCGCAGCGACTCCCGCCCCCTCACCCCACCTCGTCACCCCCAGCAATTCGACCAAGGAGCACCATGACGCTGACGTCTCCGCGGCGTTCGGCCCTCGCCGACCAGGTGATCGCCCAGTTGAGGAACCAGATCACCTCGGGCGAGTGGCCCGTGGGTTCGCGCATCCCCACCGAGCCCGAGCTGGTGGAGCAGCTGGGGGTGGCCCGCAACACCGTGCGCGAGGCCGTGCGCGCCCTCGCGCACAACGGCCTGCTCGACATCCGGCAGGGTTCGGGCACCTATGTCGTGGCCACCAGCGAGCTGGCCGGGGTGATGCACCGCCGTTTCGCCTCCGCCGATCCGCGCCATGTCGCCGAGCTGCGCTCCACCCTGGAGTCCTCGGCGGCGAGACTGGCGGCCGCCCGGCGTACCGAGCGGGATCTGAAGCAGCTGGACGCGCTGATGGCGCGCCGGGAGGAGACCTGGGCCGAGGGTGACGCCGAGGCGTTCGTCGCGGCGGACGCGACGCTGCATCTGGCCGTGGTCGCCGCCTCGCACAACGACGTGCTGACCGGTCTCTACGCCGACCTGGGCGATCTGCTGCGCGACTATCTCCGCGGCGACATCGGTCGCGAGCTGCGGCCGGAGAACCACATGGACCACGGCAGGCTGGTCGAGGCGATCCGGGCGGGGGACGGGGAGACGGCGGCGGCCGAGGCCGCGAGCCATGCGTTGAGCTGTTCGGTGGACCGGGTATAGGGCGTATCCGGCCGCTGCGAGGTCTCAGGCCGTCGACGGGGCCCGCACCCGGTGCGTGACCCAGACGGCGCCGACTTCCTTCCAGCAGCGGTCGTCGATCCGTACGGTCCGGCCGGGGCCCACCTCGACCGGGGCGGTGTCGGCGTCTATGTCCCACCAGCGGCGGCACTCGGTGTGCAGCTGTACGCGGTCGGTGGAGGGGTACGGGTTGTGGCAGTACGCGACGACCCGGGAGCCCCGGACCGTCGTACGGCATTCGGCTCCGGCGGGGTCGGGAGTGGGAGCGGCGGGGGTGGATGCCCCGGCTCCCATCCGCCCCGCCACGGATATCCCCACCGGGGCGGCGAGTCCGGCGACGGCTATGGAGGCCGCCAGCAGGGCGCAGGTCCGGCGGCGTGTGGCGCGCACGGCGGCCTCCTCCCCGTAGCCTGACCCGAAGTCCGGTTCACCACATTCTGCGGTGGATCGACCGTCTTTTCGACTTGAGCGGGCCGGGGCCGGGGCCGGACGCACATGAGCCGCGTACCACCTGCTCGGAGGTGGTACGCGGCCCTGTCCGTGCCCGTCCCGCGAGGTCAGGCACCCATCATGTGCACGCCACCGTCGACGTGGATGATCTCGCCCGTGGTCTTCGGGAAGAAGTCGGAGAGCAGCGCGACGATGCCGCGTCCGGCCGGCTCCGGGTCCGTCATGTCCCAGGAGAGCGGGGAGCGGGTGTTCCACACGTCGGCGAGCTCGGTGAAGCCCGGGATGGACTTCGCGGCCATGGACTTGAGCGGTCCGGCCGAGACCAGGTTGCAGCGGATGTCGTCCTTGCCCAGGTCACGGGCGAGGTAGCGGGAGGTGGCCTCCAGCGCGGCCTTGGCCGGGCCCATCCAGTCGTACTGCGGCCAGGCGAACTGCGCGTCGAAGGTGAGGCCGACGATCGAGCCGCCGTCGTTCATCAGCGGCTTGCAGGCCATGGCGAGCGACTTCAGCGAGAACGCCGAGACGTGCATCGCGGTGGCGACGGACTCGAACGGGGTGTTGAGGAAGTTGCCGCCGAGCGCGTCCTGCGGCGCGAAGCCGATGGAGTGGACGACGCCGTCGAGCGAACCGAGCTCGTCCCGGACCAGGCCCTCCAGCCGGTCCAGGTGCTCGGTGTCGGTCACGTCCAGCTCGATGACCTTGGCCGGCTTCGGCAGCTTCCTGGCGATGCGCTCCGTCAGCGTGGGGCGGGGGAAGGCGGTCAGGATGACTTCGGCACCCTGCTCCTGGGCCACCTTGGCAGCGTGGAAAGCGATGGACGACTCCATCAGCACACCGGTGATGAGGATGCGCTTGCCGTCGAGAATTCCGCTCATGGTGATCAGTGACCCATGCCCAATCCGCCGTCAACGGGGATGACGGCTCCAGTGATGTACGACGCGTCGTCGGAGGCGAGGAAGCGCACCGCGGCGGCGATCTCCTCGGGCTGCGCGTAGCGGCCGAGCGGCACCTGGGACACGATGCCCTTGCGCTGCTCCTCGGTGAGCACCTGCGTCATGTCGGTGTCGACAAAACCGGGCGCGACGACGTTGAAAGTGATGTTCCGCGAACCGAGTTCACGGGCCAGCGACCGGGCGAAGCCGACCAGACCCGCCTTGGACGCGGCGTAGTTCGCCTGCCCGGCCGAGCCGAGCAGGCCGACGACGGAGGAGATGAGGACGACGCGGCCCTTCTTGGCGCGCAGCATGCCGCGGTTGGCGCGCTTGACGACCCGGAAGGTGCCGGTGAGGTTGGTGTCGACGACGGACGTGAAGTCGTCCTCGGACATCCGCATCAGCAACTGGTCCTTGGTGATACCGGCGTTGGCGACCAGTACCTCGACGGGACCGTGCTTCTCCTCGATCTCCTTGTAGGCCTGCTCCACCTGTTCGGCGTCCGTGATGTCGCAACGGACCGCCAGGCAGCCCGCCTCGGTGAGTTCCCGGGGCGGCTCGCCGGAGCGATAGGTGATCGCGACCTTGTCGCCGTTGTCGGCGAAAGCGCGGGCGATGGCGAGGCCGATGCCCCGGTTTCCTCCGGTGACGAGAACCGAGCGGCTCAACGGATCACCCTTTCCTTGGCGGTCTGGTACGTCGAAAACCTATCGGTACCAGGTGCTCCACGAGGAATCGGCCCCTGACAGCGCCTTCCCCCGGGCACTGTGGGGTTCCTACAGAGGGATACCGGCCGGGCCGCGCCGTGTCCGGACCGCGGCGGTCGGCCTCCGGGATCCCCGGTGTGGGCACCGTCCGGCGTGATTCACTTCCGTGGTGCATCGAGAAGGGAATTTCCTGTGCCCCACGAGGTAGATCAGTCATTCCTGGCCCTCCCGCTGCGGGCCCTCGCCGACGCGGCGCTCGCCCGCGCGCGGGCGCTGGGTGCCGTGCACGCCGACTTCCGTCTGGAGCGGGTGCGCAGCGCGTCCTGGCGGCTGCGCGACGCCCGGCCCGCCGGGTCCTCGGACACCACCGATCTGGGCTACGCGGTACGGGTGGTGCACGGCGGGGCGTGGGGGTTCGCGTCCGGCGTGGACCTGACGATGGACGCCGCGGCGAAGGTGGCCTCGCAGGCCGTGGCCATGGCGAAGCTGTCGGCGAAGGTGATCGCGGCGGCCGGCTCGGACGAGAGGGTCGAGCTGGCGGACGAGCCGGTGCACGGCGAGCGGACCTGGGTCTCGGCGTACGGCATCGACCCCTTCGACGTACCGGCCGAGGAGAAGGCGGGGCTGCTCGCCGAGTGGAGCGGCCGGCTCCTCGGTGCCGAGGGCGTCGCGCATGTGGACGCCTCGCTGATGACCGTCCACGAGAACAAGTTCTACGCGGACACGGCGGGCACCGTCACCACCCAGCAGCGGGTGCGGCTGCATCCGCAGCTCACCGCGGTGGCCGTGGACGCGACGACCGGTGAGTTCGACTCGATGCGGACGATCGCCCCGCCGGCGGGGCGCGGCTGGGAGTACCTGACCGGGACCGGCTGGGACTGGGACGACGAACTGGCCCGGATCCCCGGGCTGCTGGCCGAGAAGATGCGGGCGCCGAGCGTCGAGGCGGGCACGTACGACCTGGTCGTCGACCCGTCCAACCTCTGGCTGACCATCCACGAGTCGATCGGCCACGCCACCGAGCTGGACCGGGCGCTGGGGTACGAGGCGGCGTACGCCGGGACCTCGTTCGCCACCTTCGACCAGCTGGGGAAGCTGACGTACGGCTCCCCCGTGATGAACGTGACCGGTGACCGCACCGCCGAGCACGGGCTCGCGACCGTCGGGTACGACGACGAGGGCGTCGAGGCGCAGTCCTGGGACCTGGTCAGGGACGGGACGTTGGTCGGGTACCAGCTGGACCGGCGGATGGCGAAGCTGACCGGGCTGGGCCGTTCCAACGGCTGCGCGTACGCGGACTCGCCCGGCCATGTCCCCGTCCAGCGGATGGCCAATGTGTCGCTGCGGCCCGATTCGGGCGGGCTGTCCACGGAGGACCTGATCGGCGGGGTGGAGCGCGGTATCTACGTGGTCGGCGACCGGTCCTGGTCGATCGACATGCAGCGCTACAACTTCCAGTTCACCGGTCAGCGGGCGTACCGGATCCGTAAGGGCCGTCTCGCGGAGCAGGTTCGCGACTTCGCGTACCAGGGGGTCACGCCCGAGTTCTGGGGGTCCATGGAGGCCGTGGGCGGACCCTCCACCTATGTGCTGGGAGGGGCTTTCAACTGCGGCAAGGCCCAGCCGGGGCAGGTCGCCGCCGTCTCCCACGGGTGCCCCACGGCGCTGTTCCGGGGTGTGAACATCCTGAACACGACGAACGAGTCGGGGCGCGACTGACGAAGCGGCCGTCGGGGCCGGGAGCTGCCGACCGGGTCGTGCCGGGGCTCGCGGGCCCGGCACGGCCGCTCGTCGCGACCTCGTGAACACCGGGTTCCGGCGGCGTACGACGGCGTATGGTCGGGGACGAAAATTTCCGTGGTGACCGTTCGGGGGACGTCGATGAGTGCTGGACCAGGTCCATGGGGACCGTACGGCGGTGGACCACAGCCGGCGGGAGGGCAGCCCGGGTGGCCGCCCCGGCCGCAGGGCCCGGGAGTGCCGCCGCAGGGCCACCCGCCGCACGGGGGTCCGCAGCCGGCGTGGGGGCCCCAGCCCGGCCGGGGGCCGCAACCGGGCTGGGGGCCGCAGCCCGGACCGCCGCGGCCGCCGTCGCGGATGCGGCGGGCGTTCCGGCTGCTCAACCCGATCGCGGCCGGGCGCCAGGTGTGCAAGCCGTCGCGGCCGGACCGGGTGGACGATCCGGCGGTGCAGAAGATCCAGGTCCTGCGCATGGTGGTCGGTCTCGCCGCGATGGTGTGGATCGCGGTGTCGTACCGGATCACCTCGGGCGCCAAGTCCTTCGCCTATCAGCGGCTCGACCAGACCGTGACGTCCGCGGCCCTGCTGGCGGCCACGTTCCCGGTCGCCGTCGGCGCGTTCGTCCTCGCGAGCCGTTCGCACCACCGGCGCCTGTATCTGCGACGGGCCCTGAAGCCGCTCGGGGCGCTGCTGGCGCTGGGCGGCACGATTCTGTACTTCGTCCTGCTCACCCGCGGCACGCTGACCGGCGGCCCGTTCGGGCAGATGCCCGAGAAGCCGTCCACGGCCGACTACCTGCGCCTCATGTACGAGCTCTTCCTCGTCCTCGTGATGCTGTGGGGATTCGTGTTCGTGATCTACGGTGCCGTGCTGGCGGTGGTGCACGTGTTCCGCACCACCGACATCCACGAGGTGCTGCCCCCGGTCATCGCGATCGTGCTGGTCTGGGAGCTCGCGATCGCTGACCTGTTCTCGAACGCCTACGACGGCGTTCCCGCTCTGGTGCGGGGCGCGGCGGTCTTCGGCGGTCCGCTCTCGGTCACCGCGGTGAGCCTCTGGGAACTGCGGCGTCTCAGGACCCGGCACGGCCTCACCCTGCGCCGGGCGCTCGGCCGCTGACCCGGTCGGCAACCGGGTGGCGGGGCCGGGCCGCTGGATAGTGTGTGTGATCTCAATACGACCCAGGAGGCCGGACGATGAGCCGCTTCAGCAAGCCGCACGAGATCGTCGAGCGGGCGCTCGAACTGTCCACCGCCGACGGCTGTGTGGTCATCGCCGACGAGGAGTCGTCCGCGAATCTGCGCTGGGCCGGCAACGCGCTCACGACGAACGGGGTGACGCGGGGGCGGACCCTGACCGTCATCGCCACGGTCGACGGTGCGCGGGGCACCGCCTCGGGCGTGGTGTCGCGGTCCGCGGTCACCGCCGACGACCTGGAGCCGCTGGTGCGGGCCGCCGAGGCCGCCGCGCGGGGGGCCGGTCCGGCGGAGGACGCGCAGCCGCTGGTCACCGGGGTGCCCACGTCCCCGGACTTCACGGACGCGCCGGCCGAGACGGGCTCGGACGTCTTCGCGGAGTTCGCCCCGGCGCTCGGCGACGCCTTCGCCCGCGCCCGCTCCGGCGGCCGTGAGCTGTACGGCTTCGCCAACCACGAGCTGACCTCGACGTACCTCGGTACGTCGACGGGGCTGCGGCTGCGCCACGACCAGCCGACCGGGAAGCTGGAGCTCAACGCCAAGTCCCCCGACCGCACCCGTTCGTCCTGGGCGGGCCGCTCGACGCGCGACTTCAAGGACGTCGACCCGGCCGGGCTGGACGCCGAACTGGCGCAGCGGCTGCGCTGGGCCGAGCGCCGTGTCGCGCTGCCCGCCGGGCGGTACGAGACGCTGCTGCCGCCTTCCGCCGTCGCGGATCTGCTGATCTACCAGCTGTGGTCGTCGGCCGCGCGGGACGCGGCGGAGGGCCGGACGGTGTTCTCCGCGCCGGGCGGCGGGACGAGGCTCGGCGCGACGCTCTCCGGGCTGCCGCTGACGCTGAGCAGCGATCCGTACGCTTCCGGTCTGGAGGCCGCGCCGTTCGTGATCGCCCACGCGTCCGGGGACAGCTCCTCGGTCTTCGACAACGGGCTGCCGCTGGCCCGGACCGACTGGATCCGGGACGGCAGGCTGGAGCATCTGACGACCACCCGGCACACGGCGGAGCTGACCGGGCAGCCGGTCGCGCCGACCATCGACAACCTGGTGCTGGAGGCCGGCGGTGAGCGGTCCCTGGACGAGATGGTGGCCGCGACGACCGGGCGCGGGCTGCTGCTGACCTGTATGTGGTACATCCGGGAGGTCGACCCGGCGACGCTGCTGCTGACCGGGCTGACCCGCGACGGGGTGTATCTCGTCGAGGACGGCGAGGTCGTCGGCGAGGTGAACAACTTCCGGTTCAACGAGTCGCCGGTGGACCTGCTGTCGCGGGCCACGGAGGCGGGCCGTACCGAGAAGACGCTGCCGCGCGAGTGGAGCGACTGGTTCACCCGGGCCGCGATGCCCGCGCTGCGGATCCCGGACTTCAACATGAGCTCGGTGAGCCCGGGCGTCTGACCCGCCTAGACTGGGCGGGAAAACTTCTTTCCCCATTCACCATGAGGAGCACCGGAACCGTGACGGACATCGTCGACGAGCTGAAGTGGCGCGGGCTGTTCGCCCAGTCCACTGACGAGGACGCACTGCGCAAGGCTCTCGCGGACGGTCCCGTCACCTTCTATTGCGGCTACGACCCCACCGCGGCCAGTCTGCACGTCGGCCACCTGGTGCAGGTGCTCACCATGCGCCGGCTCCAGCAGGCCGGTCTGCGGCCGCTCGCCCTGGTGGGCGGGGCCACCGGTCAGATCGGTGACCCGCGGCCGACCGCGGAGCGCACGCTGAACGATCCGGAGACGATCGCCGGCTGGGTGGCGCGGCTGCGGTCCCAGATCGAGCCGTTCCTGTCCTTCGAGGGCGAGAACGCGGCGGTCATGGTGAACAACCTGGACTGGACCTCGGGCATGTCCGCGATCGAGTTCCTCCGGGACATCGGCAAGCACTTCCGCGTCAACAAGATGCTGACCAAGGAGTCCATCGCCCGGCGGCTGGAGTCCGACGAGGGCATCAGCTACACCGAGTTCAGCTACCAGCTGCTCCAGAGCATGGACTACCTGGAGCTGTACCGGCGCTACGGCTGCACCCTCCAGCAGGGCGGCAGCGACCAGTGGGGCAACCTCACCGCGGGTCTCGACCTGATCCACCGTCTGGAGCCGGGCGCCGAGGTGCACGCGCTGGCGACGCCGCTGATGACGAAGGCGGACGGGACCAAGTTCGGCAAGTCCGAGAGCGGGGCCGTCTGGCTGGACCCGACGATGACGACGCCGTACGCGTTCTACCAGTTCTGGCTGAACGTGGACGACCGGGACATCTCGCGGTACATGCGCGTCCTCAGCTTCCTCGCACCCGCAGAGCTGGAGGAGCTGGAGAAGGTCACCGAGGAGCGGCCGCAGGCCCGGACGGCGCAGCGCGCGCTGGCCGAGGAGCTGACGACGCTGGTGCACGGCGCGGATCAGTGCGCCGCGGTCATCGCGGCGTCGAAGGCGCTCTTCGGTCAGGGTGAGCTCGGCGAGCTGGACGAGGCGACGCTGAGTGCCGCGCTGTCCGAGGTGCCGCACGCGCAGGTCACCGAGCTGGGCCCGCTGGTGGACCTCCTGGTGGAGGTCGGTCTGGCGCCGAGCAAGTCGGGTGCCCGCCGCACGGTGAAGGAGGGCGGTGCGTACGTGAACAACGTCAAGGTCACGGACGGCGAGAGCGCGCCGGCCCGCGAGGAGCTGCTGCACGGGCGCTGGCTGGTGCTGCGCCGGGGCAAGAAGAACCTCGCCGCCGTCGAGGTCACCGGCTGATCCCGGACCGCGTCGACACTGTGGCCGGACACGCGTGACGCGTGTCCGGCCGCAGTTCTCTGTGTGCCCGAGTGGTTCAGGTCTTCTGTTTGGTGCCGCGGATCGAGGCCCACAGCATGTCGCCGACGCCGACCACCACCACCGCACCGATCAGCTGGAGCAGATGGCGGATCCAGTCGATGCCCTTGGTGTCGTTGACACCGATCCAGGTGGCGACGGCATTGCCGAGGACGCTGCCGATGATGCCGAAAATGATCGTCAGCCAGAGTGGGATGTTCTGCTTGCCGGGCAGGATCGCCTTCGCGATCAGACCGAGCACCAGACCCACGATGATTGCCCACAACCAGCCCATGTCGCCTCCTCGTGCGACGCGATGTCGCGCATGTGCGCCCAGTCTCGGCCCGCGCGCCGTGCCCCGCATGCCGGAGTGGGCCGTACGTGGGGCGCGGATACCGATATGTACGAACAGAGTGCGCCCCGGTCTCGAAGCCTCGGGCCGCCGGGCGTACCGTGGTTCGCGGTCCGGTCCGGGGCGCGTCCGGTGCGGGAATGAGGTGTCCCCTGGCCCGCGAGACGCTGGGGGAAGGGTGAGGGAGACGTGATGCGGAAGCAGAGCGGCGGCGAGGTCTTCCGGATCACGGGGGCCCGGCAGGGGCTCGCGGACGATGTGCGCGGCAGACAGCGGCGCTATGTGATCTCGATGTCCGTACGGACGGTTTCGGTGGTCCTGGCCGCGGTGCTGTGGAACGTGGAGCGGTACGTCGCGATCGTGGCGCTCGCGCTCGGGGTGCTGCTTCCGTACGTGGCCGTGGTCATCGCCAACGCGGGCCGGGAGAACACCCCTTCGCTGCCCTCCACCTTCGTACCGGCGCCGATGCGGCCGGTGCTCGACGCGGCGCCGGTGGCCGGTGGAGCGGAACCCGGTCCGGAGGGCGACGAGGCGCGCCGCGGCGGGGCGTCGGCCTGAGCCCGGTTGGGTGCGCACTGCACCGTAGGCTCAAGAAAACCTCAGATCAATCATGAAGTTACGGTGCACCGCACCCCGGTCTGCGTGACATACTTCGTAGGCGCTCCGCATCCCCCGTCGGAGCGACGGACCGACGCCGGGCAGCTCCCCCCGTGGCTGCTCGGCGTCGTTTTTTCTCCGGCCGAGGATGCGTCGGGGCGACCGCGTGAGCCAGGCCTGGCCGAGGGCCCGCATCCGCGCTGACCTAGGGTTGAGTCCGTGAACTCCCCTGAATCCGCGGCCGGGAACACCGCCGCCGCACCGATCTGTTCCGCCAAGGGCTGCCGGGCCGACGCCGTATGGGTGCTCGCCTGGAACAACCCGAAGCTGCACACCCCGGAGCGCCGCAAGACCTGGCTGGCCTGTGAGGAACACCGGGAGCACCTCTCCTCGTTCCTCGATGTCCGGGGATTCCTCAAGGATGTCGTGACGCTGGCGGCGTGGGAGTCCCGCGGACCGGGACCGGACGCTCCCTAGGGCCTGGCCGCCCCTGATCCGGCCTGATCCAGACGAAGGACCCTAGCCGCCGATCGCCGACATCGGCCGGTCCGGTTGCAGGAAGGACGGGTCGTCCAGGCCGGATCCGGCCTTCTTGCCCCACATCGCGAGCGTCCAGATCCGGGCGATCTCCTCGTCCGGCGCTTCCGAGCGCAGGGCGCCGCGCAGGTCGGTCTCCTCGCGGGCGAAGAGGCAGGTGCGCACCTGGCCGTCGGCCGTGAGCCGGGTGCGGTCGCAGGCCCGGCAGAAGGGGCGGGTGACGGAGGCGATGACGCCGACCCGGTGGGGGCCGCCGTCGACGAGCCAGCGCTCGGCGGGGGCGGAGCCGCGCTCCCCGGCGCCCTCCTCGGTGAGGGTGAAGCGGGTGCGCAGCGAGCGCAGTATGTCGCCTGCCGTGATCATGCCGTCGCGCTTCCAGCCGTGCTGGGCGTCGAGCGGCATCTGCTCGATGAAGCGGAGCTCGTACCCGTGCTCGACGGCCCAGGCGAGCAGCTCGGGGGCCTCGTCGTCGTTGAGCCCCGGCATCAGGACGGTGTTGACCTTGACGGGGGTGAGCCCGGCTTCGCGGGCGGCTTCGAGGCCGGCCAGCACGTCGTGGTGGCGGTCGCGGCGGGTGAGGGTCTTGAAGACGTCGGGGCGCAGGGTGTCCAGCGAGACGTTGACCCGGTCGAGCCCGGCGGCCTTGAGGGCGGCGGCGGTGCGGCCCAGGCCGATGCCGTTGGTGGTGAGCGACATCCGGGGGCGCGGGGCGAGGGCGGCGCACCGCTCGACGATGGAGACGAGCCCGGGGCGCAGCAGCGGCTCGCCGCCGGTGAAGCGGACCTCCGTGATGCCGAGCCGGGTGACGGCGATGCCGATCAGCCGGACGATCTCGTCATCGGTGAGCAGATCGGGCTTGGCCAGCCATTGCAGGCCCTCTTCCGGCATGCAGTACGTGCACCGCAGATTGCACCGGTCGGTCAGCGAGACCCGCAGGTCGGTGGCTACTCGGTCGTAGGTGTCGATGAGCACGTGGGCCCCCTCCCCCGATTGCTTACCGGGTGCCGATTCCGCTCTGTGTCCGGCCCTTCCGGCTGACTCTTCCGAGACTACGCGAGAGCTGTGACATCGGCGGGGCCCGTTTGGCACGAGGTGCGGCGCGGCCGTGTCGTAGGACCCTACGACACGGCCGCGGTGCGGGAGGGCGCCCGGGGCGCCGCTCGCTCAGTGTGCTCCGACGCCGGTGAGGGACTTGACCTCCAGCTCGGCGTACTTGCCCTTGTCCGGCTCCTCCTTCGAGAGGAGGGAGCCGACCCAGCCGAGCAGGAAGCCCAGCGGGATCGAGATCAGGCCGGGGTTCTCCAGCGGGAACCAGGCGAAGTCGACGCCCTTGAACATCGACGTCTTCGGGTTGCCGGAGACGACCGGCGAGAACAGCACCAGGATCACCGAGCTCGCCAGGCCGCCGTAGATCGACCAGAGGGCGCCCTGGGTGGTGAACCGCTTCCAGAAGAGGCTGTAGAGGATGGTCGGCAGGTTGGCGGAGGCGGCGACGGCGAATGCCAGTGCCACCAGTCCGGCGACGTTCATGTCGCGGGCGAAGGCGCCCAGGACGATCGCGACCGCGCCGATGAGGACCGTGGCCCAGCGGGCCGCCCGCATCTCCTCCTTCTCGGTGGCCTTTCCCCTGCGGATGACGTTGGCGTAGATGTCGTGCGCGAAGGAGGACGAGGAGGCGAGGGTGAGTCCCGCGACGACGGCGAGGATGGTGGCGAAGGCGACGGCCGAGATCACGGCGAGCAGTACGGCGCCGCCGGTGGTGCCGACCCCGCCGAGGTATTCGGCGAGCTGTGGTGCGGCCGCGTTGCCGGCCGGGTTCTTCGCCTTGATCTCGTCGGGGCCGATGAGGGCCGCGGCGCCGAAGCCGAGGGCGATCGTCATCAGATAGAAGGCGCCGATGATGCCGATGGCCCAGTTGACCGACTTACGGGCGGCCTTGGCGGTCGGCACCGTGTAGAAGCGGATCAGGATGTGCGGCAGGCCGGCGGTGCCGAGGACCAGGGCGATGCCGAGCGAGAGGAAGTCCAGCTTCGAGGTACTGGTGGCACCGTACTTGAGGCCGGGCTCCAGGAACGCCGCTCCGTGGCCGCTCTTCTCGGCGGCCGTGCCCAGCAGGTCGGAGATGTTGAAGTCGAACTTCAGCAGCACCAGGAAGGTCATCAGGATGGCACCGGCGATGAGCAGTACGGCCTTGACCATCTGTACCCAGGTGGTGCCCTTCATTCCGCCGATGGTGACGTAGACGATCATCAGTACGCCGACGAGGGCGACGATGAGGATCTTGCCCGCGTCGCTGGTGATGCCGAGCAGCAGGGAGACCAGGACGCCCGCGCCCGCCATCTGGGCCAGCAGGTAGAAGATCGAGACGACGATGGTGGAGACGCCGGAGGCGGTACGGACCGGGCGCTGGCGCATCCGGTAGGCGAGGACGTCGCCCATCGTGTAGCGGCCGGAGTTGCGCAGCGGTTCGGCGACCAGCAGCAGGGCGACGAGCCAGGCGACGAGGAAGCCGATGGAGTACAGGAAGCCGTCGTAGCCGAAGAGGGCGATGGCCCCGGCGATGCCGAGGAAGGACGCGGCGGACATGTAGTCGCCGGAGACCGCGAGTCCGTTCTGGAAGGCGGTGAACTGGCGGCCGCCCGCGTAGAAGTCGGACGCGCTCCTGGTCTGCCGGCCGGCCCAGACGGTGATGCCCAGGGTCGCGGCGACGAACACGGCGAAGAGCGTGATGATCAGCGGCCGGTGCTCGGTGGTCGAGGAGGTGGCGGCGAGTTGGACGGCGGTGTGCGAGTGGTACGCGGCGCTCATGCGTCGGCCTCCATGCGGGACTTGATGGCCTCGGCCTTCGGGTCGAGCTTCGCGGCGGCGTGCCGGGAGTAGAGCCAGGCGATGAGGAAGGTGGTGACGAACTGGGCGAGGCCGAACACGAAGGCCACGTTGATGTTGCTGTACACCTTGGTGCCCATGAAGCCGCCCGCGTAGTTGGACAGCAGCACGTAGAGCAGGTACCAGAGGACGAACGCGATGGTCAGCGGAAAGGCGAACGAGCGGTAGGCGTGGCGCAGTTCGCCGAACTCCCCGCTCTCCTGCATCGCGACGAACACCTCGGTGGCGGGCTGGGCAGGGGGCGTGTCCGTACTGACCTCGGGCGGCGGTGCATCGGTAGCCACGGAATCTCCTCGCGACGCGGGTGGGTGGTGTCGGTGACGGTGAATCTCGCTGGGAACGCCGGGTGTCGGGTGGTGTCGGTGCACCTCTCCCGACAACGGCACGGAGGGCGCGCCGGAGCGGTTCACCGCGGGGCCGTACTTCTCCCACGCGCCGTTTCCCGCCCGTCCGGCCGAACCCGGCCCCGCGAACTCATTGAAGAGCGGGGATGATCAGCGATAACTTCACTCGTCATGTACGCGACTGGGCACGTCCGGTGTCCGGTCGACCGGCACGGATGATGTGGAGACCCCATGGCTCATCTGGGATCCAGACGGACGCGCGCACTGTCGTTGCCCGTCGGATTGGCACTCACGGCTTCGCTCGGCTTCCTGCCGACGGCGGCCGCCTCTGCCGAACCCATGGACGCACAGCCCACGGCTGCGGTGTCGACGGACGGCCCGAAACTCTCGTACGTGGTCAACACGCGGGGCGGTCACGGGACCGTCAAGCAGGTGAAGAAGGCGATAGCCGCGGCCGGCGGCACGGTGGTGATCGCCTACGACCAGATCGGCGTCATCGTCGTCCACTCGCAGAACCCGGACTTCGCGCAGTCGATCCGCCGGGTCCGGGGCGTCGATTCGGCGGGGGCCACCCGCACCAGCCCCATCGTTCCGCAGGCCACCACGGACACCGGGGTCGAGCAGCCGCTCACCGCCGCGCAGGCGAAGGCCGCGTCGGCGAAGGCGACGGGTGACCAGGACCCGATGGAGCCCCTGCAGTGGGACCTGCCCGCCATCAAGGCGGACCAGGCGCACAAGCGGACGCTGGGCAGCAGCAAGGTCACGGTCGCGGTCATCGACACGGGTGTCGATGACACCCATCCGGACCTGGCGCCGAACTTCGACCGCCGGGCATCGGCGAGCTGCGTCTCCGGGGCGCCGGACACCACGGACGGCGCCTGGCGCTCGAAGCCCGGTGAGAGCAACCACGGCACCCATGTCGCGGGGACCATCGCCGCCGCGAAGAACGGCATCGGGGTGACCGGGGTCGCGCCGGGCGTCAAGGTCGCCGGGATCAAGGTGGCGAACCCGGACGGCTTCTTCTACACCGAGTCGATCGTCTGCGGCTTCGTCTGGGCCGCCGAGCACGGTGTCGATGTCACCAACAACAGCTATTTCACCGACCCGTGGATGTTCAACTGCAAGAACGACCCGGACCAGGGAGCCCTGGTCGACGCGGTCGCCCGTGCCACCCGGTACGCGGAGCGCAGGGGCACGGTCAACATCGCCTCGTCCGGCAACAGCAGCTTCGACCTGGCCTCCGACGCGATCGAGGACACGGGGAGCCCGAACGACAGCACGACCGTCACCCGGACGATCAACCCGCGCGAGTGCCTCGACATCCCGGTGCAGCTGCCGGGCGTCGTGACGGTCTCCGCGACCGGTGCCAAGGGACTGAAGGCCTCCTACTCGAACTACGGGAACGGCGTCATCGACGTGGCGGCCCCGGGCGGTGACTCCACGGCGTACCAGACGCCCGCCCCGCCGGCCACGAGCGGTCTGATCCTGTCCACGCTGCCGAACGGCGAGTACGGCTACAAGGCCGGTACGTCGATGGCCTCCCCGCACGTCGCGGGCGTCGCGGCCCTGATCAGGTCGACGCACCCGCACGCCTCGGCGGCGGCGGTGAAGGCGCTGCTGAGCGCGGAGGCCGACGCCACCGCGTGCGGCGCACCGTACGACATCGACGGTGACGGCACGATCGACGCCGTCTGCGAGGGCGGCAAGAACCGCAACGGCTTCTACGGCGCCGGTGTGGTGAACGCGCTGAACGCGGTCCGCTGGTAGTCGGAACGCGGTGCGGCGGGAGGGCCGGTCCGGAGTCTTCGGCCGGTCCCTCCCGCCGCCTTTCCGGGCCGCTGCCCGTACCGTGCCGGGGGCTCCCCTCCCGTGCCGACCCCGGAGCCCCCTCCCGCCCGGTGGCACTCAGTGCCATAGTGCGGGGATGAACCAGGCACACAGCTCCGGCACCGAACAGGCGTGGGCGGCACTCGGCGGCGACGCCACGCTCCTCACGCACATCGAGCCTCCCTCGCGGGGCGGCCCCGGCGGGCTGCTCCCCGCCCGGCTGCCCGTCATGGAGCTGGCCCGCTCCGCCGTCGCGGTCTGCTCGCTGGCCGCCGCCGAACTGGCCGCGCGCCGCACCGCGCGCCCCGTGCCGCGGGTCCGGATCGACGACGGCGCGGTGGCCACGGCGTTCACCGGCGAGCGCCATCTGCGGATCGACGGGCGCGCGGCGACCACCTTCGCCCCGCTGTCCCGGTTCTGGCGCACGGCCGACGGCTGGGTGCGCACGCACGCCAACTACCCGCACCACCGGGCCCGGTTGCTCGCCACGCTGGGGCTGCCCGCGGACACCCCGGACGACACGGCCGTGGAGACCGCCGCCGCCTCGTTCGCCGGGCGCCGGAGCGACGAGATCGAGCGGACGGTGTACGCGGCGGGCGGCCTGGCCGTGGCCGCCCGTACGCCCGGCCGGTGGGCGGCCGACCCCCGGGGCGCGGCGCTCGCGGGCACGCCACTGGTGGGCAGGGACCGTATCGACGGCGCTCCGGTGCGCCGGACGGCGGCGCTCGCCGGGGAACCGCTGCTGCCCGCCGCCGGGTTGCGCGTGCTGGACCTCACCCGGGTCATCGCCGGGCCGGTCGCCACCCGTACGCTCGCGCTGCTCGGCGCGGACGTCCTGCGGATCGACGCCCCGCGGCTCCCGGAGAGCCAGGACGCGCACTGCGACACCGGTTTCGGGAAGCGGTCGGTGGACCTGGATCTCGGCAGCCGCTCCGGTGCGGCCGCGTTCGACGGGCTGCTGGCCGACGCGGACGTGGTCGTCATCGGCTACCGGCCCGGTTCGGTCGAGCGGTTCGGGCTCACGCCGCAGGCCCTGGCCGCACGCAGGCCGGGGCTGGTGATCGGGCGGCTCTCGGCCTGGGGGCACGGTCCGTAGGCGGGGCAGCGCGGCTTCGACAGTCTGGTCCAGGTGGCCACCGGCATCGCCTCGGCCGAGGCCGCCGGTCCCGGGGGCCCGCCCGGGGCGCTGCCCGCCCAGGCGCTCGACCACGGCACCGGCTATCTGCTGGCCGCCGCCGTGCTGCGGGCGCTGACCGAGCAGCATGACGAGGGCGGCTCCCGGCTGGTCACGCTCTCGCTGGCCCGTACCGCCGGCTGGCTGCTCGACGAGCTGCCGGCCCGCCGGGAGCCGGACGCGGATGCCTCGTACGACCCGGAGAAGTGGCTCAGGGAGACGGACGGCCCGCTGGGCCGGCTGCGGCACGCGGTGCCGCCGGTCGCCTTCGACGGCTCCCCCGCCGACTGGTCGCGCCCGCCCGGCCCACTGGGGGCGGACGCGGCCGTCTGGCTCACGGCTTGATGAGCACCTTCAGCGCGGTGCGCTCGTCCATCGCCCTGTAGCCGGCCGGGACGTCGTCGAGGCCGACGGTCAGGTCGAAGACGGGCGACGGGTCGATCGTGCCGGCCAGGATGTCGGGGAGCAGCTCCGGGATGTACGTGCGCACGGGGGCGACGCCGCCGCGCAGGGCGATGTTCCGGTCGAACATGACGCCGAGGTCCAGGCCGGTGCCGCTGCCGTGCGGCACGCCGACGTAGCCGATGGAGCCGCCGTCGCGGGTGATCCCGACGGCGGTGCGCATCGACTGTTCGGTGCCGACGGCCTCGATCACGGCGTGCGCGCCCTCGCCGCCGAGCAGTTCCCGTACGGCTTCGACGGCCGCCTCGCCGCGCTCGGCGACGACGTCCGTGGCGCCGAAGGTGCGGGCGATGTCCGTGCGTGCCCGGTGGCGGCCGAGCGCGATGATCCGCTCGGCGCCGAGCCGCTTGGCGGCCATGACGCCGCAGAGCCCGACCGCTCCGTCGCCGACGACCGCGACCGTGGAGCCGGGCTTCACGCCCGCGCCGACGGCGGCGTGGTGTCCGGTGCCGAGCACGTCGGACAGGGCGAGGAGCGCGGTGAGCAGGTGGTCGTCGGCGGCCGCGGCGGCGGGGAGCTTGATCAGCGTGCCGTCGGCGAACGGGACGCGCACGGCCTCGCCCTGCCCGCCGTCGGAGCCCACCGAGCCCCAGAATCCGCCCTGCGGGCAGGAGGTCGTCAGCCCCTCGGCGCAGTGGGCGCAGGTGCCGTCGGACCAGACGAACGGGGCGACGACGAGGTCACCGACGGCGAAGCCGGCCACCTCGGAGCCCGCCTCCTCGACGATCCCGGGGAACTCGTGCCCGATGCTCCCCCAGAGCCTTAACGGCCTGGGGGGACCCCCTCGCCCGGCTGCCGGGCGGACTCGCCGCGGTAGGCCCACAGGTCGCTGCCGCAGATGCAGGCCCGCAGGACCCGCAGGACCACATCGGTGGGCTGCTGGATCGCGGGGTCGGGCACCTCCTGCACGCGTATGTCGTGGGGGGCGTGGATGACGGTGGCGCGCGTGCGTGGGGGGTCCTTGCCGGTCTCAGCTGCTGGTACTCCGTTCACGGTACGCCCCGGCGGTGACACCACCCCGTTCAGGCCCTGGTGCGAGCGCTCCGACGGTCAGCAGGAACTGCGCGGCGATGTAAGTGAGCATGACCCAGAAGTCGGGGGCGGGCAGCTGCGGCCAGTC
The DNA here is from genome assembly GCF_040634135.1 of Streptomyces sp. NPDC007164. Taxonomy (NCBI): domain Bacteria; kingdom Bacillati; phylum Actinomycetota; class Actinomycetes; order Kitasatosporales; family Streptomycetaceae; genus Streptomyces; species Streptomyces sp. NPDC007164. The sequence goes on from NZ_JBEYFB010000002.1 coordinate 35,886, forward strand.
CGCGATGCCGGTGGCGATCAGTGCGTCGGAGAGCAGGAAGAGCGCCCCGCCGGCGGCCGCGTACCGGCCGAGAGTGCCGGCGCGGTACGCCATCGCCGTGAGCAGCAGGCTGTAGCCGGTCATCGGGATCCGCATCTCCGCGGGCAGCCCGGGCCAGAGCAGTGCGACGAAGGTGACCAGGACGACGGCGTACGCGACCCCGGCGGGCAGCGGGCCGCGGGCCCGTCCGAAGAGCCACAGGTAACAGACGTGCCCAACGGCGAAGGAGCCCATCCCGACGAGGAAAGCGGCATCGGCGTCGGCGAGCAGGAACGTGTCGCCGCCCCAGCCGAACAGCAGCGCCGCGACGAGCAGCCGGGGTCCGCGCCGGGCGGCGGCGTACCCCGCCAGCAACGGCATCAGCAGCGGCTTGGCGACGAGGTGGGCGACGGGTACGTCGGCGAGCAGGCCGACGAGGTCGACGGCCGCTGCCAGCAGGAAGGCGATGAACAGCGGTCGTACGAGACGCTCCCGCCGGTCCGGTACGGCGTCCGCGCTCATCCGGTGCGCTCCTGGGCGGGGGCGGCCGGTCCGCCCGGCTGCCAGCCGGGCCCGCGGAAGATCCGCCCGGCCCGCTCGCTCCAGCTGTCCGCGTTCCGCACGTCACGGGCGATGGCGGCGTACTCGTGGGTGGCGACGCGGAGCGGATTGAAGGTGTCGATGTTCTTGGTGAGTCCGAACACGGGCCGCTCGGTCTCGGCGGTGAACGACCCGAAGAGCCGGTCCCACACGATCAGGATGCCGCCGAAGTTCTGGTCCAGGTAGCCGCCCTGCGACGCGTGGTGCACCCGGTGGTGGGAGGGCGTGTTCAGTACGTACTCGAAGGGCCCGGGCAGCTTGTCGATGCGCTCCGTGTGCACCCAGAACTGGTAGACGAGGTTGGCCGACGAGCAGAAGGCGAGCGCCGCCGGATGGACCCCGCACGCGATCATCGGCAGGTAGAACGGCCAGACGGTCAGTGAGGTCCAGGGCTGGCGCAGCGCGGTGGAGAGGTTGAACTTCCGGCTGGAGTGGTGGACCACGTGGCAGGCCCAGAGGATCCGGATGACGTGGTGGCCGCGGTGGGACCAGTAGTAGAAGAAGTCCTGTGCGAGCAGCGTCAGCAGGACGGTCCACCACAGCACGGGGACGCGGAGCGGGGTCAGTTCGTAGACCGCGGTGTAGATCGCGACGATGGGCACTTTCCACAGCAGGTCGAAGACCAGGCTGCCCAGCCCCATGGTGATGCTGGTGGCGGCGTCCTTCGTCTCGTATCCGGCGGCGTCCTCGTCCGGGTGGAAGTGGTGGAGGGCCACTTCCAGAACAGTGAGCAGGACGAAGGCCGGTATGGACCAGAGCACTACATCGGGCAGGTTCGGCGGCATGCGAGCACCGTAGAGCCGCAGGTCGGCCGGGGACTAGACGTTGTTACCAACAAGTATGCGAGACACGGTGTCAGCAGTATTTGGTGACTTCTGCCAAACGCGGGTGGCGCACCCCGTCCAGGGGGCTTCCGTGGTGTGGCAGGCGCTACACCCCCACCGCCCCCAGCAACTCCCCCGCCCCATAGGTCACAGCCATCGCCAGCGCTCCCCCGCCCATGTTCCGCAGCACCGCCGGCCCCACCCTCGCCTCGCCCAGCCGGGCGCTCCACCAGCCCGTCAGGGCCAGCGCGGCCAGTACCGACAGCACCGTCACGAGCAGCCGCAGCGACGCCGGGGGCAGCACGATCGCCAGCAGCGGCAGCAGTGCGCCGACCGTGAAGGCCAGGCAGCTCGCGCCCGCCGCGTGCCAGGGGTTCGCCAGCTCGTTCGGGTCGATACCCAGCTCGACCACCGCGTGCGCGCGCAGCGCATCGCGCTCGGTGAGCTGGAGGGCGGCCTCGTGAGCGACCTCGTGACTCAGGCCCTTGCCCTCCAACAGGCCCGTCAATTCTGCGAGTTCCGCCTCGGGAGCCTCCGCGAGTTCCTGTTTCTCCGTCGCCAGTGCGGCCTTCTCCGAATCGCGCTGGGTGGAGACCGATACGTACTCGCCCGCGGCCATCGACATGGAACCGGCCAGCAGTCCGGCAAGGCCCGCCGTGAGCAGAGCACCGCGGTCACTGGTGGCGCCGGCCACGCCAACGACCAGGCCGGCGGTGGAGACCACCCCGTCGTTGGCGCCGAGGACCGCGGCACGCAGCCAGTTCAGCCGCGTGCCGAGCCCGTTGCCGTGCGGTTCGTCGTGCGCCCGGGTATCCGTCACCCGGGGATGTTCTCACCCCGCCCGGTCACCAGACGCGTACCGACCCGCCCGGGGCGAAGGCGGGGCTGGTCGCGCCTGCCGGGACCTCCTTCAGCGGCTCGGCGATCTCCTCGACCGTCGGCCCGGTCTCCGCCGCGATGCGGTCGAGCACCGCGAGGTCGAAGCCGTAGACGCGGGCCGCGTTGCCGCCGGTCATCGCCGCGACCTCCTCGGGCTCCACTCCCGCGTACGCGATCCGCAGGGCTTCCCTCGTGTACGGGGCGGTGCCCTCGTCGTGCGGGTAGTCGCTGCCCCACATGATCTTGTCGAGGCCGATCCGGTCGCGCAGCGGCACCTCGTGGGGGCGCATGAAGCTGGCGCCGACGTAGCAGTTGTCGCGCCAGACCTCGCCGGGGCTCGCGCCCATCGAGGCTGCCAGGCCCGCACCGAACCTGGATTCGGCGGTGGTCGCCCGGGTCGCCGCCGCGACCAGGCGGCCGTGGTAGTAGTCCAGCATCTCCACGACGCCCGGGATCCAGCCGGATCCCTGTTCGGTGAGGACCAGTTTCAGTCCGGGGTGGCGGCGGAAGGCCCCGCCGAAGATCAGGTGCCACAGCGCCCGGTGGGAGAACCAGGTCGTCTCCACCATGAAGACGGCGCGGGCCGCCGGTTCGTCGCCGAGCGGCGGGGAGGCCGAGCCCCCGTGGTGGTTCACCGGTACGTCCAGCTCCTCGCAGACCGCCCACAGCGGGTCGTACGTCTGCGAGTACAGCTCCGGGACGCCCGAGCCGGGCGGGGCGCCGGGCAGCAGGATGCCGCCGGTGAGCCCCGCCTCCTTGGTGCGGCGGACCTCGCGGACCGCCTCGGCCGGGTCGTTGAGGAGGATCTGCGCGACACCCGCCCGCCGGCCCGGCGCCCGCGCGCAGAAGTCGGCGAGCCAGCGGTTGTGGGCGCGCAGACCGGCCCAGCGCTGTCCGTACTCCTGCTGGGAGGGCGCGGGGGCCATCAGGGAGGCAGAGGGGAAGAAGGGCGGGATGGTGTTGGGGAAGACGACCTCCGCGACGATGCCGTCCGCCTCCAGTTCGGCGAGGCGGCGCTCCGAGTTCCAGTTGCGGTCGGCGGTGTCGGCGAGCAGGTCCTCGTACGGGTTGACGTAGGCCGCGGCCCAGGCGTCGAAGTCGTCGTGGTGCTTCGACTCCAGGTAGGGCTTGTAGTCCAGGAGGTCGGCCCCGGCATGGCAGTCGGCGGAGATGACGGTGTAGCGCTCGCGGGGCATCAGCCGGCCCCCAGGACCGGGAAGTCGTGGCCGGTCAGCCAGTGCCGGCCGGTCTCGCGCGAGCGGGCCCAGGACGCCTCGACCGCCGTCTGGTCTGCGCTCTGGCCGAGGTCCTGCGGGGTGGGGCCGATGCGTTCGGCGATCGGGGCGAGCTTTTCCGTGTCGAAGCCGAACACCTCGGCGGCGGCGAGGCCCAGCATGCGGCGGGTCTCGGCGACGGGGATGTCGTGGAAGGTGTCGCGCAGCCACTGGGCGGTGTTCGGCCAGGTGCCTTCGGGGTGCGGGAAGTCGCTGCCCCACAGGATGTTGTCGACGCCGATCTCGTACCGCTGGGCGAGTTCGCGGCGCTTGGTGTTGGTGGCGCAGATGAAGACCTGGCGGTCCAGGTACTCGTGCGGGGGCCGCTTCAGTTCGGCGAACGGGGAGAGCTTCTTGCCGCCGTGGGCGCCGAGGTAGAGCCGGTCCATGAACCAGAGGAGGTTCGGCAGCCACCAGCAGCCGGACTCGGCGACGCCGAACCGCAGCCCGGGGTGGCGTTCGAAGGCGCCCGACCACAGCAGGAACCAGAGCGGGCGGGACGGCCACCAGGTGACCTCGGAGACGTAGATCCCGAGGTGGTCGCCGTACTCGTGGCGCGGGGCCGCGCCGGAGTGGGTGACGACGGGCATGCCCGTCTCGGCGGCGGCCGCCCACACCGGATCGTAACGCCGGTCGTGGTAGGGGGCCTTGTCCACCCACATGGAGGGGATCATCAGCGCGCCGAGGCCGGATTCCTTCGCCCGGTGGATCTCCGCGACGACCCGGTCGGCCTCGCCGGTGACGGGCAGCAGGGCGACTCCGCAGTGGCGTTCGGGGTTCTGCGAGACGAAGTCGGCGAGCCAGCGGTTGTGGGCCTGCGCGCCCGCCATGCCCAGCTCCGGGTCCTGGTCGCCGGAGAGGCCGAGGCCCACGCCGAACGGGGCGGCGGTCCGGCTGTCCACGGCGTCCGCGTCGGGGAAGACGACCTCGGCGGCCACCCCGTCACCGTCCAGTTCCTTCAGGCGCCGGGCGGCGTCCCAACCGCCCTTCAGGCCCTCCTCGTTGTCGTGGAACCACTTGTCGGCGAAGGCCTCGTTGCGCACACCGAGGCGGGTCATCTCCTCGCGGCGGCGGTCACGCCCGGCGAGGAAGTCGTCGAACTCCCGGTGGAAACGGGGATCGAGATAGGGCCGGTACTCCTCGGTGGGCAGCCCGGCGTGGCAGTCGGAGGAGATGATCAGGTACGGGGCGTCGTCGGACATCGCTCGCTCCTCAGTCGAGTATGAAACTCTCCAGGTACGACGGGTTGGCCCGGTCCAGCATCGACTGCGACCTGGCGCGGATCTGCCGGTCGCTGTGCTCGCTGTCCGGCAGCATCCAGAAGCGGTCGGCGCGGATCCCGTCCACGACGGTCGCCGCGACGTCCTCCACCGGGGTGAACTCCACCTCGTGGCCCGCCTCCCGCATGGCGGACTCCCACTGTCCGAGGCTGTGGTACGGGGTCCTGCGCGGGCGTTCCTTGGCGTACCGCTCCGGCCGGTTGCGGTGCGACTCCCACAGTCCGGTGCGGAGCATGTGCGGGCCGGGGAAGAGCACCGAGGCGCCGACCGCCGCGCCCTCCGCCCGCAGATGCGCGTACAGCGACTCGGTCATCGTGACGACGGCGGACTTGGTGACCGCGTACACGGAGGCGGTCGGCAGCGGGGCGATCCCGCCGTCCCCGGACGAGGTGTTGACGACATGGCCGGGGCCGCCGTCCGCGATCATGCGCGGCACGAACGCCTGGATGCCGTGGAAGACGCCCCAGACGTTGACGGCGAACGCCCACTTCCAGTCGTTCGGCTCGTGCTCCCACATCCGGCCCTCGGCCCCGGAGCCGACCCCTGCGTTGTTGCACAGCACGTGCACGGCGCCGAAGGTGTCGTACGCGGCTTCGGCCAGCGCCTGCACGGAGTCGCGTTCGCCGACGTCGACGACTCTGGCCAGTACCTGCGCACCGTCCTGGCCCAGTTCGCCCGCCGCCTTGCCGAGCGCGCCCTCCTCCACGTCGGCGAGGACGACCTTCAGTCCCTCGGCGGCGAACCTGCGTGCCATCGCGAGGCCGATGCCGCTCGCGGCGCCGGTGACGACGGCGACCTGCCCCTCCTCCAGCCTCATCGGACGCTCCCTTCCGGCGGTCCGTCGTGGATCTGCTGCGGATCGTCGTAGCGCTGGTGGATGTACGGCAGCAGCGCCCCGGCGCTCACCCGGGCCACGGCCCTGCCGCGCTGGTCGCTGGTCTTCTCGCCGATGGTGAGCTCGACCAGCCGGCGTACGGGGAGGTCGGCGACCGGGTCGTACACCGACTCGCGCAGCACCACGTCGCCCGAGATCCGTTCCAGTCTGCGGACCTTCTCGTGGCGGGTGCAGTGGACCAGGACTGGGTCGGAGTCGAAGCCCTCGCCGTCCACCGCGGGCAGGCACTTGAAGTAGAAGTCGAGCTTGGCCGTCGGTGCGGGCAGCGGGAGCGGGCCGTCGACCGCGCCGCGCACCTCGACGAACGCGATGCCGTGCCGGGCGAGCGCGGCGCGGACGACGAGGCCGTCGCGTTCGACGGTCACCTCGCCGAGCTTCTTCGGTTCGCCGAACACCTCACGGCCGCCGGTCAGCGCCCGTTCATGGGTCATCGGCATGACGAGCGGATACCAGCCCTCGTGGCCGTCGTGGACGGCGGCGACGGCGACGGAGCCGGCGCCGAGCGGATAGCCGGGGAGTTCGACCGTACTGATACCGGCCCGGACGAGCGGGCGCTCGGCGGGCTTGAGAGGTGGCGGGAGGACGGCCGCCACCGCGTCGGGGTCGCTCTCCCAGAGGGCCACCACGCCGGTGGACCAGATGTCGGGGAGCTGGGAACGGGCCGTGCGGGCCGCCGTGATCTCGGCCTCGGTGCGCGCGCCGTACCGTACACGTGCCATGTCGTACCACCCTTCTCGGTCGTCCGTGTCTCGCGTTCTCCGCGTCTCGCGTTCTCCGTGCCGGGTTCTGTAACACAGTTACACCGGTGCGGATGAAGGGTAAATAGGCGTGCACGTAACGGAATCCGAGAATCGGGGAGCGCTGTGGCGCGATCGTCGCTGACCCGCGAAGAGGTACTGGACACGGCCGCCGCCCTGCTGAAGCGGCACGGCCCGCAGGCCCTCACCATGCGCGCCCTCGCCGCGGAGCTGGGCACCGCGGTCACGTCGATCTACTGGCACGTCGGCAACCGTGAGTCGCTGCTGGACGCCCTCGTCGAGCGCACCGTGCGGGAGATGGGCACCCTGCGCCCGGCCGGCCGGACCCCGGCGGCCCGCATCGTCTCCGTCGCCCGCGCCCTGCGCCGCGAGCTGCGGGCCAGGCCGCATCTGATCGCGATGGTCCACGAACGGGGGCTCACCGAGCGGATGTTCCTCCCCGCGCAACAGGCTCTTGTCCACGAGGTGCACGCCGCGGGGCTGCGCGGGGCGCGGGCGGCCGCGGCGGTGCGGGCGGTGCAGTTCCAGACCGTCGGCTTCCTGCTCGTCGAGCGCAACCGGGAGCGGTCCCCCGTCCAGTCCCCCGGCGAAGGCGATCTGTGGACCGCCTCCGCCGCGGACGACGACCCGGCGCTGGCCCGCGCCCTGGCCCGGCCCGCCGACCCGGACCGGCTGTTCGCCGATTCCGTACGGGCCCTGGTGGAAGGGCTGCTGGCGGGCCCCGTACGACAGGGGCCGGGCGGCGGAACCGGGACGCGGGGGCGGGGGACGGCCGAATAGGAGACTGTCAGTCGCGGCCCGTATTCTCTGTGACCATGCTCGACGACCGCCAGACCGCAGCACCGTGGCCGACCGCCTACCCGCAGGGGTACGCGGTCGTCGACGTGGAGACCACCGGACTCGCACGGGACGACCGGATAGTGTCCGCCGCCGTCTACCGCCTGGACGCGCAGGGCAACGTCGAGGACCACTGGTACACGCTGGTCAACCCCGAGCGCGATCCCGGCCCGGTCTGGATCCACGGCCTGACCAGTGAGGTGCTCGAAGGCGCCCCGCTCTTCCCGGAGGTCGCGGCCCAGCTCTCCGAGCGGCTCGCGGACCGCGTCCTCGTCGCGCACAACGCGGCCTTCGACTGGTCGATGCTGGCCCGGGAGTACGCCCGGGCCTCGGTCGTCGCCCCCGTCGAGCAGCGGCTGTGCACCATCGCGCTGGCCAAGGAGCTGCGGCTGCCGCTGCCCAACCACAAGCTGGCGTCGCTGGCCGCGCACTTCGGCGTCGTGCAGCAGCACGCCCACCACGCGCTGGACGACGCCCGGGTGCTGGCCGAGGCGTTCCGGCCGAGCCTGCATGCCGCGGCGCGGGGCGGGGTGCGGCTGCCGTTGCTGGAGTGCCGGCCGCTGACCGAGTGGTCGGAATCCCCAGTCACGCCGCGGATCGGCTATCAGCCTTCGTACGGTCAGAACAGCTGGCGCGCCTCGCGCAAGCGCCCCGCGTGCCCGTATCCGAACCCCGGGCGGTACGAGAAGGAGAAGCCCCTGATGCAGGGCATGCGGGTGGCCTTCTCCGGGGACACCTCCGTGGACCGCGAGCTGCTGGAGGACCGGGCCGTGGAGGCCGGGCTGCACGTGGCGACCAGCGTCTCCCGGCTGACCAGCCTGCTGGTCACCAACGACCCGGACGCGGCGACGTCGAAGACGGTCAAGGCGAAGTCGTTCGGCACCCCGATCCTGGACGAGAGCGCCTTCACCCATCTGCTGCGCGATGTGGCACCCGCTTCCGGCCAGGTGCCCGCGCCGTCATCGGAGTGAACCGGCGGCGACTCGCCCGTCCGCGCTCGCCCGCCGCGGTCCCCGCGTCCCACCCTGTGGCGCATGGCACGTTGTGAGGTTTGCGGAAACGACTACGGGATGTCCTTCGAGGTGCACGCGCAGGGCGCGGTGCACGTCTTCGACTGCTTCTCCTGCGCCATCCACCGCATGGCACCCATCTGTGAGCACTGCCGGGTCCAGATCATCGGCCAGGGCGTCGAGGTCGAGGGGCACTGGTTCTGCGGCGGCCACTGCGCCCGCGCCGAGGGGAAGGTGGGCATCATCGACAAAGTCTGAGCGGCGGCCGCCCCGGCCTCTTCCCCGACCCCTGCGCGATGCGCCCCACGGCACAGTTGTACCGTCGTGGGGTGTACCGCTTCCTGTTGACCCGGCAGTGGCTGATCCTCGCCCTCCTCGCCCTCGTCCTGATTCCCACCATGGTCGAGCTGGGCTTCTGGCAGCTGCACCGACATGAGCACAAGGTCGCGCAGAACGCCCTGATCTCCCGCAATCTCAAGGAGCCGCCGGTTCCGGTCGCCTCGCTCACCGCCCCGGGCCACACGGTCCCGCGCTCCGACTACTGGAGGACGGTGACGGCCACCGGCACGTACGACACCGCGCATCAGGTGGTCGTGCGCCGCAGGACCGCCACCGACGGCCGGATCGGCGTCCACGTACTGATCCCGCTCGACCTCAAGGGCGGCGGCACGGTCCTGGTCAACCGGGGCTGGGTGCCCTCCGCCGCGAGTCAGCAGGCCTTCCCCGACGTGCCGGGCGTGCCCGGGGGCGAGGTGACCGTCACCGGGCGGCTCAAGGCCGACGAGACGACGAGCGCCAGCGGCATCAAGGATATCTCGGACCTGCCGGACCGCCAGGTGATGCTGATCAGCAGCGCCCAGGAGGCCGAGCGGCTCGCCCGGCCGGTGCTCGGCGGCTACATCGAGCAGACCGCGCCCGAGTCCGTCGGCGACTCCCCGGAACTGATCGAGGCCCCCGACGACGGCTCGATCGGCCCGCACATGGCGTACGCCGTGCAGTGGTGGCTCTTCGCCGCCGGGGTTCCGGTCGGGTTCGTGGTGCTGGCCCGCAGGGAGAAGCGCGACCGGGTGGAGGCGGCGGCGAAGGCCGCTGCCGGGGAGCAGCAGCCCGCCGGGCCGGAGAAGCCGGAACCCGCCACGGCCTGACGCCGTGTCCGCCGGATGCGGGCTGGGACGTTCCCGGCCGGGTGACCCCCGTGGGCCGGGATTGCTTAACGTGGCCCGGGTTCGGGAACACGCCAGAACGTGACCCCACGCATCGAGGACTACGCCCTCATCGGTGATCTCCAGACGGCCGCCCTGGTCGGCAGAAACGGTTCTGTCGACTGGCTCTGTCTGCCCCGCTTCGACTCGGGCGCCTGCTTCGCCGCCCTGCTCGGCGACGAGGACAACGGCCACTGGCGGATCGCCCCGAAGGGCGCGGAAATCTGTACCCGGCGCGGCTACGCGGGTGAATCCCTCATCCTGGAGACGTTCTGGGAGACCCGCACCGGCACAGTCAAGGTCATCGACTTCATGCCGCAGCGCGACCGGGAACCCGACGTCATGCGGATCGTCGAGGGCATCAGCGGGACCGTCGAGATGGCCTCCGTGATCCGGCTGCGCTTCGACTTCGGCTCGGTCGTGCCGTGGATGCGCCGCTCGCAGGGGCACCGGGTGGCGGTCGCGGGGCCGGACTCGGCCTGGCTGCGCAGCGAGCCGCCGGTCAAGACCTGGGGCCAGCAGTTCTCCACCTGCTCGTCGTTCAGCGTCTCCGCGGGCGAGAAGGTGGCGTTCGTACTGACCTGGCACCCCTCGCACTCGCCCCGCCCCGAGCTGGTCGACCCGCACGAGGCGCTGGAGAACACCCTGTCCGACTGGGCCGAGTGGTCCGCCCGGTGCAAGTACCGGGGGCCCTACCGGGAAGCGGTGATCCGCTCGCTGATCACGCTGAAGGCGCTGACCTTCGGCCCGACCGGCGGCATCGTGGCGGCGCCCACCACCTCGCTGCCGGAGGAGATCGGGGGCGTACGGAACTGGGACTACCGCTTCTGCTGGCTGCGGGACTCCACGCTGACCCTCGGCGCCCTCGTCTCGGCCGGTTATCTGGAGGAGGCGGCCGCCTGGCGGGACTGGCTGCTGCGGGCGGTCGCCGGGGATCCGGCCGACCTCCAGATCATGTACGGACTCGCGGGCGAGCGCAGACTGCCCGAGGCGGAGCTGTCGTGGCTGCGCGGCTACGAGAACTCCGCCCCGGTCCGGATCGGCAACGCCGCGGTCCGCCAGCGTCAGCTCGATGTGTACGGGGAGGTCATCGACTCCTTGCGACTCGCCCGCGAGGCCGGACTGGACGACAAGCCGCACGCCTGGAATCTGCAGCTCAGCCTGCTCGGCTACCTGGAGTCCACCTGGCGCGAGCCGGACGAGGGGCTGTGGGAGATCCGGGGCCAGCGCCGTCACTTCGTGCACTCCAAGGTGATGGCCTGGGTCGCCGCCGACCGCGCCGTACGCACCTTGGAGAACAATCCCTCGCTGGCCGGCGACCCCGACCGGTGGCGGGCGATGCGGGACGCCGTGCACCGGGAGGTGTGCGAGAAGGGGTACGACCCGGAGCGGAACACCTTCACCCAGTCCTACGGCTCACGGAACCTGGACGCCGCGACGCTGCTGATCCCCCGGACCGGTTTCCTGCCGCCGGACGACCCCCGGGTGATCGGTACCGTCGACGCGGTCCGGGCCGAGCTGGGCAGGGACTGCCTGGTCCGCCGCTACAGCACGGACGGCGCCTCGATCGACGGACTGCCCGGCAGCGAAGGGGCCTTCCTGGCGTGCTCGTTCTGGCTGGCCGACGCCCTGCGCCTGACCGGGCGCGGCGAGGAGGCCCGGGACCTCTTCGAACGGCTGCTGGCGCTCCGCAACGACGTGGGGCTGCTCGCCGAGGAGTACGACACCGTCGGCCGCCGCCAGCTGGGCAACTTCCCGCAGGCGTTCAGCCACATCGGCCTCGTGGGCACCGCCATGGCACTGGCCGGGGAGGACACGCTGGAGCCCGACGCGGCAGGATAGGGCCATGGATCTTGGACTGAAGGACCGTGTGTACATCGTCACCGGAGCGACCCGGGGGCTCGGCAACGCCACGGCGCGGGCGCTCACCGACGACGGGGCGCGGGTGATCGTCACCGGCCGGGACGAGAAGCGGGCCGAGGCGGCCGCCGCCGGACTGGGGCCGGACGCGGTCGGCCTCGCCGCCGACAACGCCGACCCCGCGTCCGCGCGGCGCCTGGTGGACGCGGCGCACGAGCGGTTCGGCCGACTGGACGGCATTCTCATCAGCGTCGGCGGGCCGGCCCCCGGTTTCCTCGCCGACAACACCGACGAGCAGTGGCAGTCGGCCTTCGAGTCGGTGTTCCTGGGGGCGGTCCGGCTCGCCAGGGCCGCGGCGGAGGCGCTCGGCGAAGGCGGTGTGATCGGCTTCGTGCTCTCCGGTTCCGTGTACGAGCCGATCGCCGGGCTGACCATCTCCAACGGGCTCCGTCCCGGCCTGGCCGGTTTCGCCAAGTCGCTGGCGGACGAGCTCGGTCCGCGCGGCATCAGGGTGGTGGGCGTGCTGCCGGGCCGGATCGACACGGACCGGGTGCGTGAACTGGATGCCCTCTCGGGCGACGCGGAGGCCGCCCGGACGGCCGGCGCGGCACAGATCCCGCTGCGCCGCTACGGCGCTCCGGAGGAGTTCGGCCGGACCGCGGCGTTCCTGCTCTCGCCCGCGGCCTCGTATCTGACGGGCATCATGGTGCCGGTCGACGGCGGCTCCCGGCACGGCTTCTGAGCCGGGGCCCGGACCCGGTCGCCGGACGGAGACGTCCGGCGGCCGGGAGGGCCACGGCAGCGGCGGTCAGCTCACCCGCTCCGGGCGGTGCCTGACCGCCCTCAGCCGCACCTCGGCCGGCAGCTCGGCCAGCCCCGCCGAATCCCGCGCATGGGCCAGCGCCTCGTCGCTGAGGCGGCCGAGCGCCTCGTCCGGCGCCGCGTGCGGCTCCATCAGCAGGCGGATCCTGGCGTGCGGCGAGCTGCGCCGCCCGGTGAGCGCGACCTGGGCGCGGGCCACCCCGTCCAGCGTCCCCGCCTCACCGGCGAGCACCCCTTCCAGGGCCCGGCCCCGCAGCAGCGCCCCCTCGCCGTCCCCGCTGTCCACCAGGACCTCGGAGAGGCGGGCCCGGCGCAGCTGGGCCAGCAGCCACCACAGGGCGAGCACGACCACGACGGCGAGGACGGCGATGACCGCCGGCCACCACCAGCCCTGGTCGCGCCAGCGGTACCGGTCGGCCGCGCTGATGAGCACATCGCCCTTGCCGTACCAGGGCCACCAGGACGGCACGGCGAGGCCGAGACCGGCGGCGAGCACCGCGCCGCCGCCGCAGATCAGTACCAGCCCGGCGAGGCCGAGCAGTACCCGGTTGACGGTCCTGAGCAACGGGTTCACCCCTTCTTCGCGGGCCGGCGGACATGCACGGACAGGCTCGGCGGCCGGGCCAGCCCCAGTTCCCTGATGCCGGTCCCGAGCACGGTGTCCAGATCGGTCCGTACGTCGTCGAGTTCGCGGAAGTGCGACACGGCGCGCACCACCGCCCTGCCCCGGCCCATCCGGACCCGCACCGACTGCACCCCGGACACCTCGACGGCCCGGTCGCGCAGCACCAGTGCGGCCGCGGACCGGTCGAGTGCGGCGCGTACGCCGGGGCGGTCGCGGCGCATGGGCAGCAGGGCGCGGAGGCCGGGGGTGACGGCGAGCACCAGCAGCCACAGGCCGATCGCGACGGCCGCCGCGGCCGCGCCGAGCAGCCAGGCGCTCTGCAGCGGGCGCTCGGCGAGCTGGTCGGCCAGCGACCGGCGCCAGCGCATCGCCGGGTGGCCGGCCCGCACCGCCGCCACGTCGTAGAGCAGCAGTCCGGTGCCGCCGAGGACCAGCAGTGCGAGGACCGCCGCGGGGATCCGGCGCGCCGACCAGAAGCGGCCCGCCCCGGCGGCGCCCGCCTGCCGGGCGGGCACCGGGTCGTACGCGGCGGAGGAGGCGGACTGGTCGAGTTCGAGCGCGTCCCCCTCTTCGACGGGGCCGGTGGCGGGCAGCCCCGGAGTCGGCCGCTCCGGTCCGTGGGGCTCGGTCACTGGATCCTCCCCTGTGCCGCGGCGCTCGCTCCCGTCGGGTGCAAGCGCTCGACCTGTACGGCCACCTCGGGCACTTCCATCCCCGCCAACGCCCTTACCCGCTCGGCGACATGCCGACGCACGCCGCCGCACTGGCGGCCGATGTCGCAGGGGTATCCGAGCTCCAGGCTCACCCGTACCCGGGCGGTGTCCCGGTGCACCGTGACGGTGGCACGCGGCGGGGCACCGTGCTCCGGCGGCTCGTCGATCGCCTCCTTCGCGGCCTGCGCGGCGATCTTCGCGACCACCCGGTCGGCGATCCGGGTCTCCCCGCGCTCGCCTGCGGCGATCCGGTCCTTCACCCCCGACAACGCCGTCACCGCCGTCGGTCGCCGCGCCCGCGACTCCGGAAGAAGTCGCCGAGCTCCAGGTCGCCCTCCAGGAGGCGACCGGCGACGAAGCCGACCGCCCCGAGTGCGGCCACCAGCAGGAAGGCCCCGAAGCCGCCGAAGTACCCGGCGAATGCGAGCGCCATGCCGGCCACCATGCCGACCACAGCCATACTCATCGTGCGCTCCTCAACTGCCTCTCGCCGGAGGCCTACTGGAGACGTGGCTCCGGCTGGTCCTCGTCGTCGACCTCGTCGGGCAGTTTCACGTCGCTCACCGCGATGTTGACCTCGACGACCTCCAGGCCGGTCATCCGCTCGACCGCCGCGACCACGTTCTCCCGCACGTCACGGGCCACGTCGGAGATCGACACGCCGTACTCGACGACGATCTCCAGGTCGAGCGCGGTCTGCGACTCACCCACCTCCGCCTTCACCCCGCGGGTGACGGACTTGCCGCCACCGGGTACCCGGTCGCGCACCGCTCCGAAGGTGCGTGAGAAGCCGCTGCCCATCGCATGGACGCCGACCACGTCGCGGGTCGCCATTCCCGCGATCTTCTCGACCACGCCGTCGGCGATGGTCGTACGGCCGCGGGTGGCGGGTGCTCCCCCGCCGCGCTTGGTCAGCGGGCTCGATTCCTTGTCGGGGCTCTCGGGGCGGTTCCGCTGCGTGGTGTCGGTCATCGCCATCTTTCCCTTCTGGCCAGATTGAACCTCTTTGCCCACATTAGGTGCGCTTCCTCCGTAGCGCGCCGTGGATGCGGCAGGCTGGGGTAATGACGACGGCTGACGGCCCACGCGGGGCGGACGGATGGACAGCGGCGGTCCGGCAACGGCTCGGCCTCGGCCGGCTGCTTCCGCTGGGCGGTCCGGCGGACGGGGCCTGGATCTCCGAGCGGGCCGCGGTCGCGGTGCTGCGCCGCGCGGTGACGGGGTCCGGCCCCGTGCTCGGGGAGCTGCGGATCTCGGTGGCCGATCCGGACGGGGCGCCGGAGGCGGAGGTGGAACCGCCGCCGAGCGCGCTGCGGCCGGGCCCGCTGCGGATCGAGGCGGCGATGTCGGCCGTTTCCGGTCAGCCGCTGCCCGCCGCGGCCGAGGCGCTGCGCTCGGCACTGCTGACGGCGGCCGGCCGGCGGCTGGGCCTGGTGGTCACGGCGGTGGACGTCCGGGTGACGGAACTGCTCGACGCGGCGCCCGAGCCGCCGGCTCCCGTCCCGGCCGAGGTGCGCGAGGCGGCGGCGGAGGGGGCCGCGGGGTCCGCGGCGGCGGGTGTCGCGGGTGTGGTGACGCTGACCCGGGTGCTGGGGCATGCGGTGCACGCGCGTCCGGG
Source organism: Streptomyces sp. NPDC007164 (assembly GCF_040634135.1). NCBI lineage: Bacteria > Bacillati > Actinomycetota > Actinomycetes > Kitasatosporales > Streptomycetaceae > Streptomyces > Streptomyces sp. NPDC007164. The sequence continues at coordinate 51,101 of NZ_JBEYFB010000002.1, forward strand.
CCATGTGCGGGTCGAGCTGGCGACCGCCGCCGACCACCGGGCGCTCGACGTGGCCCGTGCGGTGCGGGGCGCCGTGGCGGCCGCGGTGGAGGGCGATCCCTCGGTCGCGGTGCTGGTCACGGCGGTGGTGGAGCAGGGCTGAGCGCGGGGCGGGTCCGCGGTCCGGGCCCGCCCGCGATCGCCGGACGGTCTCAGTCGGTGATGCCCGCCAGATCGCGCAGCCGACGGCCCTGCGCGGCGCGTTCGGCGACGCGCTGCTCCTCGTAACCACGCGAGACGGCACCGCTCAGCAGCGCCTTGGTCTCCACGACCGCGTCGCGCGGCGCGGCCAGCAGCGCGCCGGCCAGATCGCGGGCCGCCGCGTCCAGCTCAGCGGCGGGGACGACGAGATTGGCCAGGCCGGTACGCTCGGCCTCCTCGGCGTGCACGAAGCGGCCCGTGGCGCAGATTTCGAGCGCGCGGGCGTACCCCACCAGGTTCACCAGGGGGTGCGTACCCGTGAGGTCGGGCACCAGACCGAGGCTGGTCTCGCGCATGGCGAACTGCACGTCCTCGGCGACGATCCGCAGATCGCAGGCGAGGGCGAGCTGGAAGCCGGCACCGATCGCATGCCCCTGGACGGCCGCGACCGACACGATGTCGTTGCGGCGCCACCAGGTGAACGCCTCCTGGTACTCGGCGATGGTCGCGTCGAGCTCGGCCTCCGGGCCGCGCGCCATGTCGAGGAAGGACGGCTCGCCGTCGAACCCCTCGGGGGTGAACGCCTGCCGGTCGAGTCCCGCGGAGAAGGACTTGCCCTCGCCGCGGAGCACGACGACCCGCACACTGCCGGGCAGAGCCCGTCCGGCCTCCGTCAACGCCCGCCACAGAGCGGGGGACTGAGCGTTGCGCTTGGCCGGATTGGTGAGGGTCACCGTGGCGACCGCGTCGTCGACGGTGAGTCGTACGCCGTCCTTGTCGAGCACAGAGTCGAGCGAGGTCATGGGGCGCCTCCGGATCGGTTCAGTCAGCATGCAGAGCTAAGTGACTGAACAGTAACCACCCGGTCGACATCGCTGCCGACCGGGTGGCCACCGCCGAAAGCCGGTGAACCCCGGGGCGGGCCTTACGGCCTGCCCCGACCGCCCGGACCGTCAGGCCGTGGCGGCCTTCTTGCCCCGCGTCGCTCCGCCGCGTCCCCGCAGCGTGACTCCGGACTCACTGAGCATCCGGTGGACGAATCCGTAGGAGCGGCCGGTCTCTTCGGCCAACGCCCGGATGCTCGCACCGGAGTCGTACTTCTTCTTCAGGTCTGCCGCGAGCTTGTCGCGCGCGGCGCCGGTAACCCGGCTGCCCTTCTTCAGAGTCTCGGCCACCCGTGCCTCCTCATGGGAAGTGCGCTCTGGACTCTCATGATCACCCCTCGGGAGCTTCCTGGCCACCCATTCGGCAAGGTCCGTGCAACCCGGTTCCCCGCCGGAGAACGGGCCGACACGACCGGAATCCCGCATTCCGCAGGGCTGTGGCGGCGGACGGAACGGGGCCCGGGACGAACCGGCAGGTCAGGGCCACACGGGGAACAGGACCCCCGTACGGGTGCGCCCGGCAGGTATCTGCCGGGCGCCGCGCCGAGGTACGAGACGCACTCACGCAGATGATGGATCACGCGTAGGCCGAATGATCCAGACGGAGTGGATCAGAGGGGCGGCGGGCCCGGTCAGGCCAGCGTGACCAGGTCCTGGTAGTCCGCGCCCCACAGGTCCTCGACACCGTCCGGCAGCAGGATGATGCGCTCCGGCTGAAGGGCCTCGACCGCTCCCTCGTCGTGGGTGACGAGGACGACGGCGCCCTTGTACGTGCGCAGCGCGCCGAGGATCTCCGCGCGGCTGGCCAGGTCGAGGTTGTTGGTCGGCTCGTCCAGCAGCAGCACATTGGCGGAGGAGACCACCAGGGTCGCCAGGGCGAGACGGGTCTTCTCGCCGCCGGAGAGGACACCGGCGGGCTTGTCGACGTCGTCGCCGGAGAAGAGGAAGGAGCCCAGCGTCTTGCGGACCTCGACCAGGTCGAGGTCGGGCGCCGCGGAGCGCATGTTCTCCAGGACGGAGCGGTCCGGGTCGAGGGTCTCGTGCTCCTGGGCGTAGTAGCCGAGCTTGAGACCGTGGCCCTCGATCACCTTGCCGGTGTCGGGCTCCTCGGCGCCGCCGAGGAGCCGGAGCAGGGTGGTCTTGCCCGCGCCGTTGAGGCCGAGGATGACGACCCGGGAGCCCTTGTCGATGGCGAGGTCCACATCGGTGAAGATTTCCAGCGAGCCGTACGACTTGGACAGGCCCTCCGCCATCAGCGGGGTCTTGCCGCACGGTGCGGGCTCGGGGAAGCGGAGCTTGGCCACCTTGTCGGAGACCCGGACGGCCTCCAGGCCGGAGAGCAGCCGCTCGGCACGCTTGGCCATGTTCTGCGCGGCGACGGTCTTGGTGGCCTTCGCGCGCATCTTGTCGGCCTGCGAGTTGAGGGCCGCGGCCTTCTTCTCGGCGTTCTGCCGCTCGCGCTTGCGGCGCTTCTCGTCGGCCTCGCGCTGCTGCTGGTAGAGCTTCCAGCCCATGTTGTAGATGTCGATCTGCGAGCGGTTGGCGTCGAGGTAGAAGACCTTGTTGACGACCGTCTCGACGAGCTCGGCATCGTGGGAGATCACGATGAAGCCGCCGCGGTAGGTCTTGAGGTAGTCGCGCAGCCAGACGATCGAGTCGGCGTCGAGGTGGTTGGTCGGCTCGTCGAGCAGCAGGATGTCGGCGTCCGAGAAGAGGATGCGGGCCAGCTCGACGCGGCGGCGCTGACCGCCGGAGAGCGTATGGAGCGGCTGCCCGAGCACCCGGTCGGGCAGGCTGAGCGCGGCGGCGATGGTGGCGGCCTCGGCCTCGGCGGCGTACCCGCCCTTGGTGAGGAACTCCGTCTCCAGGCGCTCGTACTTCTTCATCGCCTTCTCGCGGGTGGCGCCCTTGCCGGTCGCCATCCGCTCCTCGTTCTCCCGCATCTTGCGCAGGATCTCATCGAGGCCGCGGGCGGAGAGGATCCGGTCGCGGGCCAGCACGTCGAGGTCGCCGGTGCGGGGGTCCTGCGGGAGGTAGCCCACCTCGCCGGAGCGGGTGATGGTGCCGCCGACGGGGTTGCCCTCGCCCGCGAGGCACTTGGTGAGGGTGGTCTTGCCCGCTCCGTTGCGGCCGACGAGGCCGATGCGGTCGCCCTTGGCGATGCGGAAGGAGGCGGACTCGATGAGGATGCGGGCGCCGGCACGCAGCTCGATGCCGGAAGCGGTGATCACGGTAAAACTCCAGGGCGGTTGGACGGCGGACGGGACGAGGGCGGAGGTGTCTCGACGCCGCTAATGCACAAGGAGAATTGCCATACGGGCCATTCTACTGGCGGTGTGCAACTGCTTTTCCGCATGCGTCCATGACACTCGCCGGACGGTCGCCCGGCGTCGCCGCCCCACTCCACCGCGCGACCAAAAAGGGCATCACGGTTTGAACCGGCCGATACTCGGCGGAGGTGGCGAGACCACCGCGGCCGGAGCGGAGGGTGGTGCCCCATGCAGTTCGACGACGACGCCGACCTGGACACGTCCGAGGTCCAGGATGTGCGCGGCAGCCGGATCCCGGGCGGCAGGGCCACCGTGGGCGGCGGCATCGCCGGTCTCGTCGCACTGATCCTGGGACTGCTCTTCGGCGTCGGCCCCGAGCAGCTCGGCCTGTCGGACGGCGGTCCGGACACGACGCCGACCGCGTCGACGGCGGCACAGGTGCAACAGTCCTGCCGGACCGGGCAGGACGCGAACACCAGGGACGACTGCCGGGCCGTGGCCGTGGTCAACAGCGTGCAGGACTTCTGGCGGCAGGAGTTCCAGCGGCGCCAGGGCACGTACACGCCGGCGCGCACGGTCCTGTTCAGCGACCGGATCGGCACCGCGTGCGGCTCCGCGACCTCGGCGGTCGGGCCGTTCTACTGCCCGGGTGACCGGCAGGTCTACCTGGACCTGGGGTTCTTCGACGAGCTGCGGACGAAGTTCGGTTCCAGCGGCGGCCCGTTCGCCCAGGCCTATGTCGTCGCCCACGAGTACGGCCACCATGTGCAGGACCTGATGGGGACGCTGAACCGGTCCCAGGACGGCCGGACCGGCGCGGACAGCAACGCGGTCCGGGTGGAGCTCCAGGCGGACTGCTACGCCGGGGTCTGGGCGCACCACGCGACGAGTACGCCGGACGAGTCGACCGGGCGGCCGCTGATCACCTCGCTGACACAGGCGGACATCCGGGACGGGCTCGACGCGGCGGCCGCGGTCGGCGACGACCGGATCCAGGAGAAGTTCCAGGGCCGGGTCACACCGGAGTCCTGGACGCACGGCTCGGCCGCGCAGCGCCAGCAGTGGTTCACCACCGGGTTCCGCAGTGGCGACATGGCCGACTGCAACACCTTCCGCTGAGGCCGGCAGCCGTGCCGGGCCGTTGTCAGTGGCGGATGGAAGACTGAGACGCGGATCACAGAACCGGGTCACGGGAGTACGAAAGTCACCGGAGTACGAGAAGGGGTGAGCGTCATGGCAGGCGCACCGGCCGGCGTTCCGACGATCTATCCGACGATTCTGTACGACGACGCGAGGGCCGCGATCAGCACGCTGACGGAGGGCCTCGGCTTCACCGAGGAAGCGGTGTACGAGGGCGAGGGCGGCCAGGTGCTCCACGCCGAGCTGTCCTGCGGCAACGGCAGGGTGATGCTGGGCTCCAAGGGCCGCGAGGGCGTCTTCGCCAAGGCGATGCAGGGCGCGGGCCCCGCCGGTGTCTACGTCGTGGTGGACGAGGTCGACGAGCACCACGCCCGCGCGGTGGAGTACGGGGTGGAGATCCTGATGCCGCCCACCGATCAGGATTACGGCTCGCGCGACTACATGGCGCGGGACGCCGAGGGCAACGTGTGGAGCTTCGGTACGTACGCACCTGGGTCGGCGGACTAGGGCCTCTCGTCCGGATCAGGCCGGGACCGCGCGCCCCGATCCGCCGGACGGGCCCGGCGCGGGCCCGTCCGGCGCGGGGGTGTCAGGCGCCGCCGGTGTGGACCTGGAACGCGGCCCGGCGTACCGCCTTGGCCAGCGCCGGGTCCGGGTGCGCGGCGGCCAGGGCCACCAGCACCTGCACGGTGCGCGGGTGGCCGACGGCGCGTACCTCGTCCAGCAGGGCCGGCACCGTGCCCTGGACGGCCGAGTCGAGGTGGCGGACCAGCAGCCCGGTCTCGCCGTGGTCGGCGACGGCCGCCGCCGTGTCGACCCAGAGCCAGGTGGCCTCCTCCCGGCTGAGCACGTCCTGGGCGTCCTCGGGGTCGGTCCCGTCGTACTCGGCCAGCCAGAGCAGCGCGTAGGGGCGCAGCGAGGTGTCGGCGACGACGGAGCGGACCTCGGGCTCGGCCGGGGCGCCGACGACCCGGAGCGCCTCGAAGGCGAGCCCCCGCAGCAGCGCGTCCTCGCCGCGGGCGACGGCGAGCAGTTCCGCGACGGCGCTGCCGACGGGGCGGGCGGCCAGCCAGGCGCGGTATTCGTCGCGGGCCGGGCCGGGGGTGAGCCGGGCGCAGCCGAGCAGCATGTCGGCGGCGGACTGCTCGATGTTCCCGGCCGGGCTCTGGGCCGCGACGCAGATCTGTTCCAGCTTGACCCAGACCGCCCAGTTGCCGAGCGGGGTGAGGGTGGCGTGTCCGGCGCCGAGGGTGAGTGCCCCGACGGCGGCCAGGCCCTCCAGGGCCCAGTCCAGCAGGAGCGCCACCAGGGCGGCGGGGTGCGCGGCGGGCTCGGTCTCGGCCGGTGCGGGCAGCGGCTGGGGGCCGTAGGGCACCTCGCAGCGCTCCTCGCGCAGTTCCGCGACGCGCTGGCCGAGGAGGTCCAGCAGGGCGGGCACGGTGACCGGGCCGGCCGAGAGCTGGAGCAGGGAGAGGACTTGGGGCACGGCCTCGACGGCCTCGGCGACCGCGGTGGACTCGATGTCCGCGGGCGCCGGGTGGACGAGCGACCAGGCGTCGAAGAGCGCCACCCAGCCGCGGAGCACGGCGGAGTCGTCGCGGTCCCAGGCGCGCAGCCGCCAGCCGGGGCGTGCGGTGTCGCCGTGCAGTTCGACGAGTCCGGCGAGCCGGGCCCGGTCCCAGCCGGAGCTCACCTGGGCCGGGGACAATTCCAGGGCTGTCGCGGCCCGCTGGAGTGCCTGGGCGGCGAGCGGTGGTGCGCCGGGGATCGCGCCGTCGGCCGCCCAGCGGGCGATCCGTACGGCGTCGGCGAGGGCCGTCCTGGCCTGCCGGGCCAGTTCCGACCGGGGAGGGGTGCCCTCCGGTGGGCGGGGGGCCGGCCTGGTGCGCCGGGTGGTCACGGCCTTGCGAGCGGTGGCAAGGGGTCGCGGGCGGACAAGTCGCAGCCTGGAGTCGCGCGGGTTACGGGACGTCACGGGAGCAGTCTTGCTCCTGACGGCCCGAAAGCCCAAACGGAACCCGAATTCCCGGTGGGGACCAGTGGGACGTGGCCCGGGACCAACCGGCCGATCCCTCGCATCAGGTCACATCAGGGGCGTGAGGAAGCGGCGCAGGGTCTCTTCGTAGTGGGCCGGGTCGGCGTTCCACATCGCCGCATGCGGAGCCTGCTCCACGGTGTGCAGGGCGATCAGGTCCGGGCGTCGGGCGGCGAGGTCGCGGGAGGGCTGCCAGGGGGCGAGCCGGTCGTCTGGCCCGTGGAAGATCAGGGTCGGTACGTGCAGCGCCGGGGCGAGGGAGCCGTCCAGCAGCCGGGCGCCGTGCAGCCCTGTCTGCCCCTCGGCGGCGCGGACGGCGAGCGGCAGCAGGGCGGACGGGACGCCGCGGGCGACGGCCAGGGCGCGCAGCGTGGCGGCCCAGTCCAGCACCGGGGAGTCGAGGACGAGGCCGCAGATCCGGTCGCGCAGCGCGGAGTTGACGGTCGCGAGCAGCGCCATGGAGGCGCCGGTGGACCAGCCGTGCAGGACGACCTTCTCGGCTCCGTACCGCACGGCGAAGCGGATCGCGGCGTCCAGGTCGCGCCATTCGGATTCGCCGAGATGAGCGAGGCCGTCGGGGGAACGCGGGGCTCCGGCGTCGCCGCGGTAGGCCGGATCGAGCACGGGCAGCCGCAGGGCATGCAGGAACCTCATGATGTTCATGGGGTGTTCCCTGGTGGTGCCGAGGCCGTGCACGGTGATGACCCAGGTGTCGCGGGGGCCGGGCACGAACCAGGCGGGCAGGGAGCCGAGTTCGCCGGGGATCTCGACGTCCCGGTGGGCCAGGCCGAGGGCCGAGGACGGGTCGCCGCTGTGCAGTTGCGGGGTGACGCGGACCTTGGCGCCGGTCTCCAGGCTGCCGCGGTCGACGCGTTCCAGCCGGCGGACGACAGTGTCGGGGGCGTGGTGGGCGTGCTCGATCACCGGGCCGACCACGGCGTGGACGTCCTTGCCCGTCAGCCCGTACGTGCCGGGCCGCAGTGCGGTGAAGGAGCGGGTCAGGGTGACCTGCCCGGCCGCCGTGGCGTGCACGGTGAGTCTGCGGTCGGCGGGGAGGGGGCGGCCGGACGGCGCCCTGAGGGCGGCGTCGCTGGCGTACCGGCCGGCCGCGACCGCTGCCGCACCGACGCCGAGGATCGTGGTGACGGCTGCTGCCGTAACTGTTGCCGGGCGCACCGTTTCAGTGTCGTGGCGGGTGCGGAACCCTGCCAGCGGGCGGGGGCCGTCCGGCGGACCGGGGGCGGACAGCCCTGTGCCGTCCGGCGGACCGGGGGCGGACAGCCCTGTGCCATCCGGCGGACCGGCCGGGCTGACCGCCCCGTGGCGGACCGGCCGGGTCAGCCCGGCTGCCCGTACCCCTTGAGGGCCTCCCGCACATCGTCGAGCTGCTCCGGGGAGAGGAGGCTCGGGCTGCGTCCGGGGACGGAGCTCGCGGCGAGCCAGAGCCGGCAGAGCCATTCCAGCTGGGCGGTCCGGCCGTACGCCTGGTCCAGGGTGGCTCCGTAGGTGACGGTCCCGTGGTTCTGGAGCAGGCAGCCCGTGCGGTCGCGCAGCGCGGCGAGCATGTTCACGGCCAGTTCCTCGGTGCCGTAGCGCGCGTAGGCGGCGACGCGGACGGGGCCGCCCAGCATGGCGGCGGCGTAGTGGACCGACGGGATCTCGGGGACCAGGGTGGAGACGGCGGTGGCGTGCACCGCGTGGGTGTGCACGACGGCGGCCGCGTCGGTGTTCCGGTAGACGGCGAGGTGGAGCGGGAGTTCGCTGGTCGGGGCGAGTTCGCCGAGTACGCGGTTGCCCTCCGGATCGACGCCGACGACGTCCTTCGGGCCCAGCCGGTCGTACGGCACTCCGCTCGGCGTGACCAGGATGGTCGTGCCGACCCGGGCCGACACGTTTCCCGACGTCCCGACCACGAGGCCCTCGGCCGCCGTCCGCCGGGCGGTGGCGACGACACCGTCCCAGGCGCGTTCGATCGCGTCCCGCTGCTGATCGCTCATGCGCCGATCCTGTCAGCCGCGGAGGCGGACGGGTATGGGGTCGGCCACAGCCGCGCACCGCGGGAGAGCCGGGCCACGCCTGCCCCGAGGACAAGCGGAATGCAGGGGCTCCGCTTTGGAACACCACAACGCCCTGCTCAGTTCACCTTCCGTTCATTCAGGTTGCCTACGGTCCACATGCCAATGACGTCGAACGATTGCCTGGGTAAATGGAACACATCACGCTGCTACTCGCGATTGTGATCGTGACAGCTCTAGTGTTCGATTTCACGAACGGTTTCCATGACACCGCGAACGCGATGGCGACCACCATCTCGACCGGTGCACTCAGACCGAAGACCGCGGTGGCCATGTCCGCCGTTCTCAATCTCGTCGGCGCGTTCCTGTCGGTGGAGGTCGCCAAGACGATCTCCGGCGGGATCATCAACGAGGACGGGCTGCGGACAGAAGTCATCTTCGCGGCACTCGTCGGCGCCATTCTGTGGAATCTGCTGACCTGGCTGGTCGGACTGCCGTCCAGCTCGTCCCACGCCCTGTTCGGCGGCCTGATCGGCGCGGCCGTGATGTCGGCCGGCTGGTCCTCCGTCAACGGCGGCACCGTCGTCACCAAGGTGCTGCTCCCCGCGGTCGCCGCCCCGATCGTCGCCGGTCTGGCCGCGCTGCTGGCCACCCGGCTGACGTACCGGATCGGCGGCAAGGTCCGCGACGAAGCCCAGCAGAAGGCCACCGCCAAGGGCTACCGGGCCGGCCAGATCGCCTCGGCCGGACTGGTCTCGCTCGCCCACGGCACCAACGACGCGCAGAAGACCATGGGCATCATCACCCTGGCCCTGGTCACCGGCGGCGTCCTGCACCCGGGCTCCAACCCGCCGGTCTGGGTCATCGTCGCCGCCGGCACGGCCATAGCGCTCGGCACCTACCTGGGCGGCTGGCGCATCATCCGCACCATGGGCAGCGGCCTCACCGACCTCAAGCCGCCGCAGGGCTTCGCCGCCCAGACCAGTGCCGCCACGGTCATCCTGGCCTCCTCGCACCTCGGCTTCTCCCTCTCCACCACCCAGTCCTGCTCCGGCGCCGTGATGGGCGCGGGCCTCGGCCGGCAGGGCGGTGTGGTCCGCTGGTCCACCGCCACCCGGATGTTCGTCGCCTGGGGTCTGACCCTGCCGGCCGCCGGTCTGGTCGGCGCGGGCGCGGAGCTCCTCACCAAGCAGGGCACGTGGGGTGTCGTGGTCGTCGCGGCGCTGCTGATCGCGGGCTCCGGTGCCATCTGGCTGCTGTCGCGCCGCAAGCCGGTCGGCCACGGCGACGTCGCCCCGTCGGACGGCGACGCCGAGCCCGCGGGCGTCGTCACCCAGGCAATCGCCGCCGTCAGCCCGCCGCCCACCACGGCCGCGGCCCAGACGCCGGACCTGAACCTCATGACCACCATTCCGGCCCCGGCCGGAACCACCCAGGACCCGGCGCGACCCGCCACCGTCTGAGCCGGCCGACAGGCCGGCCGTCCAAGGCCGTCTAAGGATTCCGCATGAACATCGACTGGGCAGCCCTCGGCTCCGTATTCGGCGTCTCCCTCGTTGTCACCGTCGCGCTGGTGGGCCTCTTCACCCTGGGCATCGTCGGCCTCTCCAAGCAGCCCGAACCGGCGGCGCAGGGCGGCTCCGGCGGCTCGCTGCTGCTGGCCCGCGCCGGCGCGTACGTCTGCTTCGGGCTGTGCGCGGCGGCCGTCGCGTACGGGATCTATCTGATCGTCGCCTGAGACCGGCCGGTCCGGCCGACCGTCGCCCGAGACCGGCCGGTCCGAGCGAATCCCGCGCACGCTCCCCGGTCGGGCCGGACACCTCGGGTGTCCGGCCCGATGTGGGTATCAGCACACTGCGCCGCCGCAGGTCAACGGCAGGTTGACGGGCGTTCGCGGGGCGTGGTGGACTGCCGGAGCCAATTACGGCGACAGCAGAGGAAGCCGGTGCGAATCCGGCGCGGTCCCGCCACTGTCACCGGGGAGCGGTCCCCCAACACCGGAAGTCACGGCTCGCGCGAGCGGGCTGGAAGGCCGGGGGAACCGCGGATCCGGGAGCCAGGAGACTCTCGTCGCCGGTCACGTCGAACCAGGGCGCGGACCCTGAGTGAGGACATATCGCCATGCCTGGCTGCCGTGCGTCCGCTGTTTCGGCGCTCTCGACGAGAGCCGCCCGTCCGAAGGTCCGCCGAGGCGCGACGGCCGGCTGAACCGTGCGAGCCGACCGCATCTTCGCGTACGGCGCCACGGCCGGTCTGATCGGCGATCTGCTGCTCGGTGACCCCCGCCGGGGACACCCGGTCGCCGCGTTCGGGCGGGCCGCGGCGGACGTCGAGCGCCGGCTGTGGCGCGACCACCGCGGCTGGGGCGCGCTGCACACCCTCGTCTGCGCCGGAGGCGCCGCGGGTGGTGCCGCGCTGATCACCCGCGCCGTGCGCCGCAGCCCCGCCGCCTCCGTGGCACTGACCGCCGCCGCCACCTGGTCCGTCGTCGGCGGCACGTCCCTGGGGCGTGAGGCGCGGGCCATCGGCGGCGCCCTGGCCGCCGGTGACATCGAACTGGCCCGCGAGCGGCTGCCGCATCTGTGCGGCCGCGACCCGCACTCCCTGGACGGGCCGCAGATCGCCCGCGCCGTGGTGGAGTCCGTGGCGGAGAACACCTCGGACGCCGTGGTCGGCGCGCTGGTGTGGGGCGCGCTGGCGGGGGTTCCCGGGCTGGCCGGGTTCCGGGCCGTCAACACCCTGGACGCCATGGTCGGGCACCGTTCGCCCCGGCATCTGCGCTACGGCTGGGCCTCGGCCCGCCTCGACGACCTCGCCGGCTGGCCGGGGGCCCGGCTCACGGCCCTGCTCGCCGTCGCCGCCGGGGGGCGGCCGCGGGGAGCGGTCCGCGCCTGGCGGGCCGACGCCGCCAAGCACCCGAGCCCCAACGCGGGCCCGGTGGAGGCCTCGTTCGCGGGTGCGCTCGGCGTACGGCTCGGCGGAACCCTCGCGTACGGCGGCCGGGTCGAGCACCGCCCGGTGCTCAACGGGGAGACGGGCCGGGCCGTGGAGAGTGCGGACATCGAGCGCGCGGTGCGGCTGTCGCGCCGGGTGAGCGCGCTGGCGCTGGGCGTCTGCGTGGCGGGGCGGCTCGGCGCGGCCCTCGCCGCACGGCGGCTCACCGGGCGCCGGACCACCGGGACGGACGTGGCGGGGCCTCGCACCGCAGGACGGAGAAACGCATGAGCGGCGGGCTGCTGGTCGCCGGTACCACTTCCGACGCGGGCAAGAGCGTCGTCACGGCAGGCATCTGCCGCTGGCTCGTGCGCCGAGGGGTGAAGGTGGCGCCCTTCAAGGCGCAGAACATGTCGCTCAACTCGTTCGTCACCCGCGAGGGCGCCGAGATCGGGCGCGCCCAGGCCATGCAGGCCCAGGCCGCCCGCGTGGAGCCGACGGCACTGATGAACCCGGTCCTGCTCAAGCCGGGCAGCGACCGCTCCAGCCAGGTCGTCCTGATGGGCAGGCCGGTCGGCGAGATGAGCGCGCGCGGCTACCACGGGGGCAGGCAGGAGGCACTGCTCTCCACGGTCGTGGACTGCCTGGAGCAGCTCCGGTCCACGTACGACGCGGTGATCTGCGAGGGCGCGGGCAGCCCGGCCGAGATCAACCTGCGGCGCACGGACATCGTGAACATGGGCATCGCCCGGGCGGCACGCTTCCCGGTGGTGGTCGTCGGCGACATCGACCGCGGTGGTGTCTTCGCCTCGTTCTTCGGGACGACGGCGCTGCTCGCCGCGGAGGACCAGTCGCTGATCGCCGGGTATCTCGTCAACAAGTTCCGGGGCGACGTGTCGCTGCTGGAACCGGGGCTCGACATGCTGCGGGACCTCACCGGCCGGCCGACGTACGGAGTGCTGCCCTTCGCCCACGGCCTCGGCATCGACGAGGAGGACGGGCTGCGGGTCTCGCTGCGCGGGGCGGTGCGCGAGTCGGTCGTCGCGCCGCCGCACGGCGAGGACGTGCTGCGGGTCGCGGTGTGCGCGGTGCCGCTGATGTCGAACTTCACCGATGTGGACGCGCTGGCCGCCGAGCCCGGTGTCGTCGTCAGGTTCGTGGACCGCGCCGAGGAACTGTCCGACGCCGACCTGGTCGTGGTGCCGGGCACCCGGGGCACCGTGAAGGCGCTGGCCTGGCTGCGCGAGCGCGGCCTCGCCGACGCGCTGGTGCGGCGGGCGGCCGAGGGCCGGCCGGTCCTCGGCATCTGCGGCGGCTTCCAGCTCCTCGGCGAGCACATCGAGGACGAGGTCGAGTCCCGGGCCGGTCATGTCGACGGCCTGGGGCTGCTGCCCGTACGCATCCGCTTCGACCGGGAGAAGACCCTGGCCCGGCCCGTCGGCCGGGCGCTCGGCGCGCCGGTCGAGGGGTACGAGATCCACCACGGCGTGGCGGAGGTGCTCGGTGGAGAACCGTTCCTCGACGGCTGCCGGGCGGGCGCCGTGTGGGGCACCCACTGGCACGGCTCGCTGGAGAGCGACGAATTCCGCCGCCGCTTCCTGACCGAGGTCGCGCGGGGCGCCGGCCGGCGTTTCGTCCCCGCTCCGGACACCTGTTTCGCGGCGCTGCGCGAGGAACAGCTCGACCGCCTCGGCGATCTCGTCGAGGAACACGCGGACACCGACGCGTTGCTGCGGCTCATCGAGTCGGGCGCGCCGCCGGGGCTCCCCTTCATCGCCCCCGGAGCACCCGGAGCACCCGGAGGACACCGGTGAACGGCGCGGGCCGAGGCCGCCTTTTTCATGACCATTCATTCGCAGGAGGGATCGCCCCGTGAGCACACATTTCCCGTTCACCGCCGTCGTCGGGCAGCAGGACCTGCAACTCGCCCTGCTTCTCAACTCCGTGGCGCCGAACATCGGTGGTGTCCTCGTACGGGGTGAGAAGGGCACCGCGAAGAGCACCGCCGTGCGCGCGCTCTCGGCGCTGCTGCCGGAGGTGGACGTCGTCTCCGGATGCCGTTTCTCCTGCGCCCCCGAATCGCCCGACCCGGCGTGTCCGGACGGCCCCCACGAGCCGGGCACCGGCGTGTCGCGGGACGCCCGCATGGTGGAGCTGCCGGTCGGCGCGTCGGAGGACCGGCTGGTCGGGGCGCTCGACATCGAGCGGGCGCTCGCGGAGGGTGTGAAGGCCTTCGAGCCGGGCCTGCTGGCCGACGCGCACCGCGGGATCCTCTACGTCGACGAGGTCAACCTGCTCCACGACCACCTCGTGGACCTGCTGCTGGACGCGGCCGCCATGGGTGCCTCGTACGTGGAGCGCGAGGGCGTCTCCGTACGGCATGCCGCCCGCTTCCTGCTCGTCGGGACGATGAACCCCGAGGAGGGCGAGCTGCGGCCGCAGTTGCTCGACCGGTTCGGGCTGACCGTCGAGGTCGCCGCGTCCCGGGAGACCGATCAGCGGGTCGAGGTGGTGCGGCGGCGGCTCGCGTACGACGACGACCCGGCGGCCTTCGCGGCCAAGTGGGCCGACGAGGAGGACGCGTTGCGGGCGAGGATCGTCGCCGCGCGGGCCCTGCTGCCCGAAGTTCGGCTCGGGGACTCGGCGTTGCGGCAGATCGCGGCCACCTGCGCGGCCTTCGAGGTCGACGGGATGCGCGCGGACATCGTGATGGCGCGGACGGCCACCGCGCTGGCCGCCTGGGCGGGCCGTACGGATGTGCTCGCCGAGGACGTGCGGCAGGCGGCCCTGCTCGCGCTCCCCCACCGGCGCCGGCGCAATCCGTTCGACGCGCCGGGGCTCGACGAGGACAAGCTCGACGACACGCTGGAGCAGAACGGCGGCGGGGACGACGACCCGGACCCGGACGGCCCCGGTGGCGGCGGCCGCCCCCCGCAGGGCGACGGCCCCGACACGCCGCCGGCGCCCGGGGGCGAGGCCGGCGACGCGCCCGCGCCGTCCGTGCCCGAACAGGGCCGGGAACAAGGGCAGGAACAGGGCCAGGGGCAGCCGTCCGGGGGCGGTGAGCGGCAGCCGGTGGGCGCCACCGAGCCGTTCCGCACCAAGATGCTGAGCGTCCCCGGGCTGGGCGAGGGCGCGGCCGGGCGGCGCTCCCGGGCCCGTACCGAGCACGGGCGTACGACCGGCGCGCGGCGTCCGCAGGGCGCCCTGACCAAGCTGCATCTGGCGGCCACCGTGCACGCCGCCGCCCCGCACCAGCGGTCGCGGGGCCGGTCCGGGCGCGGTCTGGTGGTCCGGCGGGACGATCTGCGGCAGGCGACGCGGGAGGGGCGCGAGGGGAATCTGGTGCTCTTCGTGGTGGACGCCTCCGGGTCGATGGCCGCCCGGCAGCGGATGGCCGCGGTCAAGGGCGCGGTCCTCTCGCTGCTGCTGGACGCGTACCAGCGGCGGGACAAGGTCGGGCTGATCACTTTCCGGGGCAGGGACGCCGAGGTGGCGCTGCCGCCGACGTCGTCGGTGGACGCCGCCGCGGCGCGCCTCGAACTGCTGCCGACCGGTGGGCGTACCCCGCTCGCGGCCGGGCTGCTCAAGGCACATGAGGTGCTGCGGGTGGAGCGGTTGCGTGATCCGTCGCGGCGGCCGCTGCTGGTCGTGGTGACCGACGGGCGGGCGACCGGCGGCCCCGATCCGGTGGCGCTGGCCTCCCGGGCGGCGCGGCTGCACGAGGCGCAGGGCATCGCGTCGGTCGTCGTGGACTGCGAGTCGGGGCCGGTACGGCTCGGCCTCGCGGGAAGCCTCGCCCGCGATCTCGGGGGCGGTGCCGTCACGCTGGAGGAGCTGCGGGCCGACTCGATCGCCGGGCTCGTCAAGGACGTTCAGGAAACCAACAGGAGGGCCGCGTAATGCCGCAGGGACAGCCGACCACCGTGCCCGACGACGGGCTCACGACCCGTCAGCGCCGCAACCGTCCGCTGCTGATGGTGCACACCGGCATCGGCAAGGGGAAATCGACGGCGGCCTTCGGGCTCGCGCTGCGCGCCTGGAATCAGGGGTGGCCGATCGGCGTCTTCCAATTCGTCAAGTCGGCGAAGTGGAAGGTCGGCGAGGAGAACGCGCTGAAGGTCCTCGGGGCGAGCGGCGAGGGCGGCTCCGTCGTCTGGAACAAGATGGGCGAGGGCTGGTCGTGGGTGCAGCGCGACGGCCAGATGGACAACGAGGAGGCGGCGCGCGAGGGCTGGGAGCAGGTCAAGCGCGATCTGGCGGCCGAGACGTACCGGCTGTACGTCCTCGACGAGTTCGCGTACCCGATGCACTGGGGGTGGGTCGACACCGACGAGGTGATCGAGGTGCTGCGCGAGCGCCCCGGTGCGCAGCATGTGGTCATCACCGGGCGCAACGCGCCGCAGAAGCTGCTGGACGCCGCCGATCTGGTGACCGAGATGTCGAAGGTCAAGCACCCGATGGACGCCGGTCAGAAGGGCCAGCGGGGCATCGAATGGTGAGGGACTGGCAGTTGGTGAGGGACGGGCAGTGAACACTCCTCGTCTGGTGATCGCCGCGCCCTCGTCGGGCAGCGGCAAGACCACCGTCGCCACGGGGCTGATGGCGGCCTTCGCGGGTCGGGGCCTCGCCGTGTCCCCGCACAAGGTCGGGCCCGACTACATCGACCCCGGCTACCACACGCTGGCCACCGGCCGGCCGGGGCGCAACCTCGACGCGTACATGTGCGGCCCCGACCGGGTCGCCCCGCTGTTCGCGCACGGGGCGGCCGGCTGCGACCTGGCGGTGGTCGAGGGCGTGATGGGGCTGTACGACGGTGCGTCGGGGCAGGGGGAGCTGGCGTCGACCGCGCAGGTGGCGAAGTTGCTGCGGGCGCCCGTGGTGCTGGTCGTGGACGCGTCGTCGCAGTCGCGTTCCGTGGCCGCGCTGGTGCACGGTTTCGCCTCGTGGGATCCGCAGGTGCGGCTCGGCGGGGTGATTCTGAACAAGGTCGGCTCCCAGCGGCACGAGGCGCTGCTGCGGGACGCGCTGGAGGAGTCCGGTCTGCCGGTGCTGGGGGTGCTGCACCGGGCCGACCAGGTGGCCGTGCCGTCGCGCCATCTGGGTCTGGTGCCGGTCGCCGAGCGGCGGGGCGACGCGGTGGGCGCGGTCGCGGCGATGCGGGAGCAGGTGGTGGCGGGGTGTGATCTGGAGGCGCTGATGGCGCTGGCCCGTTCCGCGCCGCCGCTGCCGGGCGAGGTGTGGGACGCGGCGGAGGCGATCGGCGGCTGCGGCGGGCCCGTGCCGCTGTCCGCCCCCGCCGGGGCCCCGGTCGTCGCGGTGGCCTCCGGTGCGGCGTTCACCTTCTCGTACGCCGAGCACACCGAGCTGCTCACCGCGGCCGGGGCCGAGGTCGTGCCGTTCGATCCGTTGCGGGACGAGGCGCTGCCCGAGGGCACCCGGGGGCTGGTCGTCGGCGGGGGGTTCCCGGAGGTGTACGCGGGTGAGCTGTCCGCCAACACGGCGCTGCGCAAGGCCGTCGCCGGGCTGGCGGAGTCCGGGGCCCCGGTGTCCGCCGAGTGTGCCGGGCTGCTGTATCTGGCGCGTTCGCTCGACGGGCTGCCGATGTGCGGGGTCCTCGACGCCGAGGCCCGGATGTCGAAGCGGCTGACGCTCGGCTACCGGGAGGCCGTGGCGGTCTCCGACAGTGTGCTGGCGGCCCCCGGCACCCGGGTGCGCGGCCACGAGTTCCACCGCACCGTGCTGGAGCCGGGCGCCGGCGCCGATCCGGCGTGGGGCATGCACCAGCCGGAGCGGCGGGTCGAGGGGTACGTACAGCGGGGCGTGCACGCGAGCTATCTGCATACACACTGGGCGTCGTCGCCCGGCATGGCCCGCCGGTTCGTCGAGCGGTGCGAGGGATGAGCCGGAGCGGGGACCGGTGCCGGAAGCGGTGAGGCGCCCGGCGGCGGTGCGTTGCTCAGTCCGCGATGCCCACCACGAGCCAGATGAAGCCCACCCCGGCCACGGTGCACAGCAGCGTGGAGCGGGCCGGGTGTTCGTGGTGCGCCTCGGGGAGGATCTCGGCGGCGGCCAGGTAGAGCAGCGCGCCGCCGAAGAAGCCGAGATAGCAGCCGAGGAGTTCCGCCGGAAGGGTGAACAGGAGCGTCGTCGCGGCGCCCACGATCGGCGCCAGCGCGTCCGCGAACAGCATGATCAGGGCCTTGCGGCGGGCGTTCCCGTACAGGCTGGTGATCGTGTACGTGTTGAAGCCGTCGGCGAAGTCGTGCGTGATGACGGCGAGCGCGACGGCGGCTCCCATGCCCGCGCCCACCTGGAAGGCCGCGCCGAGGGCGACGCCGTCCATCAGGCTGTGGCCGACCATCGCCGCCGCCGCGGTGAGCCCGACCTGCGGCACCCGTTCCTCGCCCGCGCCGTGTGCCGCCTGGCGTACCGCGAGCAGCCGCTCCACCAGGTGAGCGACGAGGAAGCCGCCGACGAACAGCAGCAGGGCGGCCGGGACGCCGAAGACGGCTTCGCCCGCGGCGTCGATCGCCTCCGGCAGCAGGTCCAGGCCGACCACACCGAGCATCAGCCCGCCGGCGAAGCCGAGCACCAGGTGGCGGCGGTCGGTGACGCGCTGGGCGACCCAGCCGCCTGCCAGGGTCATCAGGAACGCGCCGAGCGCGACGAACACCGCCATGCGCTCTTGCTAGCCGATCGACCCCGGTGCGCGCATCTCAGCGCGCCCCCCGTTCCCGCACTCCTCGTTCCCGCAGTCCTCATTCCCGCACTCCTCGTGAAAGGCCGCTCCATGTCCGAAGCCGACGCGCCCGCCGCGTCGCTCGCCGTCGGGGTCGGCGCGTCCAGGGGCGCACCGGTCGAGGAGATCCTCGGGCTGGTCCGGGACACCCTGCGCGAGGCCGGGCTCTCGCCGATGGGCATCGCGGAGCTGGTGACCGTGGACGCCAAGGCGGACGAGCCGGGCATCGTCGCGGCCGCCGAGGCGCTCGGCGTACCGCTGCGGACGTACCCGGCCGGGGAGTTGGCCCGGATCGAGGTGCCCAATCCGTCCGGCGCGCCGCTCGCCGCGCTCGGAGCGCCGTCGGTCGCGGAGGCCGCCGCGCTCGCGGCGGGCGGTGAGTTGCTGGTGCCCAAGCGGAAGTCGGCCCCGTCGGGGCGGGCACCGATGGTGACCTGCGCGGTGGCGCGCCGCGGTCCGCCCTGACGGCCGGCCGTGACGTCCGCGACAGCGGACGCACCTCCCCGTCCCGACCGTTGCGTGAAGCCCGGTGCCGGGCGCATAGTCGTTCTGCCGTACTCAGAGGATCGACCGGGACGGCCGCGGCAGCCGGCCTCCCGTACCCACGACGACGGCCATCATCACCATCCCCCCACGGCGGTCATGCACACTCCCACTGAAAGTCCCGACGCGACAGGCGCGGGCGCGCACGATCTGCGGCACCACGGTGACGCGGAAGTACGGGGACGGGACCGGGATCTGACCGATCTCGCCGTCAACGTACGGGCCGGTACTCCCCCGGCCTGGCTGAGGGAGCGGATAGCCGGGTCGCTGGGCTCGCTCGCCGCCTACCCGGACGGCCGGTCCGCCCGGGCAGCGGTCGCGGACCGGCACGGGCTGCCGGTGGAGCGGGTGCTGCTGACGGCGGGTGCGGCGGAGGCGTTCGTGCTGATCGCGCGGGCGCTGCCGGTCCGCCGCCCGGTCGTGGTCCATCCGCAGTTCACCGAGCCGGAGGCGGCGCTGCGCGCGGCCGGGCATGAGGTGGGGCGGGTGCTGCTGCGGGCCGAGGACGGATTCCGGCTGGACCCGTCGGCGGTGCCCGAGGAAGCGGATCTGGTGGTGGTCGGCAATCCGACCAACCCCACGTCGGTGCTGCATCCCGCGGCGCTGGTGGAGCGACTGGCCCGTCCCGGCCGGACGCTGGTGGTCGACGAGGCGTTCATGGACGCGGTGCCGGGCGAGCGCGAGACCCTGTGCGGGCGTACGGACGTCCCGGGGCTCGTCGTGCTGCGGAGCCTCACCAAGACCTGGGGGCTCGCGGGGCTGCGGATCGGCTATGTGCTGGCCGACCCGGTGACCGTCCACGCGCTGGAGGAGACCCAGCCGCTGTGGCCGGTGTCGGCCCCGGCGCTGACCGCGGCCGAGGCGTGCATGGAGCCGCGGGCGCTGGCCGAGGCGGCCGCCGCCGCGGAGCGGATCGCGGTGGACCGGGCCCATCTGGTGGCGGGGCTGCGGGAGTTCACCGAGGTGCGGGTGGCGGAGCCGGCCGAGGCGCCGTTCGTCCTGGTGCGGCTGGAGCGGGCCGCGGAGGTGCGGGAGCGGTTGCGGACGCTGGGGTTCGCGGCGCGGCGAGGAAATACGTTTCCCGGGCTGGGTCCGGAGTGGCTGCGGCTGGCCGTGCGCGACCGCGCCACGACCAACCGCTTCCTCCAGGCGTTCGACCAGGCACTGCAGACGCTGGGCGCGGCCGTGCGGTGACGGCCCGCCGCCGGGCGTGGGCACTGCGGTGACAGCCCGCCGCTGGACGGGGCCGTTCGCTGACGGTCCGCCGCTACTGGGCGGGGCCGTTCGTCGGCGGCCTGTCCCCCGCTGTGCGAGCCCGCGCGGTGACGGCCTGCCGCTGGGCACGCTCCGTCGCGCGCAGCCGCGGGGAGCGGCGCCCCGTCACACGTACGCCGCTCCCCGCTCCCTGCTCCCCTACTTGCCCCCCTGGGCCTCGGAGTGGTCAGCCCTGGGCGCGCCGCCTGGCCACGACCACGGCCCCGGCGCCCGCCGCCAGCAGTACGGCCGCGCCGCCCGCGATGTACGGGGTGGCGGAGCTGCTGCCCGTCTCCGCGAGGTTCGAGTCGACGGCCGGTTCGTTGCCGGTGCCGGTGCCGGTCTGGGGCTTCACTCCGCCGTCGCTGTTGCCACCGCTTCCGCCGTTGCCGCCGTCACCGGACCCGCCGCTGGTCGAACCACCGTCGGTGGAACCGCCATCGGTGGACCCACCGCCGCTCGAACCGCCGTTGCTGGAACCACCATTGCTGGACCCGCCGTTACTGGACCCGCCGTCGCTGGATCCTCCATTGCTCGTGCCGCCATTGCTCGTGCCGCCGTTGTCGCCGCCGCCCGGCCCGGTCGCCTTCGGCGTCTCGCAGGTCGCCTCGGCGAGCGTGATCTCGCCGCGCACATCGGCGACGTTCAGCTTGAGCGGGTTGACGGAGACCTTCAGCTGCAACGCGGTCGCCGCGGCGGTGCGCGAGGTGGTGTGCGTCTTCGAGAGGTCCAGGGTCACCTCGCCGACGGCCGGGACCTTGACCTGCGTGGTGCCGCCCGCGGAGAGGTCGATGCGCTTGCCGAGGACCGATACGTGCCCCAGCACGTTCGACTCGGCGACCGGCTTCCGGCCCACCTCGCAGACCGCCTTGGACGTGACCTTCTCCACCTCGATCAGCGAGAGCACCGGCAGTCCGGGGACATGGACCCGGGCCTTGGCCACATTGCTGTAGCCCTCGGCCCGGTGCTTGTCGGCGGTCGCGTTCGCGGTGGCCACATCGGCGGCGAGCACGCTGACCGGCCGGCCGCCGTCCACACCGTCGAGCCGCACACTGAGCGCGGTCTCCTTGGCGTCGGCGGGTGCGTGCACCTCGTTGAGCGTGGCCCTGAGCGGCACGTCGACCGTCTTGTTCAGGAGCGAGACGTCGAGTGCGGTACGGAGCACGACCGCGCTCGCCTTGCCGCCACCCGTGGTCGTGGTGGTCGCGGTGGCGGCCTGCGCCGGGGCGGCGACCAGCAGCGCGACGGGAGCGGCGGCGACCGCCAGGGCGGCCAGACGGAAGGTGTTGCTGTTCAAAGTGGTGGAACCCCCACAAGAGACATGGAGCCACCGGTGCCGTCCAATGGGGGACATCGAGAGCTCCGGTGGCCTCGACCCCGAAAGCTTTACGCACGAAGAGTGAACTGGCGGACACCTGACGTGAGTTCACCCCAAAGGGGGGTTTCCGTGCCTGTATTCGAATATCTCGGTACGTTCGTTCCTCCGGATCACCCGATCCGCCGAGCGCACACCGCCCCGGAGCCGACTACGCCGGGGTGCGCGCGAAAGTGTTTCAACGACGGGGCAGGGGTTCGGTAACTGCCCGTCAACACGGCGCACCCCGGTCACGGGCCGCCGGACTCAGCCGATCACCCGCCCGTTCAGGACCACCCGCCGGGGCGCCGCGAGCACCCGTACGTCCGCCCGCGGGTCCTCGTCGTACACCACCAGGTCCGCCGGGGCGCCCTCCTCCAGCGCCGGCCGCCCCAGCCACTGCCGCGCGCCCCAGGTCGTCGCGGACAGCGCGTCCAGGGCCGGGATGCCCGCCTTCACCAGCTCGGCGACCTCGTCCGCCACCAGCCCGTGGGCGAGCACCCCGCCCGCGTCGGTGCCGACGAAGACCGGCACCCCGGCGTCGTACGCCGAGCGCACCGTGTCGTAGCGCCGCTCGTGCAGCCGGCGCATATGGGCCGACCAACGGGGGAACTTGGCGTCGCCGCCCGCCGCGAGCGAGGGGAACGTGGCGATGTTGACCAGAGTGGGGACGATCGCGACCCCGCGCTCGGCGAAGAGCGGAATGGTGTCCTCGGTGAGCCCGGTGGCGTGCTCGATGCAGTCGATCCCGGCCTCGACGAGATCGCGCAGCGAGTCCTCGGCGAAGCAGTGCGCGGTGACCCGGGCGCCGAGCCGGTGCGCCTCGGCGATGGCCGCTTCGACCGCCTCGCGCGGCCAGCAGGCGGTCAGATCGCCCACCTCCCGGTCGATCCAGTCGCCGACCAGCTTCACCCAGCCGTCACCGCGGCGCGCCTCCTGCGCGACGTACGCGACCAGCTCGTCCGGCTCGATCTCATGGGCGTAGTTGCGGGTGTACCTGCGGGGCCTGGCGATGTGCCGGCCGGCCCGGATGATCTTCGGCAGGTCCTCGCGGTCGTCGATCCACCGGGTGTCGGCCGGCGACCCCGCGTCCCGCAGCAGCAGCGCACCCACCTCCCGGTCGGCGAGGGCCTGCTTCTCACTGGTCGCCGCGTCCACGGCGCCGTGGTGGTCGAGCCCGACGTGGCAGTGGGCGTCCACCAGCCCCGGCAGCACCCAGCCGGTGACGGTCACCGCCCCGTCCGCGCCGGCCGGCCTCCCGTACGAGATCCGGCCGTCGACCACCCAGAGCTCGTCCCGGACGTCGTCGGGACCGACGAGCACCCGTCCCTTCACGTGCAGCACCTGCGATGCCTTGTGATCACTCATGGGCAGCACTGTACGAGGCGGCGTACTGGGCCCCGGTGCCCCTGACGGCCCTGGGTACGCTTCGACGGAAGCACCGCCCGTACGCGACATCGCGCACCGACCCGATCCGACCCGAAGAGAGCACCACCGTGACGCACCCCTTCCTCGACCTCGCCCCGCTCACCGCCGCGCACTTCGCGGCCATCGAGAAGCGGGTGGCCGGCCTCCTCGCCACCGAGCAGGACGTCGTCATCATGCAGGGCGAGGCGCTGCTCCCCCTCGAAGGCTGCATCCGGGGCGGCGCCCGGCCCGGCTCGACCGCGCTGAACGTCGTCACCGGTCCGTACGGGCAGACCTTCGGCAACTGGCTGCGGGACTGCGGTGCCAATGTCGTCGATCTCGCGGTTCCGTTCCACACCGCGGTCACCGCCGACCAGGTCGCGCGGGCGCTGGCCGAGCACCCGGAGATCGACTTCGTCTCCCTGGTCCACGCGGAGGCGGCGACCGGCAACACCAATCCGGTCGCCGAGATCGGCGAGGTGGTCCGTTCGCACGGGGCGCTGTTCATGCTGGACGCCGTCGCCTCGGTGGGTGCCGAGCCGCTGCTGCCGGACGTGTGGGGCGTCGACCTCTGTGTGATCGGCGCGCAGAAGGCGATGGGCGGCCCGGCCGGGGTGTCCGCGGTGTCGGTGAGTGCGCGTGCCTGGGAGCGGATCGCCGCCAACCCCGAGGCTCCGCGCCGCTCCTACCTCTCGCTGCTGGACTGGAAGGAGCGCTGGATCGACGGCGGCCGCAAGGCCCTGCTGCACGCGCCGGCCCAGCTGGAGATGCTGGCGCTGGAGGCCTGTGTGGAGCGGATCGAGACCGAGGGACCGGACGTGCTGATGGCCCGTCACGCCGCGGCCGCCGCGGCGACGCGCGCGGGCGCGGTGGCGCTCGGCGGCGGCCTCTCGCCGTACGTCCACGAGGCCTCGGAGGCGGCGCCGGTCGCGACGACGCTGCGCGCCCCGGAGGGGGTCGACGCCGCCGAGCTGGTCGCGCGGGCGCTCGCGGCCGACCCCTCGCTGCCGCTGATCGCGGGCGGGGGTGCGCTGTCCAAGGAGATGATCCGGGTCAATCACTACGGTGTGGATGCGACGCGGGGCGCGGTGCGGTCCTCGCTCGCGGCTCTGGGGGCGGCGCTGGCCGATACGGGCCGGCAGGTCGACTTCGAAGCTGCCCGCAAGGCCGTTTCGGAAACCTGGCCGAGCGAATAAATCCGGGCCGGGCGCCAATATTTTCCGAATGCGGGGAGCTGCTTTATTCAGAGCAGCTCCCCGCATTCTTCTGCCCGGTTTCCCGAACCCTAAACACCCGAGTTTCCAGAGTCTCCGATCAGACCCGAACCACACAATTCCGTTGCGTCGCCCGAGAGTTACAAGCATGTGACCGACTCCACATCGCGACCGTTATGCCGGATAAATGGCCACCAAAACATAAGAAATCGCGTCCTGGTCGCGCCGGGGCACGCGCCCGCGTGATAACACAGAATGCCATCCCGCCCAACCCTTCTCCTCGATGCGATTTGGAAATTTGCTGGGTAAATTCAATTTGCATGACCGCCGCACCAGCAGATTTTGCAAGTGCCCAAAACGAATTCATCACCATCGACACCCCACGAGTGGAGGACGGGGCCGCGATCTGGCGCATCGCCCGCGACTCCGAGGTCCTGGACCTCAACTCCTCGTACAGCTACCTGCTGTGGTGCCGTGACTTCGCGGCGACCTCCGTGGTCGCCCGGGGCGAGACCGGTGAGCCCGTCGCCTTCGTGACGGGTTACCTCCGGCCGGACCGTCCCGGGACGCTCGTCGTCTGGCAGGTGGCCGTCGACCACGCCCGCCGCGGGGCGGGGCTGGCCGGAAAGCTGCTGGACGCACTGACCTCCCGGGTGGCCGCCGAACAGGGCCTGGCCTCGGTCGAGACGACCATCACCCCGGACAACACCGCGTCGGACCGGCTGTTCACCTCCTACGCGCAGCGCCACGACGTGGCCCTGGACCGCGAGGTGCTCTTCGACGGCGGACTGTTCCCCGAGGGCGACCACCTGCCCGAAGTCCTGTACCGCATCGGCCCGTTCCACGCCTGATTCCTGTTACCGCACCGGCCCGTTCCACGCCTGAGCCCACCCGGCCACCGCCACACCCGCACGTCCCGGCCCGGACCGACGGGGCGCCGCCACACCCGTACGTCCCGGCCCGGACCGACGGGGCGCCGCCACGCCCGAGCACGCCCGCACCGCCGACCGCCACCCCCCTCTCAAGCAGGAGATCCCCTGTGACCATCACCCCGCCCGCGCTGAGTGTCTTCGAGACCCTGGAGTCGGAGGTACGGAGCTACTGCCGCGCCTGGCCCGCCGTGTTCGACCGTGCGCAGGGCTCCCGGCTGACCGACGAGGACGGCCACAGCTACCTCGACTTCTTCGCCGGCGCGGGATCGCTCAACTACGGCCACAACAACCCGGTGCTGAAACGGGCGCTGATCGACTACATCGAGCGCGACGGCATCACCCACGGCCTGGACATGGCCACCACCGCCAAACGCACCTTCCTGGAGTCCTTCCAGAACAACGTGCTGCGCCCGCGCGACCTGCCGTACAAGGTGATGTTTCCCGGCCCGACCGGCACCAACGCGGTCGAGGCGGCGCTGAAGCTGGCCCGCAAGGTGAAGGGGCGCGAGTCCATCGTGTCGTTCACCAACGCCTTCCACGGCATGTCGCTCGGCTCGCTCGCCGTCACCGGCAACGCCTTCAAGCGGGCCGGTGCCGGCATCCCGCTCGTGCACGGCACCCCGATGCCGTTCGACAACTACCTCGACGGCCAGGTGCCCGACTTCCTCTGGTTCGAACGGCTCCTGGAGGACCAGGGCTCCGGACTCAACAAGCCCGCCGCCGTGATCGTCGAGACGGTGCAGGGCGAGGGCGGCATCAACGTGGCGCGCCCCGAGTGGCTGCGGGCACTCGCCGATCTGTGCCGCCGTCGCGACATGCTCCTGATCGTCGACGACATCCAGATGGGCTGCGGACGCACCGGGTCGTTCTTCTCGTTCGAGGAGGCCGGCATCGTCCCCGACATCGTGACCCTGTCGAAGTCCATCAGCGGCTACGGACTGCCCATGTCCCTCTGCCTGTTCAACCCGGAGCTGGACATCTGGGGGCCGGGCGAGCACAACGGCACCTTCCGCGGCAACAACCCGGCGTTCGTCACGGCCGCCGCCGCGCTGGACGCCTACTGGGCGGACGGCCAGATGGAGAAGCAGACCCTGGCCCGGGGCGAGCAGATCGAGCAGGCGCTGCTCTCGATCTGCGACGAGCACACCGCTCTCGGCGCGCGGTACCGGGGCCGGGGCCTGGTCTGGGGCCTGGAGTTCACGGACGAGGCGCGCGCCACCGCGATCTGTGCCCGCGCCTTCGAACTGGGACTGTTGGTGGAGACCTCCGGCCCGCGCAGCGAGGTCGTGAAGCTGCTGCCGCCGCTGATCGCCACCCCCGACGAGCTGGACGAGGGCCTGCGCACGCTGGCCCGCGCGGTCCGCGACACCGTCTGACCACCCGGCCCGCCATCGACGCGGGCCCCGACGAGAAACCGCACAGCGGGAGTCACCGCGGTGGAGCACACCACGGCGGCGGACACCGTAGAGAGAAAGGCACCGACCCACCGTGATCGTCCGATCGTTCAGTGACATCGAGAACACCGACCGGCATGTGAAGGCCGCTTCCGGCACCTGGGAGAGCAAGCGCATCGTGCTCGCCCGGGAGAAGGTGGGCTTCTCGCTCCACGAGACCACGATGTACGCGGGCACCGAGACGTCGATGTGGTACGCGAACCACATCGAGGCCGTCCTGTGCGTCGAGGGCGAGGCCGAGCTCACGGACGACGAGACCGGCGAGAAGCACTGGATCACCCCGGGCACGATGTACCTGCTGGACGGCCACGAGCGGCACACCATGCGCCCGAAGACCGACTTCCGCTGCGTCTGTGTCTTCAACCCGCCGGTCACCGGGCGGGAGGAACACGACGAGAGCGGCGTCTACCCGCTGCTGACCGAGGAGGGCTGAACCATGACCACCGATGTACGCACCGACCTGTACCCCACGCGCGGCACAGCCGAGATGACCACCCCCCGCCAGGACCCGGTGATCTGGTCCCCGCCCGGCGCCCCCGGCCCGGTGGCCGTGCGGGATCTCCAGGGCTTCGAGCGCGACGGCTTCCTCACCGACGACCAGCTCATCACCCCCGACGAGGTCGCCGTCCACCTCGCCGAACTGGACCGGCTGATCGCCGATCCGGCGGTACGGGCCGACGAGCGCTCGATCATAGAGCCGAAGTCGCAGAAGGTGCGGTCGGTCTTCGAGGTCCACCGGATCAGCGAGGTCTTCGCCCGGCTGGTCGCCGACGAACGGGTGGTGGGCCGGGCCCGGCAGATCCTCGGTTCGGAGGTGTACGTCCACCAGTCCCGGATCAACGTCAAGCCGGGCTTCGGCGCCTCGGGGTTCTACTGGCACTCGGACTTCGAGACCTGGCACGCCGAAGACGGACTGCCGAACATGCGGGCGGTGTCCGTGTCGATCGCGCTGACCGAGAACCACGACACCAACGGCGGGCTGATGATCATGCCCGGTTCGCACAAGTCGTTCCTCGGGTGCGCGGGCGAGACACCCCGGGACAACTACAAGAAGTCGCTGAAGATGCAGGACGCCGGAACCCCGTCCGACGAGGCCCTGACGAAGATGGCCGACCGGCACGGCATCAAGCTCTTCACGGGCAAGGCGGGTTCGGCGACCTGGTTCGACTGCAACTGCATGCACGGCTCGGGCGACAACATCACCCCGTACCCGCGCAGCAATGTCTTCATCGTCTTCAACAGCGTGGACAACGCCGCCGAGGAGCCGTTCGCGGCGCCGGCGCGGCGCCCGGAGTTCATCGGGGCGAGGGACTTCACCCCGGTGCGCTGAGGTGACCCGCCGGCGGGGCGGAACGGCATTCGTCGCTCCCCCCGCCGGCCCCGAAATCGCTGGACCGGCACGGCGGTCGACGGCGAAGGTAAGACCCATGACCTCACTCGTACGGCACATCACCGTCGACTGCACCGACCCCTACGGGCTCGCCCGCTTCTGGTCCGGGGCGCTCGACGTCCCGATCTCCGACCAGGACGCCCCCGGGGATCCCGAGGTGCTCCTCGAATCCCCCGGTGCCGCGCTGCTCTTCATCCGGGTACCGGAGCCCAAGGGCGGCAAGAACCGTGTCCACCTGGACATCCAGCCGCAGGACCGGACCCGGGACGAGGAGGTCGAGCGGCTGCTCGGTCTGGGCGCCACCCTCGTCGCCGACCACCGCAAACCGAACGGGCGGGGCTGGGCGACGCTCGGCGACCCCGAGGGCAACGAGTTCTGCGTCGAGTGCGGTGCGGCGGAGCGGGCGGCCCTGACCGGGGCCCGGCTGCCGGTCACGGCGGACGACGTGACCACCGCGGTACGTCTTGCGATCGCCGCGCTCCGGGAGTGCCCGCAGGACGACTGGCACGCCCCGGCGGGGACGCTGGAGTGGACCTGCTGGGAGACCGCCGAGCATCTGAGCGACGACCTCTTCTCCTATGCGGCCCAGCTGGGCCTGCGGCAGCCGCCACTGGACGCGTACGTCCCGTACCGCTGGAGCGCCGACCGCGAGGGCGGTCCGAAGAACGCGGTCTTCGCGGACCGGTCGGCCGGAACCGCGGGGCTCTTGCGGACGTTGGAGGCGTGCGGCGCGCTGCTCGCCTCGATGGTGCGCACGGCCCCGCCCGGACTCCGCGCGTACCACTCCTACGGGGTGTCCGACCCGGAGGGCTTCGCCGCGATGGGGGTCGTGGAGACCCTGCTGCACGCGCACGACATCACCGCGGGCCTGGGGGGCGGCTGGACCCCGCCCGCCGGCATCTGCAACCGGGCGCTGGCCCGGCTGTTCCCGGACGCCCCGAAGGATGCCGACCGGTGGGCCGTACTGCTCTGGGCGACCGGCCGCGCCGAGCTGCCCGGCCACCCGCGCGTCACCTCGTGGAAGTGGCGCAGCGCCCCGCTGGACGGGTCCGGCCAGGGATAGCCCGGGGCGGCGGCCCGGCCCGGGCTATCCCTGGCCCACCAGAGCCTCCAGGGGAACGTGCGGGGGCTCTTCGACGAATCGGCCTAGACCTGGGCGTCGTCCAGGGCCGGGTAGTCGATGTAGCCCTTCGCGTCCCCGCCGAAGAAGGTCGACGGGTCCGGGGTGTTGAACGGGCCGCCGGCCTTCAGCCGGGCCGGCAGGTCCGGGTTGGCGATGAACAGGGCACCGTACGAGATGATGTCGGCGATCCCGTCGTCGACGAGCGAGTGGTCGTCCGGGCCGGTCGGGCCGTCCGTCAGCGCGTTGAGGACGAAGGCACCGGAGAACTGCTTGCGCAGCGCGAGGGTCAGTTCGCGGATCTTCCCCGCTTCCAGGACGTGCAGATAGGCGAGGCCGAGCGGCTCGATCTCCCGTACCAGCGCGGTGTAGACGGCCTCCGGCGCGGGCTCGTCGATGTCGTTGTACGGGTTCTTGGGCGAGACCCGCAGTCCGGTCCGCTCCGCGCCGATCTCGGCGGCGACGGCCTTGACCACCTCGACGGCGAACCGGATGCGCGCCTCGTCCGAGCCGCCCCACTCGTCGTCGCGCAGGTTGGTGTTGGGGGCGAGGAACTGGTGGATGAGGTAGCCGTTGGCGCCGTGCAGTTCGACTCCGTCGAAGCCGGCGTCGACCGCGTTGCGGGCGGCCGCGGCGAAGTCGGTTATGGTCTGCCGGACCTCGTCGCCGGTCAGTGCGCGCGGGGTGGTGAAGTCCACCGTGCCCGTGCCGGTGAAGAGCTGTCCGGCGGGCTTGACCGCCGACGCGCTGACCGGGGTCAGCCCGTCCGGCAGCAGGTCGGGGTGGCCGATCCGGCCCGCGTGCATCAGCTGGGCGAAGATCCGCCCGCCCGCCGCGTGCACCGCGTCGGTGACCTTGCGCCAGGAGGCGACCTGCTCCGCGCTGTGCAGCCCGGGGGTGGCGGGGTAGCCCTGGCCCACCACCGACGGCTGGACGCCTTCGGTGATGATGAGGCCCGCCGAGGCGCGCTGGGCGTAGTACTCGGCGACGAGATCCGTGGCGGTGCCGCCCTCACCGGCCCGGCTGCGGGTCATCGGAGCCATCGCGATGCGGTTGGCGAGCCGGGTACCGGAAAGGTCGATCGGGTCGAATGCGGTGGTCATGGGGACTCCCGGACTATTTATGTGGTCGGCCAATTATCTGCGCCGACGCCACTGTAGACCATTACTTGGCCGACCAATGTAAAGTGGGCGGAAAGTCGCCGGAGCCCGGCATCGGAGCCGGGGCCGGGGCGTCGCCGCGAGGAGCCACCCCATGAAGGCCGAACCCGCCGGACCCGCAGACCCCGCCTGTCCGGGCCTGCCGAGCGCGGCCCTCGGCGGCCCCGTCAGCCATGCGCTGGCCCGGGTCGCCCGGCTGCACCGGATCGCCGCGGGCAAGCTGCTCAGGGGGCTCGGGCTCTACCCGGGCCAGGAGTTCCTGATGATGTGCCTGTGGGATGCCGGTCCGGTGCGTCAGGCCGAGCTGATCAAGGCCGTCGACCTCGACCCCTCCACCGTCACCAAGATGCTCCAGCGCCTCGAACAGACCGGGCACGTGCGCCGCCGCCCCGACCCGGACGACCGGCGGGCCGTCCTGGTCGAGGCGACCGACGACAGCTGTGCGCTGCACTCCGACGTCCAGCGGGCCTGGACGGACCTGGAGGACCACACCCTCGCCGGTCTCGGACCCGCCGAACGCGCGGAGCTGACCCGGCTGCTCGCCAAGGTCGAGGCGAACCTCTGCCGGGAGGCCGGAGCAGGGTCAGGGGCAGGGGACTGCCCCGGCCCCTGCTGATCCCGTCCGGCGGGCGCGGTCAGCGGGCGAGCACGTCCAGGGCCCGGTCCACATCGGCCTCCGTGTTGTACAGGTGGAAGGCGGCGCGCAGACTTCCCGCCCGGTTCGAGACCACCACCCCGGCCCGTGCGAGCTCCGGCTCCCGCTCGCCCAGTCCGGGCACGGCCACGATCGCCGACTCCCCCGGCACCGCCTCGTGCCCGAGCCCGGCCAGCCCGGCCCGCATGCGGGCGGCGAGCCCGGTGGCATGGGTGTGGACGGCGTCCACACCGACCTCGTTCAGCAGCGCGAGGGACTGCTCGGCACCGTGGTACGAGAGGAAGGCGGGCGGTTCGTCGTAACGGCGCGCGGTCCCGGAGAGCTGCCCGACCGGACCGTACGTGCTGTTCCAGGGGTCGGCGGCGGCGTACATCCCGGCGAAGAGCGGCGGCAGGGTGCGCTGCGCCTCCTCGGTGACGGTGAGGAACGACGCACCGCGCGGGCAGAGCAGGAACTTGAAGCCGCCGGTGACGGTGTAGTCGTACTCCCCGGCGTCCAGCGGCAGCCAGCCGGCCGACTGGCTGGTGTCGAGCAGCGTCCGGGCACCGTGGGCGCCGGCCGCCGCCCGCACCGCCTTCAGGTCGGCGATCCGCCCGTTGGACGACTGCACCGAGGACAGAGCGACGAGCGCGGTGTCCGGCCCCACCGCGTCGGCCAGCCGGTCCAGCGGGGCGTACCGCGTCCTGAGGTCGCCGCGGACCGCGAAGGGGCTGACGACGGAGCTGAACTCGCCCTCGGGCGCCAGTACTTCGGCCCCCGGCGGCAGCGCCGCGGCGACCAGTCCGACATGCACGGAGACCGAGCTGCCGACGGCGACCCGGTCGGCGTCGACCCGGGAGAGCCGGGCGAAGCCGGACCGGGCCGCCTCCACCGCCTCGAAGTCGCCGGAATCGGCCCGGCTGCCCGAGCCGATCGCCTCGGCGAGCGCCCGCACGGCCGCCACGGTCCGCCGGGGCAGCAGCCCGCAGGTGGAGGTGTTGAGGTAGGTCGTCTCCGGCGCGAACTCGGCGTCCACCGCACTGCTGAGCGAAGTAGTCTCCATGCGCCCAGCCTGGGACCCCCTCACCTCCCGGTCAATCACAAAAGGTTGACGGGAACGCCCAGGCAACGCTCGTGCGCGGAGCCGGGACAGCACCTCAGGCGCGACGCTTGGCGCCGGGACAGCACCACTCAGGCGCGACGCAGCGCCGGAACAGCACCGCTCGTGCCCGGCGCTGACGGACCTCGGGCGTGTCACCGGGGGACGGACCTCAGGCGTTGCGGCCGGCCTGCGGGACCTCGCAGGCGCCGTCGGCGTCGCACGCCGCCGCGTCGCCGCCGATCGCGGTGAGCGGGCGGTCCTTCCACGCCTGCTCCAGCGCCTGGGCGAAGACCTCGGCGGGCTGGCCGCCGGAGATGCCGTATCGCCGGTCGAGCACGAAGAACGGCACCGCGTTGGCGCCCAGCTCGGACGCCTCCCGCTCGTCGGCCCGCACCTCGGCCGCGTACGCCTCCGGGTCGGCGAGAACGGCACGCGCCTCGTCGGCGTCGAGCCCGGCCTCGACGGCCAGCTCGACCAGTACGCCGCTGTCGTAGACGGACCGCTCCTCGGCGAAGTTCGCCCGGTAGGCCAGGCTCAGCAGCTCGTCCTGGCGGCCTCGGGCCTTGGCCAGGTGAAGCAGCCGGTGAATGTCGAAGGTGTTGCCGTGGTCACGGCCCTCGGTGAGATAGCCGAGCCCCTCGGCCTGCGCGTTGGCCGCGACATTCGCCTCCATGGCCTGCGCCTCCTCGCGGGTGCGCCCGTACTTCTGCGCCAGCATGTCGATGACCTGGGCGGTGTCCCCCTTGGCGTGCCCGGGGTCGAGCTCGAAGGACCGGTGCACGACCTCGACCTGGTCGCGGTGGGCGAATCCCGCCAGGCCCTTCTCGAAGCGGGCCTTCCCGATGTAGCACCAGGGGCAGGCTATGTCGCTCCAGATCTCGACGCGCATGTCTCTTCTTCTCTCCGTGTCCTCGTACGTACCGCTCGGGTGCGGAGCCACCCTCCGCTCCCGTCCACAACACGGGAGCGGACTTCCGCATTCCCCGCCCGGCGGACGTCCCTCCGAGCAGCGTGGATCATCACGCCCGGCCGGTCCGTACACGGCCCGGATTCGAACGATGTCACCCTCGCCATCAGGACTGCGGCAGGTGTGGTGGCGCCACCACTGGTGGGTGGCCATCGCAGCCGCGTAGGATCCGGTCGGCCTTGAAAGGGACCTGTCAGCCTTGCCCGGGCGCGGAGGCCGCGAGGAAGCTCTCGATACCTTCAATTCGCTTCAGCCACCGCAGACTTCGGGCAGGAACGGTCACACATCCAACAGGGGGACCCAGTTGTGAAGTCAGCACTCCCGACCATCATTGTCGTGTTCTTCCTCGTCGCGCTGGCGGCATGGATCATCTCCGCAGCGGTGGGCGGCCGGAAGAACAACAGCGATGGCGGCGAAGGCGGCAACTGACTCGTCGGACTCCTGCCGCAGGCCGGCAGAGGATCATGCCTTCGAAAGCACCATCGACCGCATTCGCCCGTAGTCCCGGGCGACAGGCCGGCGCCGCCCTCCCGGTGCCCGGGCGTCAGGCGTGGCCGAGGATCAATGACGCTGTCATGAGCCGCGCCACGCCGTGCAGGCCCAGCAGCCGGCCGCGCGCGGAGGCGAACGGCAGTTGCTTCCTCGGCCGGGCCACCGCCAGGACGCCGAGCAGGAGTGCGGCGAAGAAACAGCCGGGGATCGAGCCGTCGGGCACGTCTGCACAATTCACGCCGTAGGCCAGACAGCCGGAAGCCCGGGTTGTGGTCAGT
The DNA here is from genome assembly GCF_040634135.1 of Streptomyces sp. NPDC007164. Lineage (NCBI taxonomy): Bacteria > Bacillati > Actinomycetota > Actinomycetes > Kitasatosporales > Streptomycetaceae > Streptomyces > Streptomyces sp. NPDC007164. The sequence goes on from NZ_JBEYFB010000002.1 coordinate 84,602, forward strand.
GCGAGGAGGCCGGAGCCGACGACCACCGGCACCAGCATGGCAAGGGCGAACCAGGAGGCCCTGCGGATGCCGCGGTCCATGTGCTCAGCGTGTGCCGGCTGCCCGGCCCGCGCCCCTGCCCGCTGTCACTCCCCGTCGTCGAGCTCGACGATCGGCCGGTCGGCGACCACCGCGGCCAGGATCATCGGCGCGTCGCCGTCGCACTGGTTGAGGGAGACCGCGACCCACCGGCCGTCCACCGGCCCCCACACCCTCAGATCCCCGAGACAGTCCGCGTCGCACAGCGCCCGGTACAACGGCGGCAGGGGCTCACCCGCGCGGTCGCGGAAGATCGGCACCCGCATGCCCGCCGTCCGGTGCGCGCCCCACCGGCGGTCCAACTCACCCACGAGATCGGCGAGATGACCCGAGGCGGCCTCCTCGGCCTCCTCCCACTCGCGCTCGTACACGCCCACGAGGTCGTCGCTCTCCCAGAGCGGCACGATCCGGAAACCCTCGCCCCCGGTCGCGGACCACTCCCCGGTGTCCGGCTCCCCCTCGCCGACGGTGGGCCCCGCGGCCGGCACGGGACCGGCGAGCAGCGCCTCGATGTCGGACACCGCGCGGCCGGTCCCGAACACCTCCCCCATCCGGGCGGTCATCAGCTTCCGTCCCGCAGGTCCGCGAGCCCCGTCGTGCGGAACTCGATCCGGTCGAAGGACGCCTCGCAGCCCTCGCCCGTCGGCGACTGGACCAGGAAGCCGACCGATGCCCCGGCCGCACGCTCCGGGTCGCCGAGGGCGAAGACGCGGACGAAGGTCCACTTCTCGCCGTCGGCGGAGGCGTGGAAGGCGAACGCGTCGCCCGTGCGGCTGAGGCGCAGCCAGCAGGTGTCGGCGTCCACGGTGAAGGAGTTGACGTCGTCGGAACGGCCCCGGGTGACGACCGTGCAGACGGTGGGGTGGTCCGGGGAGAGCTCCAGGCAGAGCTTGGCCCACTCCCGCTCCCCGACGTGCAGGTAGAGCACCCCGGCGTCGAAGGCGGCCGCGAAGCCGACCCGGACCCGGGCGATCAGCTGGAAGTCGCCCCGGGGCGCGGCACCGAGCAGGCGGGGGGCGTCGCTCGCGGGGTCGGGACAGGTGCCGCCCGGCGGTACGAACCGGTCCTGGCGGGCGCCCGCCCTGCCGGCCAGTACGCCGTCCTCGTACGTCCAGTCGCCCTCGGGGCCGAACGGGACGAGGCCGAAGGGGAGTTCGGGCAGGTGCGGGGTCATGCGCGGCGTCCGTCCACCCGGCGGGGAAGGCCCTGGGGGTTGTCCTCGCGGAGCTCCGGCGGGAGCAGGGCGTCGGGGGTGGTCTGGTAGGTGACCGGGCGCAGCCAGCGTTCGACCGCGGTGGCGCCGACCGAGGTGGAGGTGGAGGTGGTGGCCGGGTAGGGGCCGCCGTGGTGCTGGGCGGGGGCGACGGCGACGCCGGTCGGCCAGCCGTTGACGAGGACCCGGCCGGCCAGCGGGGTGAGGGCCGCGAGGAGTCCGGGGGCGTCGGCGTCGGCGCCGTCCGCGGCGGTCTGGAGGGTGGCGGTGAGGTTGCCGGGGAGCCGGGAGAGCACGGCGGTGACCTCGTCGTGGGAGGTGTAGCGGGCGACCACGGTGACCGGGCCGAAGCACTCCTCCAGGAGCTCGTCGTGCGGACCCTCGGCGGTGAGCAGCTGCGCCGGCACGGTGAGGAAGCCGGCCGAGACGGTGTGGTCGCCGCCCGCGCCGGGGGTGACCGGGGCCTGGACGCCGGGGAGTTCGGCCCGGGTCCGTACGCCCGCGAGGAAGGCGTCGCGCATCCGGTGGTCGAGCAGGACCGCGGCCTCGGTGTCGCTGACCGCGGCGGTCAGGGACTCCAGCAGCCGGTCGCCGGTCTCGCCGGACGGGGCCAGGACGAAGCCGGGCTTGGTGCAGAACTGGCCCGCGCCCATGGTCATCGAGCCCCCGAGCCCGGCGCCGATCTCCTCGGCGCGCTCGGCGGCGGCGGCCCCGGTGACGACGACGGGGTTGAGGGAGCCCAGCTCGCCGTGGAACGGGATGGGGCGGGGGCGGGCCGCCGCCGCGTCGAACAGGGCGCGGCCGCCGCGTACCGAGCCGGTGAACCCGGCGGCGGCGACCAGCGGGTGCCGGATCAGCTCGATGCCGGCGTCGAAGCCGTGCACCAGGGTCAGTACGTCCTCGGGCAGGCCGGCCTTGGCCGCCGCCCTGCGCAGTACGGAGGCGCAGAGTTCGGAGGTGGCGGGGTGGTCGGGGTGCGCCTTGACGACGACGGGGCAGCCGGCCGCCAGCGCGCTCGCGGTGTCGCCGCCGGGGACGGAGAAGGCGAGCGGGAAGTTGCTGGCCGCGTAGACGGCGACGACGCCGAGCGGGATCTTGTAGCGGCGCAGGTCGGGCCAGGGCGGGGTGCGGCCGGCGTCCGCGTGGTCGATGTGGATGTCGAGGTAGGCGCCCTCGTCGACGACCTCCGCGAAGGCCCGCAACTGGGCGGCGGTGCGGGCGAGTTCACCGGTCAGCCGGGCCGGTCCGAGTGCGGTCTCGGCGTCGGCGGCCTCGATGACGTGTTCCCCGGCCTCGGTGAGCAGGTCGGCCGCGATACGCAGGAAGGCGGCGCGCACGGTGCGGTCGGCGAGCGATTCACGTACCGCGTGGGCGGCCCGGACCGCGCGGTCGACCTCCTCCGCTGTAGCCTCCACCGCAACCTGCTCGCGCGGGTTCCCGGTGCGGGGGTCGACGCTCCAGACTGGTGCTGCTGCCACCGTGATTCCTTCCGCTCCACTGCCGCACATCAGAGTTTGTTCGGTATTCTGAACAGAGTTCCTGATCGTGAATATGAAGCGACTCTATTTCCGGGCGTTCGATGTTGGCAAGAAGCCGCCGGGCTGTGGAAGTCGCCCGGTTCGAGCAGTCGTCGGGCGCGAGTCGGACGCAAGAAGTCTCAGGGTTTCACAAGTGGGCTGGAAAGGGCGTGGGGCGATGTCGGTTGCCGAATCCGGTGGGGGGCAGGTCAAGTCCGCCGTACGGACGGTGGAACTGCTCGAATACTTCGCGGGGCGGCCGGGCATGCACTCGCTCGCCGCGGTGCAGGAGGCCGTCGGCTATCCCAAGTCCAGCCTCTACATGCTGCTGCGCACGCTGGTGGAGCTGGGCTGGGTGGAGACCGACGCGACGGGCACCCGGTACGGGATCGGCGTACGGGCCCTGCTGGTGGGCACCTCGTACATCGACGGCGACGAGGTCGTCGCGGCGGCCCGCCCCACCCTGGACCGGCTCTCCGACGACACCACGGAGACCATTCACCTGGCCCGTCTCGACGGGACGAACGTGGTGTACCTCGCCACCCGGCAGTCCCAGCACTATCTGCGCCCCTTCACCCGGGTCGGCCGCCGGCTGCCCGCGCACTCCACCTCGCTCGGCAAGGCACTGCTGGCCACCCACAGCGACGAGCAGGTCCGCAAGCTGCTCCCCGAGACGCTGCCCGCGCTGACCGAACACACCATCACCGACCGCGAGAAGCTCATCGAGGAACTGCACATCATCCGCGAGCAGGGGTACGCGGTGGACCGCGAGGAGAACACCCTGGGACTGCGCTGCTTCGGCGTCGCCGTCCCGTACCGCACCCCCGCCCGCGACGCCATCAGCTGCTCGGTGCCGGTCGCCCGGCTCACGCCCGCGCACGAGCAGATGGTGAAGGACGCGCTGTTCGACGCCCGGGACCGGCTGACGCTCGCCACCCGGAGGCTCTGAACCGTGCGGATCGCCCTTCGCGAGGTCCGGGCGGACGACCTGCCCCTGTTCTTCGCCTTCATGTCCGACCCGGAATCGGTCAGGACGGCCGCCTTCACCAGCGAGGATCCCACCGACCGGCATGCCTTCGACGCCCACTGGCGGCGCATCATGGCCGACGGCTCCGTCGTGCTACGCACGGTGCTCGCGGACGGGGCGGTGGTCGGCAGCACCGGGGTGTACGGCCCCCCGGGCGACCGCCAGGTCACGTACTGGATCGACCGGGCGCAGTGGGGCCGGGGGTTCGCGACCGCCGCGCTGTCGGCGCTGCTCGACGCCATACCCGAACGCCCTCTGCACGCACGGGCGGCGGCCGACAACACCGGTTCGCGCCGGGTGCTGGAGAAGTGCGGATTCACCGTCACCGGCAAGGACCACGGGTACGCCCACGCCCGCGGCGAGGAGACCGACGAGCTGCTGTTCACGCTGCCGGGATGACCGGACGGCGGTCCGTCTCCGCCGTGCGGCGGAGACGGATCGTCATGGAGCACGACGTGCCGGAGCGGCCCGCACGGAAGCGTGGGTGTCATGACACGGACACCACTCGCCCCGTCCGCCGCCGCGCGGCGGCCGGGCACCCGCATCGCACTGCGCACCCTCACGATCGTCTCCACCCTGCCGTACATCGCGCTCAAGGCCGCCTGGGTCTCGGGCAGTCACGTCGGCATCCCGGACGACAGTCCGCTGCTCGACGACCGCACCACGATGATCGTCACCAACGCCATCACGATCCTGCTGGACAGCGCCGTCGTGCTCCTCGCCCTGCTGCTCACCCAGGCATGGGGACGGCGGGTGCCGGCCCGGCTGCTCGTTCTGCCCATGTGGGTGGCGTCCGGGCTGCTGCTGCCGATCATGACCGGGTACCCCCTGCAACTGGCGGTCGGCCTGGCCGACGGAGCGGACACCGGTGCCGGGAGCAACGAGCCCTCCTTCCTGGACGGGTGGGTCTTCGGCGTCGTCTACGGCGGCTTCATCCTCCAGGGCCTCGCTCTCGGTACCCTCTTCGCGCTGTATGCCCAAGACCGCTGGGGCCGGCTGTGGAAGGGCAAGCTGAGGGACCTCCGGCCGGGCCCGACCGGGCCCGCCCTGCGGACCACCGCGGTCCTCGCCTCGCTGCTCGCGATCGCACCGGCCGTCACGCATCTGCTGTGGGCCACCGGTTCGGCCGCCGGGCTCAGTGAGGGCAGGGCCGCGGACCGGAACAACGTCTTTTACGTCATGGAGTCGCTCAACGCCTTCTTCGCCGTCGCAGCCGCCGCCGGTGTGCTGCTGCTCGCCTTCCGCCGCCGCTCCGCACTCCCCCTGGCCGTGCCGCTCGCCCTGGCCTGGGGCGGCTCCGGGGCCTCGGCCTGCTGGGGAGGCTGGCTGAGCCTCGCCGCGCTGACCGGGGCCGGGAACATCTCCGAACAGCCCACCCCGGCCATGATGTTGATCTACGGTGTCCAGATGCTGCTCGGAGCGCTGGTGGTCACTCTCGGCGGGTACTTCTTCGCGGAACGCGCGGCCGTCCGGCTGCCCGGCTCCACCGGGACGGCACCGGACGCACGGCCCGCCGGCGCCCGCGCGTGACGCTGCTGTTCGGGCGGCGGGCCCGGCGGCGCTGGCTGCACCTGATCATCGGTGGCGCGCTGCTGATGCCGTACTTCCTGGCGGCGCTGGTGGTCGTCGGCCGGCTCCGCCCGGACCCCGGCCCCTTCTCGTCCCTCTCCCACCAGCTCACCGCGTTCGCCTGCGCCCTGCCCATGGCCGCGGTCACCGCGCTCTTCGCACCGGCCCGGCCGCTCTCGGTGGCCGCGGCCCGTGCGCTGTGCGGCGTCCCCGGCGACCGGCCGCTCGCCGATGGGCCCGCCGGAACCCGGCAGGCGCGGGTGCGCACCGTCGGCTGGTACACCCTGCATCTCGCGCTCGGCGGCATCGTCAGCGGTCTGACGCTGGCCGTGCCCCCGCTAGCCGGGACGATCATGGCGCTGCCGTTCTCCCGGTCGATGCGCGAATCCCGGACCTTCGGTCTGCCCGAAGCGATGGACCGGCCATGGATTCTCGCCCTGCTCCCCTTCGCCGGACTCGCGATCCTGGTGGCCGTGGCCGGCTGCGCGGCGTCGGCCGGGGCGCTGCTGGCCGGCCGGGCGCCGGTGCTGCTGGGGCCGACGCCGCAGGACCGGCTGGCCGCGGCCGAGCGCCGGGCGGCCGATCTGGCGGTGCGCAACCGGCTCGCCCGGGAGCTGCACGACTCGGTCGGCCATGCGCTGAGCGCCGTCACCCTCCAGGCGGGCGCGGCCCGCAGAGTCCTGGACAGCGACCCGGAGTTCGTCCGCGAGGCGTTGACCGCGATCGAGGCGACCACCCGGCGCACGGTCGGTGAACTCGACTCCGTACTCGGCCTGTTGCGCAGCGGCGAGGAGCACAGGACGTCCACGGCGACCGGCCCGGCGCTCGACGCGCTGGACGGGCTGCTGGAGCATTGCGGGGTTCCCGTCTCCTGTGCCGTGCGGGGCGACACCGGCACGGTCCCGGCCGCCGTGTCGCGAGAGGCGTACCGGATCGTGCAGGAGGGGCTGAGCAACGCGCTGCGGCACGGCGGGCGCGGGGTGCCGGTGGAGCTGCGGATCACGGTGCGGGCGGCGGAACTGGCGGTCACCATGGACAGTCCACTGCCGGAGCGGGCCGCGGCGGTACGGCCCGGGGGCGGTCGTGGGCTGCGCGGCATCGCCGAGCGGGTCGTGCTGCTGGGCGGCCGCGCGGAGTCCGGACCGCACGACGGCGGGTGGCGGCTGACCGCCCGCCTCCCCCTGCGTACGAACGGACGGGAGAGCCGGTGAACGCGACGGTCCGGGTGGTCCTCGCCGACGACGAGCGCATGGTGCGCACCGCGCTGCGCGTCATCCTGGACGCGGAAGCCGGTCTGGAGGTCGTCGGCGAGGCGGCGACCGGCGCGGAGGCGGTGTCCGTGGTGCGGGAGCTGCGCCCCGATGTGGTGCTGATGGACGTGCGGATGCCGGAGATCGACGGTATCCGGGCCACCGAGCAGATCCTCGGCACACTCGACCTTCCCCCGAGGATCGTCGTCGTCACCACCTTCGAGAACGACTCCTACGTGTACGACGCGCTGGTCGCCGGGGCGGCCGGCTTCCTGCTGAAGCGGGTGGCGGCCGAGGACCTCGTGCAGGCGGTACGGCTGGTCGCCCGCAGCGACACACTGCTGTTCCCGTCGGCGGTACGGGCCCTCGCGGCCGAGTACCGCAGACGTGCGGCCGAGCCCGCGCGCTGGGCGTCCCGGCTGACCGACCGGGAGGCGGAGGTGCTGCGGCTGATGGCGGCGGGGCTGACCAACGCGGAGATCGCCGGGCGGCTGGGCGTGGGGCCCGCGACCGCCAAGACGCATGTGGCGGCGGTGCTCGCGAAGACCGGAGCGCAGAATCGCACCCAGGCCGTGATCGCGGCGTACGAGTCCGGTTTCATCGCCCCGGGGCACACCGGTCCGGCATGAGAAACCGGTGAGAATCACCGCATTCGGGAACGGTGCGCGGCGCCCCGCTCGTCGTCCGGGCGGGATGAACAGAACGATCAGGCGAGCCTCGGTCTTCTGCCTGCTGCTGGTTCTCGCCCTGCTGGGGCGGGCAACCTGGGTGCAGGCGTACCAGGCACGGGCGCTCGCAGACGACGAACACAACCGGCGGAACACCATCGCGCAGTACGCGCAGCCGCTCGGCGACATCATCGTGGCCGGCAACCCGGTCACCGGATCGAAGGGGACGGGTGACAGTGACCTCGCGTACAAGCGCACCTACACACAGGGCGAGCTCTACTCGGCCGTCACCGGCTACAGCTCGCAGGCGTACGGCGCCACCCAGCTCGAAGGGATCTACAGCCATGTGCTGGACGGCACCGACGACCGGCTGAAGAGCCCGCTGAGCGCGGTGACCCGCAAGCAGGCGGCGCCGGGCAACGTCCTGACGACGATCGACCCGGACGTGCAGAAGGCCGCGTACGAGGCGCTCGGCGACGACAAGGGGGCGGCGGTCGCGATCGACCCGAAGACCGGCCGGATCCTGGGCATGGTCTCCACCCCCTCGTACGACCCGTCGAAGATCAGCGGGACCACGGACGGCGAGGACTGGCAGCAGTTGCTCGACGACGGGGACAAGCCGATGGTCAACCGCGCGCTGCGGCAGCCGCTGGCGCCCGGCTCGACGTTCAAGCTGGTGGTGGCGGCCGCGGCGCTGGAGGACGGGCTGTACGGCTCGGTCGACGAGCGCACGGACAGCCCGAATCCGTACCCGCTGCCCGACACCAGCAGGTTCCTGGAGAACGAGAACCCCTCGGCGCCCTGCGAGAACGCCACGCTGCGCACCGCGCTCCAGTACTCCTGCAACAACGTCTTCGGGAAGATCGCCGTCGACCTCGGCCAGGACAAGGTCAGGGCGATGGCCGAGAAGTTCGGCTTCAACACCGACAAGCTCGATGTGCCGGTGCGGGCGAGCCGGAGCGTCTACCCGACCGGCATGGACCGGCCGCAGACGGCGCTGTCGGGCATCGGCCAGTTCGAGGTGACCGCGACGCCGCTGCAGATCGCGATGGTGTCGGCGGCCCTCGCCAATGACGGCGAACTGGCCGCGCCGCACATGGTGTCCTCGGTGACCGACGCCAAGGGCAACTCGCTCCAGGACTTCGCGGACGGGGACACCGAGCGGATCGTCTCGCAGTCCACCGCGGAGCAGCTGCGCAGCGCCATGGTGACCGTCGTCGAACAGGGCACCGGCACCAACGCCCGGATCCCCGGGGCCGAGGTCGGCGGGAAGACGGGCACCGCGCAGAACGGCGTGGGCAACAGCAAGACCCCGTACGCCTGGTTCACCTCGTACGCGAAGGACGCGTCCAGCGGCAAGGAGGTCGCGGTCGCCGTGGTCGTCGAGGACTCGGGCGCGGCACGCTCCGAGGTCAGCGGCAACGGCCTGGCGGCGCCGATCGCCCAGAAGATGATGAAGGCGGCGCTGGCGGACTGACGTCCGTCCGCCGGACCGTACGGCATCCGCCCCGGGCCCGGCGGGGGAAGGTCTCCCCGCCGGGTGCGCGGATGAGGCATCTTCCCGATGCCGCCGGGCCTCCTCGGTCGGCAGCCTTGTCCCATGACGAAGGCGCTGGTCGGGAGGGTGTGGTGGGTGTCGTGGGTGCGGTGAGCGGGTCGGCGACGGTGCGGGTGCTGCGGGACCGTACGGCGGGGCTGTTCCTGACGGCGGTCGTCGTCTCGGGTTTCGGGACCTCCGCGATGTGGCTCGCGGCCGGGGTCTGGGTCAAGTCCCTGACCGGGTCGGACAGTCTGGCGGCGCTCGCCGTGTTCGCCATGTGGCTGCCGGTGCTGGTCGGCCCGGCGCTCGGGACGATCGCCGACCGGATCCCGGGCAGACGGCTGCTCGTCGGGGCGAATCTCGTGATGGCGGGGGCGCTGGCCTCGCTGACGATGGTCGATTCGGCGGGCCGGATCTGGCTCCTGTTCGCCGTGCTCGTCCTGTACGGGGCGAGTTTCGTGCTGATGGAGGCGGCCGAGTCGACGCTGGTCGCCGGGGCCGTGGACAAGCGGCTGCTGGGTGATTTCAACGGGCTGCGGATGATGGCCGGCGAGGGCATGAAGCTGCTGGCGCCGCTGGCCGGTGCCGGGCTGTACGCGCGCTTCGGGGGCGGGGCGGTGGCGTTGCTGGACGCGGCGTCGTTCGTGCTGGCGGCCGGGGTCTACGCGCTGCTGCCGGCCCCGCGGCCGCACCCGGCCGGTGCGGCCCGGACCGGTCGGCGGGGCGAACTCACCGCGGGGGTACGGCAGGTGTGGGGTTCGCCGGTGCTGCGGCCGCTGGTGCTCGCGGGTTCGGTGACGATGCTGTGCGCGGGGCTCAACGGGGCCGCGATCTACGCCGTGGTGGACGACGGGCTGGGGCACTCCCCCACCTACGCGGGTGTGCTGTACGCGGTGCAGGGCGCCGGGTCCGTCGCGGTCGGGCTGCTGGCCGGTCCGCTGCTGCGGCGGCTGCCGGAGCGGGTGTTCACGGCGGCCGGGATCGCGCTGTTCGCGGTGGCGGTGGGGTCGCGGGCGCTGCCGTACGACGCGGTGGCGCTGGCGGCGAGCGCGGCCGTCGGGATCGGGCTGCCGTGTGTGCTGATCGCCGCGATGACGGCGGTGCAGCGGGAGACCCCGGCAGCCGTGCTGGGCCGTACCGCCGCGACCGCCAACACGCTGATGATGGTGCCGAACGCGGTGGCGCTGGCGCTCGGCGCGGGCCTGATCGCGCTGGTGGACATCAGGGTGCTGCTGCCGCTGGTCGGCGCGGCCGCGCTGCTGACCGCGGTCGTGCTGGTGAAGGGCCGGCGGGGAAGGCTGACGGACTCCCCCACCGGCCCGGCTTCTTCACCGGCCGAGGCGTGAGAGCGCTTCGGTGACGGCCCGCAGGTCGGGGGCCGAGGCCAGCCCCGCGTGGTACAGCCGCAGTTGGTCCGCGCCGAGCGACACGGCGTGCGCGGCGTCCCGCTCCAGCGTGGCGGGGCTGCCGCCCATCCCCGTGACCACGCCGAAGTTGGCCGCGAGCACCCCGCCGCGCCCGGCGAACGGGCCGAGCACGGCCTCGCGCGCCGCGTCGCCGCCGGTGCAGGGCAGCACCACGCCGTCCGCCACGGAGAGGATGTGCCCCGGGTCGACGCCGACGTTCGCGCCGGTGCGGTGTGGCTCGGGGTCGGCGTGCAGCAGCACCTGGAACCCCGGCCGGGCCGCCGCCCGCACGGCGGCGACCGCGGACTCCTGGAGCGTACGGGCGACCGTGCCGCGCCACCGGAGGGTGGCTTCGGCGAGGTCGGCGCCGAGGAGCTTCTCGATGCCCGCCCGGCCGGTCTCCGGGGAGCCGGCACCGGCCCAGGCCGGTTCCAGCGCGCCGCGTACCGCCGCGGCCAGCGCGTCGGCGTCCAGTCCCTGTCCGGCATAGCCGGTCCGGCAGGCGGGGCAGAAGCAGAGCGACATCAGGTACTGCGCCGCGTCCCCCAGCCCGACGCCCGCGATCTTGTCGTGGGCGTGCAGATGGGCGAAGCCGTACCAGCCGCAGGACTCCAGCTCGGTGCCGCGCGCACCCGTACGGACCGCCGCCTCCGCCGCCAGGGCGACCAGGTACTCGCGGACCTCGGTCCCGGCGATGCACGGTGCCCAGGGGTAGCGGTCGCCGTACGCGTTGACCACGGAGGTGTCCGGGTGTTCGGCGCCCAGCCGGGAGTTGTGTGCCAGGACCACCCAGGTGTGGACCTCCAGACCGGCTCCGGCGAGGGCCTCGGCGGCCTCGGCGAACGCATCGTCCGAGGCCACCCAGGACTGCTCGTGGGGTCGCAACTCGCGCCCCGCCCACCGGGCGGCGTCCGGCGGGTAGAGCACCGCGGCGTGCTCGGCGGTGACGATGCGGTGCCCGGGGTGGCGGGGGGTCAGCGCCCGGGTGGAGTGGTAGGCGGCGGCGAGCGTCACCTGCTGGACGCCCAGGTCCGCGACGCGGGCGGCCGCGTCCGGGTCGCCGACGACGTCCCAGGGGTAGAGGAAGGCCGAGGTCTTCACCCGCGCCGCTCCTGCCCGTACTTCTCCAGCAGGGCACGGCCGCGGGCGACGATCGCGGTGAGCTCCTCGATGTGGGCGGCGGGCGGCTCGGTGAGGGGGGTGCGGACCTCGCCGACGTCCAGGCCGCCGAGCCGGACCCCGGCCTTGACGAGCGAGACGGCGTAGCCGCGGCCCTTGGCGCGCAGCTCGACGAGCGGCCGGTAGAAGTGGTCGAGGAGCGCGCCCGTCAGTTCGTCGTCGCCGGAGTCCAGCGCCCGGTAGAAGGCCAGCGCGATGTCGGGCGCGAAGGCGAAGACGGCGGAGGAGTAGAGGTTGACGCCGATGCCCCGGTAGGCCGGGCCGGTCAGCTCGGCGGTGGGCAGTCCGTTGAAGTACAGGAAGTCCGCGCCGGGCAGCCCGGTGCGGACGGCGCTGACGATGCGCTGCATCAGGTCGAGGTCGCCGTAGCCGTCCTTGAGGCCGATGATGCCGGGCGCGGCGGCGAGTGCGACGACGGTGGCGGGGGTGAAGACGGCGTTGTCGCGCTGGTAGACGATCGTCTCCAGCGAGGTGGCCGCGGCGAGCGCGGTGTAGTGGCCGAGCAGCCCCTCCTGGTCGGCGACGACGAGGTACGGGGGCATGGCGAGGAGTCCGTCCGCGCCCGCCTCCTCGGCGAGCTTCGCGTACTGGATCGCGAGCGCCGTGCCGTATCCGGCCCCCGCGACCACGGGTACCTCACCGGCGGTCTCCTCGACGGCCGCGGCGACGACACGGCGGAACTCCTGGGGTGTGAGCGCGTGGAACTCACCGGTGCCGCAGCAGGCGAAGACCGCCGCCGCACCGGCGTCGATGCCGGTGCGCACATGGGCGCGGAAGGCATCGAGGTCGACGTCGCCGTCCGGTCCGTACGCGGTGACGGGGAAGAAGAGCGGCCCGGCGACACGGCCGAGTCGGGCGGCAAGAGGGGCTGAGGTCACTGGCGCTCCCTGAGCGGTTCAGGCGTGCACAATTCTGATCGGCGTCCATATTCATGAACGCTGACACGCTAAGGCAGCCGCGCGGCGCAGGTCAAGGAGAGGAACGGCCGAGGTGACCGACGCCGGACGCGGAGTGCGCGACTCCGTGCGAGCGGTGCCCGACCCCCGTCCGCGCACTTGACTCCGCGCGCCAGGACTTCTTAGCTAGTCCACGCATATGAATGCCGTCCATGGATTTGACGTCCGCAGGCAGGTGTCGCAGGCATCGCAGGAGCCGTGCCGCGCGCCCGGACCGCGCGTGCGCACCCACGTACCCGAGGAGATCCGCGTATGCCCGCTCCCCGCACCGTCCTGCTCACCGGCGCCGCCGGCGGCCTCGGCACCCTGATGCGCGGACTCCTGCCCGCGTACGGCTACCGGCTCCGCCTCCTGGACGTCGTCCCCGTCGAGGGCGAGCCGGACGCGATCGCCGCCGACCTCGGCGACCGGGAGGCGCTGCGCGAGGCCGTGCGGGGCGTCGACGCGATCGTCCATCTCGCGGGCATCTCCCTGGAAGCCGGCTTCGACAAGATCCTCAGGGCGAACATCGAGGGCACGTACAACCTCTACGAGGCCGCCCGCGAGGAGGGCGTGCGGCGCATCGTGTTCGCCTCCTCCAACCACGTCCTCGGCCACACCCCCCGCCCGCTCCCCGGCGACCCGCTGATCCCCGTCGGCGCCCCGCGCCGCCCCGACACCTTCTACGGCCTGTCCAAGTCGTTCGGCGAGGACCTCGCCCAGCTGTACTGGGACCGGCACGGCATGGAGACCGTCTCGGTGCGCATCGGCTCCTGCTTCCCCGAGCCGACCTCGGTACGGATGCTCTCGGTCTGGATGAGCCCCGCGGACGGCGCCCGGCTCTTCCACGCCGCGCTCACCGCCGAGGACGTGCGGCACACCGTCGTGCACGGCTCTTCCGGCAACACCCGGCTGTGGTGGGACCTGACGACGGCCCGCTCACTGGGGTACGAGCCGCAGGACGACTCCGAGCCGTACGCGGCCCGGCTCATCGCCGAGCAGGGCGAACTGGACCCGGACAACCCCGACCACGCCCGCCTCGGCGGTCACTTCTGCACCAACCCGCCGATCTGGCCGCGCTGACCACGGTCCGGCACCACCGAAAACCGCGCGACAGGGCACCGCACGACGGGCAGGATGCGGAGCCATGCCGAGACCTTCCGGATTCCTGTACGACAGCACGGCGGCGCGAGCGTCACCATCACCCACCACGGCCGCCCCACGGGCACCCTGCGCGGCGGCCGGGCGGAGAAGTTCCTGGCCGAGGTGGAGTCGGGGACGCGCAACCGGTGATGGCCCGCTGGACGGGGGCGTACAAGCACGGCACCGAGCGCACCGCCCGCAGCCATCCGCGCAACCGCTGACGGAGCCCGGCGAAACCGGCCGGCAGAGCCGGAAAAGTAAGGGAACGGCAAAGCGGGGTCGTTCGTTACCCCGAGCATGACCGCTATGACCCCCGGCTCGAACATCCCTCTCTCCGCCGCCCGCGTGGCAGTGGACGTCTCCGCACCCGTGCGGCTCGACGTTTCGGGCCTGCTGCTCACCGCAGACGGCAAGGTGCGCTCCGACGACGACTTCATCTTCTACAACCAGCCCAACGGCCCCGGTGTGACCTACCGCTCCGGCGGCGGCACCGCACCGGACGCGATCGTGGTGGACACCACCGCGGTCCCGCCGGGCATCGAGAAGATCGTCGTCACCGCGAGCCCGGACGCGGCGGGCCAGACCTTCCAGGGCATCGAGCCCACCGCGACCGTGCGCAACGCCGACGACGGCAGCGCGCTCGCCACGTTCACCCCGCCCCGGCTGGGCGCCGAGACGGCGCTCGTGGTCATCGAGGTCTATCTCCGCAACGGCGCCTGGAAGGCCCGCGCGGTCGGCCAGGGCTATGCCAACGGGCTGGCCGGCATCGCCACGGACTTCGGGGTCTCGGTCGAGGAGGAGCCCGCCGCCCCGGCACCCGCGCCGGTGGCGCCCCCGATGCCCGCCGCCGCCCCGGTCGACCCCCGGATCGCCGCGCCCCCGGCGCCCGCCGCCCCGCCGGCCCCGCCCGCGCCCGCGTCGGCGCCCGGCAAGATCAACCTGGACAAGGGGCGGGTCAGCCTCCAGAAGAACCAGACGGTCTCCCTGGTCAAGGGCGGCCGGCCGCTGCTCTCCCAGGTCAAGATGGGGCTCGGCTGGGAGCCCGCGTTCCGGGGCAAGGACATCGATCTCGATGCCTCCGTGATCGCCTACGGCCCCAACCGCAACCACCTGGACAGCTGCTACTTCGGCAAGCTCTCCATCCTGAACGGCGCGATCAAGCACTCCGGCGACAACCTCACGGGCGAGGGCGCGGGTGACGACGAGGTGATCGTCGTGGACCTGGGCCGGATCCCGGCGGAGGCGACCGGTCTGGTCTTCACGGTCAACTCGTTCACCGGCCAGAAGTTCACCGAGGTCGCCAAGGCCTACTGCCGGCTGCTCGACGCGGCCACCGGGGAGGAGCTGGTCCGCTTCGACCTGACCGGCGCCGAGCCGCAGACCGGCGTGATGATGGCCAAGCTGATCAAGCAGTTCACCGGCGAGTGGGAGATGACGGCCATGGGCGACTTCGTGAAGTCGCGCACCGTCCGCGGCATGGTGAAGCCCGCCGCCCAGTCGCTGTAGCGCGGCAGCGGGCTCCGGATACGCATTCAGGGGCACCTGTCGGCTGCAGGTGCCCCTGAATCCGGAGAGCGTGACGGGGGAAACGCCGCGTGCGTGCTCGCCGCCGCTCTCAGAGCTTGGTCAGCTTGGAGTACGGGCTCAGGATCCTCCCCTGTCGCCCCGAGAAGTCGATGAGCACGGCGTCGTTGTCGCCCTCGACGGCGAGGACGCGGCCGAGTCCGAACTGATCATGCGACACCCTGTCGCCCACATCGAACAATTCGACCGGTGGGGCCGCCTGGGCCGGGCGGTTGAAGGGACTGGAAGGCAGGTGGCGCCGGGATCCGGCTGACTGTTTCATTACCTTGAGTATGCGCCCTGGGAACGCCCGACGCCATGCCCGTTCACCGCAGGGGACGCACTGATACCGGATTCGTGATCAGCGGATCCAGGGCCAGTCCGCGTCACGGCCCGCTTCCAGCAGCGGCACCAGACGGAACGCCGCGTCCGAAAGACCCCCGAAGGTGTGGCGCATCCCGTCCCCCGAGGGGGCGTGTCCCACCCGGTACCCGGCCAGGTTCCAGGTGTAGACGGGCACGGTGGCGGGCACCGCCGCGACGGCGTCCGCGGCGTACGAGAACGACGCCTGCTCGTCGGTGACGATCAGCACCCGGTCGTGTCCCCGGTAGTGCCGGCGCACCGCCTCCTCGGTGTTGGTGCCGCCGAGGTCGCCGAAGCGCTCCAGGACCTTCAGCACGGACTCGCTCCGGCGAAATGTCACCGGTGAACTGTTCGTACCGAACTGCACCAGATCGGCATCGGCCGCCCGGAGTGCCAGCGCCGTGCCGAAGATCGCGGCGGCGTCGGCCCGGTTGAGCTGCGAGCGGTCCGAGAGCGGCGACCACATCGAGCCCGAGCGGTCGACCAGGACCAGCGTCCGCCCCGGCAGTGCGGGCACATTGTCCAGCGAGTGGCCGAGCGCCTTCTCCAGCGGGTGGGCCCAGCGCAGCGAGGGCGCGTGCTGGTGGGCGGCAAGGTAGCGGAACGGAAACTGCTGGGACGCGGCGACCGCGGCCGGGTCGCAGATCCGCTCCGCCACCCGCGCGGCGACCTCGTCCGAGACGCCCGCCTCGTCGAAGTTGCGCAGATTGCGGATGAGCGCCATCACACCCATCGACGGAATCACCGCTTCCCAGGCAGTGGCGTCCATCGGCCCCTGCAGCCAGCCCGCCAGCGCCTCCCAGGTCATGCCCCCGGCAGCCAGCCGGTCCGCCCCGTCGGCGCTCTCGACCACGGCCCGCCGCTGCCCGGCGGGCAGCTCCATCAGCGCGCGGTGTGCGTTCAGGATCCGGTCCGAGTCAGGCACCACGGCCGCCTCGGGGTGGTGGCGGCGGTCGAGGGCGTACCGGAACAGTTCGCCCTGCCACGGCTTCTGCGGGTCGGGCGAGGCGTGCACCAGGTTCAGGATGTCGCCGAAGCGGTAGCCCTTGGACGCGGTGTCGTACTTCAGCAGCGACCTGCCGTTGTAGAGCCGGCGCACGGCATCGGCGATGCCGCGCTTGACCGGCTTGGGCACGGCCCGGCCGTGGCGCGAGGTCCAGTACCCGAGGAGCTCCCCGGGCTCGTCGGCGCGCAGCAGGACGGAGTCGACGACCCGGCGGTTGGACGGTCCGTCCTCGGCGCCCGCGTCCAGCCGGGCCTTCACGTACTCGGCGGCGCCGACGATCGAGGCGGTACGCATCCGGCCGTCGCGGCGCAGCCAGTGGAGCAGGCCGGCGGTCCACTCGGGGTCGTCGACGGCAAGCACCCGCACCAGTTCGGCGAAGCGCTCGTCGCGCTGATCGCCGTCCTCGTGAAAGGTCTGCTGCGATACGAAATTGGCGACCGCGAGCAGAAAGAGCTCGGAGCGGGTGTCGCGCAGGAATCCCCGGCCGCCCCGATGGGTCGGCGCGGTGTGTCCGGTCGTCCTCACGGGCGAGGTGGCACGGGGCCTGGTGGTGCGGGTGTTGAAGCGTGCCATGTGAATTCCCCCGAATTCAGTGGGAGAAGGCACGGCGGAAAAGGGGTGCCCGAGATCAGGAGTCGGCGACGGGCTCACTGATGCTCTACCCGATTGAGCTACCGGCCGTGGCCGGACGGGATTCGAACCCGCAACCCTCAGTCCGAAGGAAGTAACCGTCGCCTGCGCACCGGGCACCCCCCGGCGTCCGTGCCTCCCGAGATCAGAGTCGGCGGCGGCGGTTTCGTGAGAGGAAGTAGCCGCAGCCTGCGCACCGGGAGGTGCGATGCAGTCGTGCTGATGAAGTTGTGGTGCCCAGAGATCAAGGTCGGCGGAACCGACGAAGGTGCTCTGCCGACTGAGCTACACCGGAACGGATCCGGTGGCGGGACTCGAACCCGCGACATCCCCATTAACAGTGGAAGTAGGTCCTGCCTGCGCACCTGGGCACGGACAGGACTCTAGAGGGATGCCCGTCCGGCGCGCGAGGGAATTACGCGCGCCGGACGGAGAGGACGCCATTGCCGGATGTCCGGCGACGGGCCGTCAGTGGCGGTTCGGCTGGCGCTTCCACGGGCCGGTGATCGCGAGCATGATGCCCGGCGTCTGGATGTTGGCGTACAGCGTCCTGCCGTCGGGCGAGAACGTGACCCCGGTGAACTCGCTGTACTCCGGCTTCTCCTCGCTGCCGATGTTCAGCTCGTTGCGCGCGATGGGGTAGGTGCGGCCGCTCTCGGTCGCGCCGAAGAGGTGCTGGATGCCGTCGCCGTCCTCGGCGATGACCAGGCCGCCGTACGGCGAGACGGTGATGTTGTCCGGGCCGTCGAAGGCGCCGTCCTGGGTGGGGCCTCCCCTGCTCGAACGAAGTTGAGAGCTTGGGGAAGGGTCGGCGTTCACACCGAGCAGCACCTTCAGCGTCAGTGTGCGGCGCTTGGGGTCGTAGAACCAGACCTGGCCGTCGTGCTGGACGGGGCTCTCGGAGCGGGCGAACGAGGAGACGATGTAGGCGCCGCCGTCACCCCACCACATGCCTTCGAGCTTGCGGGCGCGGGTGATCTCGCCCTCGGCGAACTGCTTGCGCACCGAGACGGACTTGGCGTCACGGTCGGGGACGTCGACCCAGTCCACGCCGTACACCGTGCCGATCTTCGTGGCGCGGGACAGGTCGTCGACGAACTTGCCGTTGCTGTCGAAGCACTTGGTGGCCTGGAGGACACCGGCGTCGTCGGCGAGCGTGCGCAGCTTGCCGCGGCCGTGCCGGAAGCCGTGCGGCGGAACCCAGCGGTAGAGCAGCCCGTTGGGGCCCGAGGCGTCCTCGGTCAGGTAGGCGTGGCCCTGCTTCGGGTCGATGACGACGGCCTCGTGGGCGTACCGGCCGAACGCCTTGACCGGGCGCGGGGCGCGGTTGGCGCGCTTGTCGTACGGGTCGACCTCGAAGACGTAGCCGTGGTCCTTGAGCAGGCCGTTCTTGCCGGCCTTGTCCTCGGTCTCCTCGCAGGTGAGCCAGGTGCCCCACGGGGTGGCGCCACCGGCGCAGTTGGTGGACGTGCCGGCGATGCCGACCCACTCTGCGGTACGGCCGTCGCGGCGGGTCTCCACGACGGTGCAGCCGCCGGCCGCGACCGGGTCGTAGACGAGGCCGTCGGTGAGCGGCACCGGGTGCTCCCAGTCGGCCCGGACGCCGCTGAGCTCGTGGTTGTTGACGAGCAGGGTGACGCCGCGCGGGCCCTCGAAGGCGGCCGTGCCGTCGTGGTTGGAGGGGGTGGACTCGCCGCTCTCCAGCTTGGTGACCCCGCAGCGGGTGATGACCCGGTACGAGAAGCCGGCCGGGAGCGCGAGCAGGCCCTCGGGGTCGGCCGTCAACGGCCCGTAGCCGGGCTCACGGCCGTGACCGTGACCGTGGTCGTGTTCGTGGCCGTCGTGGCCGTCGTGGCCGTGCTTCGAGTCCCCGGCGGCCAGGGCGCCCGGCGCGGTGGCGAGGGCCGCGACGGTACCGGTCAGCGCGATGCCGGCACCGGTGAGGGCGGACTGTCTGGTGAATTCCCTGCGCGTGAAGGGCATCACGTACTCCTGGGGCAGCTGGGCGGGGTGTTGGCGTGCCCACATTCGCGCCTCCGCGCCAACACCAGTTGAACAGCGGGCGACGTCGGGAGGCATCCTTCCTGTGCAGTTGGCCCGAAAGGAGTGTCCCGAAGTCGCCGTTCGGCACGGGACGGCCCGCCCGCGCCGTCCGCCCCGTACCCGGCCGGGCGGTCAGGCTCCCTGGCGCGAACGGGCCTTGAACGCCGCCTTGCGGGCCTCCTTGGCCTTCTTCTTGTCGCTGTGCAGCCGCCCCATCGCTTCGAGGACGTCGGCGGTCGCCGGGTGCGCCACCCGCCACGCCTCGTCGAAGAAGCCGCTGTGCTGGCCGGCCAGGCCCTCGACCAGGTCCTGGAGTTCGTCCAGATCGCCGTCGGTCTCCAGCTGGGCCGCGATCGTGTCGATGGCCAGCCAGAAGATCATCGACTCCGGCGGTGCGGGGACACCGGCGGCGCCCAGCTCCGCGAGCCAGACCCGGGCGAGGCCGCCCAGCTCGGGGTCGTCCAGCACCGCGCGCACCGCGGGCTCCGCCTCCGCGCCGACCAGGGCGAGCGCCTGCTGGCAGTGGAGCCTGCGCAGCGGTGCCTGCCGGTCCGTGCCCCGGGACGCGGCCAGGAGTTCGGCCGCCGCACCGTCCGCACCGCCGCGCCGGGCGAGCCACAGCTCGACCTCGCTGCGGGCCGCCGCTTCGGGGTAGTACGCGATCCCGCCGAGCAGTCCGTCGGCGCCCTTGTCCGCGAAGTCACCGATCGCCGGGGCGTCCACCCCGGCCTCCAGCATCCGGCTCCGCAGCCCGTAGAGGCCGAGGGCGGTCAGCTTCACCATGCCGTACCGGGTGACGTCCTCGTCGTCGGCGGGCGGGGTGGTGTCCTCCCCCTCCTCGACCAGCAACGCCTCGTCCACCGGGCGGTACTCGACGATCCCGATGGGTTCGAGGACCCGGAACTGGTCGTCCAGCCGCATCATCGCCTCGGACACCTGCTCAAGGATGTCGTCGGTGGGTTCGCCCATGTCGTCGGGGACGATCACCGACGCGGCGAGGGCGGGCAGCGGCACGGGGGCCGGGTCCGTGCCGCCCCGGCCGTCGCCGACGGTGAGCAGGTACAGGTTGCCGAGCACCTCGTCGAGGAATTCCGCCTCGACCTCCGGGTCCCAGTCCAGGGACTCGAAGTCGATCGAGCCGTCCTCGCCGACGAGATCGGCGAGGTCGTCGAAGACGGGGGCGGTGGCGTCGGCGTGGGCGGCCTCCAGGCCGTCGAGCCAGATCGACAGGACGTCCTTCGGCGAACCGCCGTTGACCAGCGCCAGGTTCGCACCGGCGCGGGCGGTCCCCTCCGCGTCCGGTCCGGCGTCCTGGCCGGGGTCCTCGACGTCGACGAGCCCCGTGTCGACCGCGAGCCGCCACGCCTCACTGGCCTCCGCGGCCCCGTCCTCGTCCGCCGCCAGGCCGATGTGCTCGGCCGCCGCGGGCAGTTGGGCGTCGACGAGCTCGCCGCCGGCGCCGACCCGGGTCTCCGGGCCCGCCCAGCGGGCGAGCCGGACGGCGCGGGCGAGCAGCGGCGCGGCGAGCGCGTCCCGTGCCAGCTCGGCCTCGGTGCGCAGCCGTACGGGCGGCAGGGTGGGGGGCTCTGCGGACATCAGGCGGTTCTCCTCGGGACGTACCGGGCGTACGCATCGGACGTACCGGACGTGCGTGCCGGGTGTACCGGACGTACGGGCCGGGCATGCTGGGCGTACGGTTCGGGCGGCCCAAGCGTAGACGCATTTCGCCCCATGCCGCCCGGTTCATGAAACGGACAGCGGCAGTCCACCCGGCAGACCTTGACAACCCCCTTGCGCACACAAGAGATTGACGCGCGTAGATCTCCGTTCCGACCCTCATACCCCCGGAGCCCGTGATGCCTGCCGCATCGTCCAGAACCACCGCCGTCTCCGCCGTGGTCACCGCCGCCCTCGCCGCCGGTCTGCTCACCGGCGCCGCGACCACCTCCGCTTCCGCCTCCACCACCGCCCTGCCCGTGGACGGCCAGGTCCGGATCCACGACATCCAGGGCTCCACCCGGATATCCCCGCTCGTCGGCAAGCAGGTCGGCGACGTGGCGGGCATCGTCACGGGTGTGCGGACGTACGGCTCGAAGGGCTTCTGGTTCCAGGACCCGAACCCCGACGCCGACCCCGCCACCAGCGAGGGCGTCTTCGTCTACACCGGCTCCGCGCCCACCGTCGCGGTCGGTGACGCGGTCACCGTCTCCGGCACGGTCACCGAATACGTCCCGGGCGGCCTCGACTCCGGCAACCAGTCGCTGACCCAGATCAGCAAGCCCACCGTCGCCGTGGTCTCCTCCGGCAACGCGCTGCCCGCGCCGGTTCGGGTCTCGCAGCGCTCGGTGCCCTCCCGGTACTCCCCCGAGGGCGACCCCGCCGCGGGCGGCTCCATCAACGCGCTGCCCCTCGCGCCGTCCCGCTACGCCCTCGACTACTACGAGTCGATCGAAGGGATGAACATCAGCGTCGGCACCTCGCGGGTGGTCGGCGCCACCGACGCGCACGCCGAGCTGTGGGTGACGGTGAAGCCGCGCGAGAACGACGCCCGCCGCGGCGGCACCGTCTACGGCTCGTACCGCTCCCAGAACACCGGACGGCTCCAGATCCAGTCCCTGGTGCCGCTCGCCCAGCAGCCGTTCCCGAAGGCGGACGTGGGCGATGTGCTCTCCGGTACGACCGAGGGCCCGCTCGACTTCAACCAGTACGGCGGGTATACGCTGACCGCCCGCACCATGGGCACGGTCACCGACAGGGGCCTGCGGCGGGAGACCACCCGCAAGCAGCGCGGCGGCGAGCTGGCCGTGGCGACGTACAACGTCGAGAACCTCGACCCGAGCGACCCGCAGGAGAAGTTCGACGCGCTCGCCGCGGCGGTCGTCGACAACCTCGCCTCGCCCGACATCGTGGCGTTGGAGGAGATCCAGGACAACAACGGCGCGAAGAGCGACGGCACGGTCGCCGCCGACGTGACGGTGAAGAAGTTCACCGACGCGATCGTGGCGGCGGGCGGCCCGGCGTACGACTGGCGCTCCATCGACCCGGAGGACAAGAAGGACGGCGGCGAGCCCGGCGGCAACATCCGCCAGGTCTTCCTCTTCAACCCGGAGCGGGTGTCGTTCACCGACCGGGCCGGCGGCGACGCGACGACGGCGACCGATGTCGCCCGGGAGCGGGGCCGCGCCGCGCTGACCCTCTCGCCCGGCCGGATCGACCCGGCGAACCCGGCGTGGGAGAACAGCCGCAAGCCGCTCGCCGGGGAGTTCAGCTTCCGCGGCCGTACGGTCTTCGTCGTCGCCAACCACTTCGCGTCCAAGGGCGGCGACGAGTCGATCTTCTCGGAGCACCAGCCGCCGTCGCGTTCCTCGGAGGTCCAGCGGCACGCGCAGGGCCAGGCGGTCAACACCTTCGTCAAGAAGCTGCTGAGCGTCCAGAAGAACGCGGACGTCCTGGTCGTCGGTGACATCAACGACTTCGAGTTCTCCGGCACGGCCGAGGCCCTGACCGCCGGGCGCGTGCTGTACCCGGCGATCAAGTCCCTGCCGCGCTCGGAGCGTTACAGCTACGTCTACCAGGGCAACAGCCAGGTTCTCGACCAGATCCTGACCAGCCCGTCGATCGACGACTTCCACTACGACAGCGTGCACATCAACGCCGAGTTCGCCGATCAGAACAGCGACCACGACCCGCAGGTGCTCCGCTTCCGCCCGTAGCGGTGTCCGGCGGCACCTTCAGTGGTGCCGCGCGCCCGCGCTCGGCCGGATGCTGAGCGCGGGCGTGTACCGGTGCACTCCGCCGCCGGTCACCCCCGGGTAGGACCGCACCCGTTCCCACTGCGGTGTGGCCGACCCGATGCCGGCACCGGGCGCGGCCAGTGCGGCGACATGGGCCCCGGCGCTCTCCCATTCGGCGTAGTTCAGCACCCGCGTCCCGTCGGTGCTCACATGGAAGTGCGCGGAGATGCCGCCGGGTGGAAGCGCCGGGTCGGTGCCCAGCGCCTCGAACACGGTGTCCACCCAGTCCCGTTGCCGCGCCTTGTCCGCACCGTCGAACTCGACGTCGACGATCACGACGCAGCCGGGCTCCCGTCCGTCGCCCTCCGGCCGGAACGCGGAACGGTAGAGCTCCAGGGTGTGCAGCCCGAGCCGCCTGATGCCCGGCACGGCGGCGTCGATGTCCGCGTTGCGCTCGTCCCTGCCGTTCCGGAAGAAGTCCTGGTACGCCTGCTCACCACTCCACTGGCTGTAGTGGAACAGGGTCTTCCCGTCCTCACCGGCATGGACGGTGTACGAAAGAAGTCCCGGATGCGGCCAGTCCCGGCTGTCCCACGCCTCTCGAACGGCCTCGACCGTCCGCCGCATGCGCTCCGGGGTGGAGACCTCCCAGGTGCTCGCCTTGACGAGTCCGACGTCGTTACGGGCAAGATCGGGGCGGGATTCGAATCGCGCACTCATGACGGGTCCTCCCTGGCGGGCGCACCGGGGTGGCGCGCCGTTGCCGACCAGCCTGATACGTCAAGTCCGCTTGAGGTCAACAGCACGCCCGTCGGGGACCGCCGGACCCGCCGTCAGCACAACGAACGGAGTACCGCATGGCACCGCATCTCAGGACCATCGGCCGCGAGGAGCATCTGGCGTTCGTCGCGAGCCGTCCGGCCGTGAGCCATATGCAGGTCCCGTCGTGGGGCGATGTGAAGCCCGACTGGCGTGCGGAGAGCATCGGCTGGTTCGACCGGGACGACGCCGGCCGGGAGCGGATCGTCGGGGCCGGGCTGGTGCTGTACCGGCCGATCCCCCGGGTGAAGCGCTGTCTGGCCTATCTGCCGGAGGGCCCGGTCATCGACTGGCACGACGGCGGTCTGCGTGAGTGGCTGGATCCGATGGTGGCGCATCTGAAGGCTCAGGGCGCGTTCACGGTACGGATGGGTCCGCCGGTCGTCGCCCGGCGCTGGGACGCGGGCACGGTGAAGGACGCCATCGCCGATCCGGCCGCCGGACGGCTGCGCGACGTGGAGCCGGACTCGCGGGAGCCGGGGGCCGACGAGGTCGTGGAACTGCTGCGCGGGCTGGGCTGGCGGCGCGGCGAGGCGGAGAGCGAGGACGGTTTCAGCGCGGGGCAGCCCCGCTACGTCTTCCAGGTGCCGTTCGCCGGGCTGTCGCTGGAGGAGGTCCGGGGCAATCTGAACCAGCAGTGGCGGCGCAACATCAAGAAGGCGGAGAAGGCGGGCGTCAAGGTCGTCGAGGGCGACTACGAGGACCTTCCGGCCTTCTACGAGCTGTACCGCGAGACGGCCGAACGCGACCGCTTCATCCCCCGCCCGCTCGGCTACTTCCAGCGGATGTGGACCGCGCTGCGGGCCGAGGACCCCGGCCGGATGCGGCTGTACCTCGCCCAGCACGAGGGCGAGACGCTCTCCGCGGCGACGATGCTGACCGTCGGGAACCACGTCTGGTACTCCTACGGCGCCTCGACCGGCCGCAGGCGCGAGGTCCAGCCCAGCAACGCCGTCCAGTGGCGGATGATGAGCGACGCGCACGAGCGGGGCGCCGCCGTCTACGACCTGCGCGGCATCACGGACACCCTGGACGAGGGCAACCATCTGATCGGCCTGCTGCGCTTCAAGGTCGGCATGGGCGGCCGGGCCGCCGAGTACATCGGCGAGTGGGACTACCCGGTCAACAAGGTGCTCCACAAGGCCTTCGGCCTCTACATGGCGCGCCGCTGACCGCACCGGTCCGGTGGGCCGCGGGCCGGCGCCGGGGTCCGGCCGCCCCGGTGCCGCTACGCGGGGGCGGCCCGCCACGCGGTCATGCTGAGCTCGTCGAGCAGCCGTACGTCG
The DNA here is from genome assembly GCF_040634135.1 of Streptomyces sp. NPDC007164. NCBI lineage: Bacteria > Bacillati > Actinomycetota > Actinomycetes > Kitasatosporales > Streptomycetaceae > Streptomyces > Streptomyces sp. NPDC007164. The sequence continues at coordinate 109,571 of NZ_JBEYFB010000002.1, forward strand.
CTGCCCTTGAGCGGGAAGGTGCGCCCCTCCAGACCGGGCGCGGCCGCGATCTCCAGGGCGTCGCCCTCGATGAGGTCGCCGCCGGTCGGGGTGGAGACCCAGGCCAGGAGCGAACGCACGGTCTCCCCGGGCTTCAGCATGACCTCCTTCGGCCCGCGGTCGGTGCCCATGTAGGAGGAGCCCGGGTTCACCGGGACGGGCAGCGGGTCGCCGGCCTCGTCCAGGGCCCGGACGGACGGGTAACCGGTGACCCGGTAGGGCTTGCTGCCGCAGTTGGTGAGACTGAGTCCGACGGCCCGGTGGCCCAGTGCCGCCTCCACCTCGCCCATGTCGACGACGACGCCGGAGGACGGGCAGCCGGCCGGGACGGTGGGTGTGGGGGCGGGCCCCTGCGCGCCCGGCCGGTCGGCGACCCCGGCGGAGACGCTGGGGAACGGCGTCGGCAGCTTGTCGGCGTGCACCCGGTACGGGTCGCTGGGCGTCGGCTCCGGCTCGCCCTCGCCCGCCGGCACCAGGAACCCGGCGCATCCGGAGAGCGTCAGGACCAGCACCCCGGCCAGCACCCCGGCCGCCGGCGGCCGCCGTCTCCCGGTCCCCGTCCCCGCCAGTCCTCGCACGCTCACGCACCCACCCCGGTCTCGGCCTGTCGCATAGGCGTTCGATCATGCCAGACCCCGTGGGACCGGGCCCACGACTGTTCAGTACTCCTTGCCGCTCGCCCCAAGCAGATCTAAGTGGACCTTCACGGTCCGGTCGGCCGACACTTCGAGGATGACCTCACCAGTGACGCCCTTCGGCCGCACGCTCTGCGCCATGATCACGCCGTTCACCGAATCCGGTGAGCTGGATCCGGACGCCGCCGGGAGGCATGCCGCCGCCCTGGTCTCCGACGGCTGCGACGGCCTGGTGCTCAGCGGCACCACCGGCGAGTCCCCGACCACCACCGACGCCGAGAAGTCCGAGCTGCTGCGGGCGGTCCGGGCGGCGGTCGGCGACGGTGTGCCGATCGTCGCCGGGGTCGGCAGCGCGGACACCCGGCACACGATCGACCTCGCCCGGCAGGCCGAACAGGCGGGCGCGGACGGCCTGTTGGTGGTGACGCCGTACTACAGCCGACCTCCGCAGCCCGCCGTCGAGGCGCACTTCGTGCGCGTGGCCGACGCGACCGGCCTCCCGGTGATGCTGTACGACATCCCGGGCCGCACCGGCACCCGCATCGAGCCGGAGACCCTGCTGCGGCTCGCGGAGCACCCGCGCATCGTGGCCGTGAAGGACTGCGCGTACGACCTGCCGGCCTCCACCGAGGTGATCGGCGCGACCTCGCTGGCGTACTACTCGGGCTGCGAGGAGCTGAATCTGCCGTTGTACGCGGTGGGCGCGGCGGGCTTCGTCAGCACAGTCGCCAATGTGGCGCCCCGTGCGCTGCGGGCGGTCCTGGACGCGTTCGACGCCGGGGACACCGCGGAGGCCGCCCGGCTCAACCGGCTCCTCGTCCCGCTCACCCGGCTGATGATGGCGTCCGGGCTGCCCGGCACCGTCACGGCGAAGGCCCTGCTCGGTGCCGGCCCGGTCCGTGAACCGCTGCAGCCCGCCGGACGCGGGGCGACCGACGGGCTGCGGCGGGCGTACGAGGAACTCCTCGCCGCCACAAGCTAGTTGTGGCTGTGCAGGACGTCGTTGAGGCCGTCCCAGACCGCGTTGTTCGGGCGGGCCTCGACGGCGCCGGAGACCGAGTTGCGGCGGAAAAGGATGTTCGAGGCGCCGGAGAGCTCACGGGCCTTGACGATCTGGCCGTCGGGCAGCGTGATCCGGGTGCCGGCCGTGACGTAGAGCCCGGCCTCGACGACGCACTCGTCGCCGAGCGCGATCCCGACGCCGGCCTCGGCGCCGATGAGGCAGCGCTCGCCGATCACGATGCGCTCCTTGCCGCCGCCGGAGAGGGTGCCCATGGTGGAGGCGCCGCCGCCGATGTCGGAGCCGTCACCGACGACGACGCCCGCGGAGATGCGGCCCTCGACCATCGAGGTGCCGAGGGTGCCCGCGTTGAAGTTGACGAAGCCCTCGTGCATGACGGTCGTGCCGGCCGCGAGGTGCGCACCGAGCCTGACCCGGTCGGCGTCGGCGATCCGGACGCCCTTCGGCGCGACGTAGTCCGTCATCCGGGGGAACTTGTCGACCGAGGTGACCTGGAGGTGCAGGCCCTCGGCGCGTGCGTTCAGCCGCACCTTCTCCACGTCGTCGACGGCGACCGGGCCGAGCGAGGTCCAGGCGACGTTGGCGAGGAGGCCGAAGAGCCCGTCCAGGTTCTGGCCGTGCGGCCGGACGAGGCGGTGCGAGAGGAGGTGCAGGCGCAAGTACGCGTCGTGCGCGTCCAGCGGCTTGTCGTCGAGCGAGGCGATGACCGTACGTACGGCGACGGTCTCGACACCGCGGCGGGCGTCCACGCCGATGGCCTTGGCGGCGCCCTCGCCGAGGAGGTTGACGGCCTGGTCGGGGGTGAGCCGTTCGGTTCCGGCCGGGCCCGGCTCGGCGGTGAGCTCGGGGGCGGGGAACCAGGTGTCGAGAACGGAACCGTCGCCGGCGATGGTGGCGAGGCCGGCGGCGACGGCGCCGGTGGTGCGAGCAGGAGTCGTGTCGGTCATGACACGAAACCTAACCGGCCGGGCACCGCCGGGGCCAACCGGTCTCGCCGGATGGTCGCGGCCCGGCCCGGAACCGGGACCGCCAGGTCAGCCGGGCTGCGTCTGCCGTCCGGGCACCGGTACGACGCCCTCCTCGCGCACCGGCCCCGGCACCGGCCCGACGGCCTCCCCGTGCACCGGCCCCGGCACCGCCCCGGGCCCCGGCAGCCGCCGCGCCACGAGCACCGCCGCCCCCGCACCGCAGGCCAGCACCGCGCAGGCGGGCCAGAGCAGTCCGGGCGCGTGGGCGTAGAGCGCACCGCCGAGCGGCGGCGCCAGCACCTGGCCGCTGATCGAGGCGCCCGCGTAAAGGCTCTGGAAGCGGCCCTGCGCGCGGTCGGGGGCCTGGTCGGCGACGTAGGCCGTCGCAGTGGTCTTGTAGAGGATCTCGCCCGCGGTCAGTGACGCCATCATCGTGACGGCGAACAGCGCCCCGGCGCCGGGGATCAGCACCGCGTAACCCAGCCCCACCAGCAGCAGTCCGGTGCCGACGACGGACAGCGGCGCCCGACGGCGCAGTACGTGTGCGGCGGGGAGTTCCAGCAGCAGGATGATCCCGCCGTTGACGGCCAGCAGCCAGCCGTAGAACCGGGTGCCGTGGCCGTGCTCGGCGAGGAAGACGGGCAGGGTCGAGTACTGCTGCCGGTAGACGAGGTCGACACAGAGGATCGCGGCGAGCAGGACCAGCACGGCGGGCCTGGCCCGCAGCTCCCGCCGGAGGCCGGGGGCGCCGGGGTCGCGGCGGGCCGGCCGGGTGTGCGCGGTGCCGTGCGCGGGGAGCACCGCCGCCGCGTACCCGGCGAAGAGCAGGGTTCCGAGGCCGTCGGCGACGAACAGCCAGTCGTACGAGAAGTGCGCGGCGATCAGCGCGCCGAGCGGCGGACCGACGGCGAACCCGGCGTTGCCCGCGGCCCGTACCAGGGCGAAGCTCTGGCGCCGGCCGCCCTCGGGCACGGAGACCGCGACGAGCGCGGCGTTGGCGGCGCGCACGACGCCCGCCGCGTACTGCGCGAGCGGCAGCACCCCGTACATCGCGGCGACCGGAAGGACCGGCAGGACCGCGAGTGCCGCCCCGCCGGCCAGTGCGCCGGCCAGCAGCATGCGGCGGTGGCCGTAGTGGTCGCCGAACCAGCCGCCGGTGAAGTTTCCCGCGACCAGGCCGATGCCACCGATGCCCGCGAGGACTCCGGCCTGCGGGACGCCCAGCCCGCGCGGGCCGGTCAGATAGACGAAGAGGTAGATGAAGGTGAAGCTGACGACCGCGTTGAGGAACGAGCCGAAGGCCAGCAGCCGCACCGTGCGCGGCACGTCCCGCACGAACCCGGAAAACCTCATCCCCAGCACCCTCCCCGGTGAGTTTCCTTTGGGAACGGACTATGTCATCGTGGTTTCCTGCTGGTCAATCCGGTGAGCGGCGAACAGGCGGACACCGGGACGAACGGAGGAGTCCATGCCCCAGCGCACCAGCCTGGCCGACGCCGACTGCGCGATCGCCCAAGCGCTCGATGTCGTGGGCGACTGGTGGACCCTGCTGATCGTGCGGGACACGGCACGCGGGGTGCACCGCTTCGACGCGCTCCAGCAGGAGCTGGGCGTGTCCCGCAAGGTGCTGACCGAGCGGCTGCGACTGCTGGTCGACGCGGGGGTGCTCTCCCGGGAGCCCTACCAGGACCGGCCGCCCCGGTACGAGTACCGGCTCACCAGGCGCGGACGCGCACTGCTGCCCGTGCTGATCGCGCTCCAGGACTGGGGCGACACCTGGGTGCTGGGGGACGGGGAGACGACGGCCACGACCGCGGAGGCCTCGAAGGAGGCGGCGCGGGTGCACGCCCTGGTGGGCACCCGCCTGCCCGAGCTGCGGCTGCTGGACCACGACGGTGCGCCGCGCGACCCGGTCGCCGGCACCCCGTACACCGTCCTGTACTTCTTCCCCGGCGCCCATGCCCGCCGGGACGCCTACCCGCCGGGCTGGTCCGAGATCCCGGGCACGAGCGGCTGCACCCTCGAATCCTGCACCTACCGGGACCGGTCGGCCGAGTTCGCCGAAGCGGGCGCATCCGTGCACGGGGTGTCCACCCAGCGCCCGGACGAGCAGCGGGCCTTCGCGGACGCGGAGCGGCTGCGCTTCCCGCTGCTGTCCGACGCGGAGCTGGAGCTGACGGCGGCGCTGCGCCTGCCCACCTTCCGCGCGGGCGGCACCAGCCGGCTGAAGCGGCTGACGCTGGTGGTGGACCGCGACCGGACGGTCCGCGAGGCGCTGTACCCGATCACCGACATCGAGGCGAGCGTCCGGGCCGCCCTGGCGGCGGTACGGAACGGGGGCCCGCCCGGCGCGTGAGGGGCGGGCGGGTACGGAGCCGTCACTCGACGCCTGCGGACGGAGCCGTCACCCGGCGATCCGCCGCAGCATCTCCCGCGCGTACGCCTCGTCGTACTCGCCGCCGGTGAGCAGCACCTGCAGACAGATCCCGTCCATCAGCGCGATCAGCGCCCGCGCGGTGGCCGGATCGGTGCGCCGGGACAGCAGTTCGGCGGTGCTGTCGGTCCACTCGGCGGCGACGGGCCGCAGCGCGGGCCTGCGGAGCGCGGCGAGATACAGCTCGTACTCCAGCTCGGCCCGTCCGCGTCCGCCGGCGAAGTACTCCCCCAGCAGCCGGGCCAGCTCCCCGGCCAGGTCGGCCGCCGGGTCGGCCAACGCCCCGCTCTCCCCCATGACTTCGGCGAAGTTCTCGTTGGAACGGCGCAGCGCCGCGATCAACAGCTCGTCCAGCGAGGCGAAGTGATAGGTCGTCGAGCCGAGCGGCACATCGGCCTCGGCCGCGACGGAGCGGTGGCTCAGCCCCGCGATGCCCTTGGCGCCGACCACCCTGATCGCGGCGTCGATGATGCGGTCGCGCCGCTCGGGGTCGTAGCGGCGCGCCATCAGTGGGCCCCGCCCAGATTCAGCACCACCACTCCGGCGATGACCAGCGCTATGCCCGCCAGTTTGACCGGGCTGCCGGACTCGCCCATGAAGAGGATGCCGATGGCGGCGACCGCGGCGGTGCCGATCCCGGCCCAGATCGCGTAGGCGGTGCCCACCGACAGCGTCTTCAGCGTCTGGGCGAGCAGCCCGAAGGCCACGAGGTATCCCACGACGGTGATCAGCGAGGGCCAGAGCCGGGTGAAACCCTCGCTGTACTTCATGGCGGTCGTGCCGGCCACCTCCGCCGCGATCGCCGCGGCCAGCAGTCCGTATCCCATGTGTACGAGTGTACGCATCGCCGCCGGTGCGACGGTACGGGCGGGGCCCGCGGACCGGGGCGCTACGGTGTCCCGACCAGCAAACCGGACAACGACACATGACGGAGCGGCAGTGGCGCAGGACGCAGGGTGGGGCGGCGGAGCACCGTACGGAGGGCCCCCGGGACCGCCGGGATGGGGCGGCTGGATGCCACCGCCGAAGCCCGGGGTGATACCGCTGACGCCCCTGAAGCTCGGGGACATATTCGGCGGCGCCTTCAGCACGTTGGGGCGCTACTGGAAGCAGCTGTTCGGCATCGGCGCCGCCGTGTACGGCGGGGCGGTGGTGATCATGGCCGTCACGGCCCTGATCGGGTACTCCGCGGTCAGCGGCCATCTGCACCGGGTCGTCTCGCTCAGCGCCGAGGAGGACCCGGTGCCCTCCGACGTGGTGCCGATGGTGATCGCCTTCGGAGTCGTCTGGCTGGTCGCCATGATCACCTTCGCGGTCGCCACGGCCATGATGTACGCGACCGTTCCCACGGTCCTTCAGGAAGCGGTGCTGGGCAGGTCGACCACCTTCTCCGTCATCTGGCGCCGGGCCTGGTCCCGCGTGCCGGCGGTGTTCGGAACGGTGGTCCTGACCTGCCTGATCGCGGTGATCCCGATGGTGCTCATGGTGGTCGGCTTCTTCGCGTTGATCATCGGCGCCATCACCCTGTCGCAGGGCGACGGGATCGTGCTGTGGACCGTGCTCGGCTTCCTGGGCGCCCTGGCCACCGCGCCGCTCGCGATCTGGCTCTGGGTGAAGTTCTCCCTGGCCCCCTCGGCCGTGGTGTTCGAGGGGCAGTCCCCGGTGGCCGCCCTGCGCCGCTCCTCGCAACTGGTGCGCGGCGACTGGTGGCGGATCCTCGGGATCTCCCTGCTGGCCTTCGCCCTGGCCGGGGCGGCGAGCTACATGATCCAGGTCCCGTTCTCGTTCCTCGGCATGTTCTCCGGCGTCATCGGCGGAGCCACCCTGGACGAGGATCCGAACCCCGCCTCGATCGCCTTCGCCATGAGCGGTTACCTGGTGATCATGGCGCTCGGGCAGCTGATCGGCCAGTTCATCGCGGCGACGTTCCCGCAGCTGGTGACCGGACTGCTCTACGTCGACCGCCGCATGCGCACGGAGAACCTGGGCCCGGCCCTCGCCGAGGCGGCGGCCGTACCTCCGGGGTACGGCCCGCAGTACGGCCACTGACAGCGTCGGCCGGCCGACGGGCCGGGACGATGTGCCCGGCGACCTCGACGGCCGTGTCCGCCGGCTTCCCGGCGGACACGGCCCGTTCGTATCGCCCGGCCGCGACCGATCGCGGGGGCGTCCGGCCGGTCAGCCCCCGACGGTGAACCAGACCGCCCGGGACTTCTTCCACTCGGCGTTGTCGAGGTCCTTCGCCTCCGTGCCGTCCCCGTACAGATCGGCCGATCCGGAATCCGTGATCAGCTGGGCCCGGGCGCCCGGCACCGTAAGGTCCGGCACGTCCACGACGGCCTCCCAGCCGCCCGGGTCGGCGGTCGGCAGATCGGCCCGCTCGACCGGTGCGTGCGAGGCGACCCCGTCCCAGGAGTAGAGGGCGTACGGGTCGGAGTTGTCGTCGGCCGCCCAGGAACCGGCCACGATCAGGTACTGGTCGGCGGCGTTCTTGCGGATGTCCCGGATGCTGAGCCCGCCGAGGTCCAGCTCGATCGGCTCGCCCATGACCGCCTTCGCCCCGCTGCCGGCCACCCGGTCGAAGTTGGTGACGGGCACGATCAGGGCCTTGCCACCGGCCTTCGGCGGCACGAGCGGGGCCCGGAAGCCGAGGTACGCGGTGGTCGTCGAGCCGGGCGCGAACTCCAGGCCCTCGATGTTGAACCCGTCGATCTGCTTGGGTGCCTCACCGTCGTCGGTACCCGCGGCGAAGCCCAGCCGGTCGCCGTTCGCCTCGTCCCACGCGACGAGATCGTCACGGAGCTTTCCGTACTTGCCGCCCACCGTCAGCCGGGTGGCGGCGCCCGAGCCGGTCACCGTCGTGGTGAAGACGGTGTTGCGGTCGGACTTGTACTCGCCGTCCTTGTTGTTGCCGAGCGAACCGGTCCAGTAGATGGTGTCGCCGACCCGGGCCGCGCCCTCGATGTCGACCTCCTTGTCCGCCCCGAGCTCCGAGCCGACGTCCCAGCTCTTCACGGGCCCGCCGGACGCGGAACGGTCGTACAGCCGCAGCGTGTTGGACTCGTCGTCGGCCACGACCACGTAGCCGCCACCGACATCGACGGCGGCCGAGGCGTCCGAGGAGCCGGTGAGGTAGCGGGTGTCGGCGGCGTTCCGCACGGCGGCGGACGCGGCGTAGTGCAGCTTCTTCGTGGCGGTCTTGCCACCGAGCCCGGTGACCTTGATCGTGAGGTCGGTGTAGCCGCGTCCGTGCGCGGTCACGGAGAGCCGCCGGGTGGCGCCGGTGACGGTCACGTCCCCGGTCCCGGCGACGGACGACTTGGAGCTCGCGGACGCCGCCACGCCGAGCGCGCTCGCGTCGGCTCCGCTCTGCGCGACGGTGACGGTCACCACCGGGTCACCGCTCGCGCCGACGGCACCGGAGAGGTAGGAGGCCGAGAAGGCGATCGTCGGCGTTCCGTAACTCGCGGCGTGCGCGGGGGTGTTGAGCCCGAGCGCGGCCAGCAGGAGAATTCCGCCCGCGGTGGCGGCCACCCTGCGGTCGGGGAGCGAAAACTGATGCAGCACGGCATGCCTCTCGTCGGCGTGATGTCGCGGGTACGTTCCGATACCCGTGCCAACGACGGACACACATCATGAGTACGGCAGACGAAACAACGACGAAGAACGGCCCCCGGCGCGAAGCCGGGAGCCGTTCTTCATCCGTGGCGGGCCAGGACGTCTCAGACGTTGAAGCCCAGGGCGCGAAGCTGCTCGCGCCCGTCGTCCGTGATCTTGTCCGGGCCCCACGGCGGCATCCAGACCCAGTTGATCCGCAGCTCGTTGACGATGCCGTCGGTCGCGGACTTCGCCTGGTCCTCGATGACGTCGGTCAGCGGGCAGGCCGCGGACGTCAGCGTCATGTCGAGGGTGGCGATGTTGGCGTCGTCGATGTGGATGCCGTAGATCAGGCCCAGGTTCACGACGTCGATGCCCAGCTCGGGGTCGACCACGTCGTAAAGCGCCTCGCGGACCTCCTCCTCGGAGGCCGGCTTGGTGGTCAGAGTCTCGTTGTCGCTCATGCGGTCTTCCCTTCGGACAGCGCCTTCGCCGTCGCGTCCTTCCACGCCATCCAGCTCAGCAGCGCGCACTTCACCCGGGCCGGGTACTTCGAGACGCCGGCGAACGCGACCGCGTCCTCCAGCACCTCCTCCATCGCGTCGTCCGGCTCCAGCTGGCCCTTCGACTGCATCAGCTCCAGGAAGGTCTCCTGGATCTTCTGCGCCTGGCCCAGCTCCTTGCCGACCAGGAGATCGTTCAGCACGGAGGCGCTGGCCTGGCTGATGGAGCAGCCCTGACCCTCGTACGACACATCGGCGATGGTCTCGCCGTCGTACTTCACCCGGAGAGTGATCTCGTCGCCACACGTCGGGTTGACGTGGTGCACCTCTGCGTCGCCGTCCCGCAGGCCACGCCCGTGGGGGTGCTTGTAGTGGTCCAGGATCACTTCCTGGTACATGGAATCAAGCTTCACCAGTCAACCCTCAGCCGCTCGCCCATTTATCCGAAAAAGTTCCGTACGTGCTCCAGGCCGTCCACCAGGGCGTCGACCTCGGCGGGCGTGGAGTACAGATAGAACGACGCTCGCGTGGTCGCAGGAATTCCGTACCGCAGGCAGACCGGCCGCGCGCAGTGGTGTCCGACCCGGACCGCGATGCCCTGCTCGTCGAGCACCTGGCCCACGTCGTGCGGGTGGATGTCACCGAGCGTGAAGGAGATCGTGGCGCCGCGGTCCTCGGCCGTCGCCGGACCGATGATCCGCAGGTCCGGGACCTCCAGGAGCCGCTTCACCGCGTACTCGGTGATCGCGTGCTCGTGGCGGTAGATCTTCTCCATGCCGATCGCCGAGAGGTAGTCCACGGCCGCGCCGAGGCCGACGGCCTGGGCGATCGGGGGCGTACCGGCCTCGAACTTGTGCGGCGCGGGCGCGTACGTCGACGAGTGCATCGACACGGTCTCGATCATCTCGCCGCCGCCGAGGAACGGCGGCAGGTCCTCCAGGAGCTCCTGCCGTCCCCAGAGCACGCCGATGCCGGTCGGGCCGACCATCTTGTGACCGGTGAAGGCCACGAAGTCGGCCTGCAGCGCCTGCACGTCCAGCACCATGTGCGGGGCGGCCTGCGAGGCGTCGATGCAGACCAGCGCGCCGACCTGCTGGGCCCGGCGGATGATCTTCTCGACCGGGTTGATCGTGCCCATGATGTTGGAGACCAGGGTGAAGGAGACGATCTTCGTCTTCTCGGTGATGATCTCGTCGATGTTGGACAGGTCGAGGCGGCCGTCGTCGGTGATGCCGAACCACTTCAGCTTCGCACCCGTGCGCTGCGAGAGCAGCTGCCACGGCACGATGTTGGAGTGGTGCTCCATCTCCGTGGTGACGATCTCGGTGTCGTGGTCCACCCGGTAGGGCTCGTCGGCCCAGCCGAGCATGTTCGCCACGAGGTTGAGCGACTCGGAGGCGTTCTTGGTGAAGATCACCTCGTCGCGGCTGGGTGCGTTGATGAACGCGGCGACCTTGTCACGGGCGCCCTCGTACAGCGCCGTGGCCTCCTCCGCGATCGTGTACACACCGCGGTGCACATTGGCGTTGTGCCGCTCGTAGTACTCGTTGAGGGCGTCGAGCACCTGGCGCGGCTTCTGCGAGGTCGCAGCGCTGTCCAGATAAACGATCTTCTTCCCGTCGTGGACCGTACGATCCAGCAGGGGGAAGTCCTTGCGGATCGCCTCGGTGTCGAGGAGGCCGGAGAGCCCCTGGCGGGCGTCAGTCACGCGGAAGCGCCACCCTTCACATATGCCTCGTAGCCCTCGTTCTCCAGCTTGTCGGCGAGCTCGGCGCCGCCGGACTCGGCGATGCGGCCGTTGGCGAAGACGTGCACGAAGTCGGGCTTGATGTAACGGAGGATCCGCGTGTAGTGCGTGATCAGCAGGGTGCCGACCTCGCCGGTCTCGCGGACCCGGTTGACGCCCTCGGAGACGATGCGCAGGGCGTCGACGTCCAGGCCGGAGTCGGTCTCGTCGAGGATCGCGACCTTCGGCTTGAGGAGCTCCAGCTGGAGGATCTCGTGGCGCTTCTTCTCACCGCCGGAGAAGCCCTCGTTGACGTTGCGCTCGGCGAACGCCGGGTCCATCTGGAGGCCGGCCATCGTCTCCTTGACCTCCTTCACCCAGGTGCGCAGCTTGGGTGCCTCGCCGCGGACGGCGGTGGCGGAGGTGCGGAGGAAGTTGGAGACCGAGACACCGGGGATCTCGACCGGGTACTGCATCGCGAGGAACAGGCCGGCGCGGGCGCGCTCGTCGACGGTCATCTCCAGGACGTCCTCGCCGTCCAGGGTCACCGAACCGCTGGTGATCGTGTACTTGGGGTGACCCGCGAGGGAGTACGCGAGGGTGGACTTGCCGGACCCGTTGGGGCCCATGATGGCGTGGGTCTCGCCCTGCTTCACGGTCAGGTCGACGCCCTTGAGGATCTCCTTCGTGGCGTTGTCGGCCTCGACGGAGACGTGCAGGTCGCGGATTTCAAGCGTTGCCATGGGTGACTCAGGACTCCTGGGTGACGGAGACGAGCACATCGTCCCCTTCGATCTTGACGGGGTATACGGGGACGGGGCGCGTCGCGGGAAGGCCGGACGGCTTGCCGGTGCGCAGGTCGAAGCTGGAGCCATGCAGCCAGCACTCGATCGAGCAGCCCTCGACCTCTCCCTCGGACAGTGAGACGTTCGCGTGCGAGCAGATGTCGTTGATCGCGAACACCTCGCCCTCGGTTCGGACGACGGACACCGGGACGCCGTCGAGCTCCACCCGCTTCGGGGTGTCGTCCTCCAGCTCACTCAGCGCACAGGCTTTGACGAAGGCCATCACACGGAAGCCTTCAGCTCGGCCTCGATCTTTTCGAGCAGCCGCGCCTCGACGTCCGGCAGGCCGATCTGCTGGACGAGCTCGGCGAAGAAGCCGCGCACGACGAGCCGGCGGGCCTCCTCGGCGTCGATGCCCCGGGACATCAGGTAGAAGAGCTGCTCGTCGTCGAAACGGCCGGTCGCCGAGGCGTGGCCGGCGCCGACGATCTCGCCGGTCTCGATCTCCAGGTTCGGCACGGAGTCGACCCGCGCGCCGTCCGTGAGGACGAGGTTGCGGTTCATCTCGTAGGTGTCGGTGCCCTCGGCGGCGGCCTGGATGAGGACGTCGCCGATCCACACGGCGTGTGCGCCGTCGCCCTGGAGCGCGCCCTTGTAGGCGGCGTTGGACTTGCAGTGCGGGGTGTTGTGGTCGACCAGGAGGCGGTGCTCCTGGTGCTGGCCCTTGTCGGTGAAGTACAGACCGAAGAGCTCGGCCTCGCCGCCGGTGCCCGCGTAGTTGACGCGCGGGTGGAGGCGGACGAGGTCGCCGCCGAAGGTGACGACGATCGACTTGAACGAGGCGTCCCGGCCGACCAGCGCGTTGTGCTGGCCGACATGGACCGCGGTCTCGTCCCAGTCCTGCACGGAGACGACGGTGAGCTTCGCGCCGTCGCCGAGGACGTAGTCCACATTGGCGGCGAGCACCGCGTCACCGGTGTGGTCGATGACGACGACGGCCTCGGCGAAGGCGCCGAGCTCGACGACCTGGTGGCCGTAGGCCACGCCGCCCTCGCCGTGCACCGCGATGCGGATCGGCTCGGTGAGCACGGCCTCCTTGGCGACCGTGACGACGGACGCCTGCTCGAAGGAGGAGTACGCCTGGGCGGCGACGCGGTCCACCGGGGTGCCGGCCCGGCCGAGCCGGGAGTCGTCACGGCCGACGGTCTCGACGGTGACGCCCTCGGGGGCCTCGATCGCGACCTTCACACCGCCGCCGGTGGAGACGGCCGTGCCGTCGTGCAGCCCGCGCAGCCGCTCCAGCGGCGTGAACCGCCACTCCTCCTCACGGCCGTGCGGAACCGGGAAGTCCGCGACGTCGAAGGACGGGGGTGCGCTCATGCGCGTGGCGACGGTCGACTCGGCGGCCACCGCGATGGATCCGGTGGTGGTGGAGCCCGCCGGGATGTTCTGAGCCTCAGCCATGGCTGTCGTGGTGCTCACTTTCTCTGTCGAAATCGGGGAATCCGGTCGTCGGGCGTGTCAGCCGACCGAACCCTCCATCTGCAGCTCGATCAGCCGGTTGAGCTCAAGGGCGTACTCCATCGGCAGCTCCTTCGCGATCGGCTCGACGAAGCCGCGCACGATCATCGCCATCGCCTCGAACTCCGTCAGACCGCGGCTCATCAGGTAGAAGAGCTGGTCCTCGGAGACCTTGGAGACGGTCGCCTCGTGCCCCATCGACACGTCGTCCTCGCGGACGTCGACGTACGGGTAGGTGTCGGAGCGCGAAATCGTGTCGACCAGCAGCGCGTCGCAGAGCACGTTGGACTTCGCGCCCGGCGCGCCCTCGCCGATCTCGATCAGACCGCGGTAGGAGGTACGGCCGCCGCCTCGCGCCACCGACTTGGAGACGATGTTGGAGGAGGTGTTCGGCGCCATGTGGACCATCTTGGCGCCGGCGTCCTGGTGCTGGCCCTCGCCCGCGAAGGCGATGGACAGGGTCTCGCCCTTGGCGTGCTCGCCCATCAGGTAGACGGCCGGGTACTTCATGGTGACCTTGGAGCCGATGTTGCCGTCGACCCACTCCATGGTCGCGCCCTCGTAGGCCACGGCGCGCTTGGTGACCAGGTTGTAGACGTTGTTCGACCAGTTCTGGATCGTCGTGTAGCGGCAGCGGCCGCCCTTCTTCACGATGATCTCGACGACCGCGGAGTGCAGCGAGTCGGAGGAGTAGATCGGGGCGGTGCAGCCCTCGACGTAGTGGACGTAGGCGTCCTCGTCGACGATGATCAGCGTCCGCTCGAACTGGCCCATGTTCTCCGTGTTGATACGGAAGTAGGCCTGGAGCGGGATGTCGACGCGGACACCCTTGGGCACGTAGATGAACGAGCCGCCGGACCATACGGCCGAGTTCAGCGAGGCGAACTTGTTGTCGCCGACCGGGATGACGGTGCCGAAGTACTCCTTGAAGAGCTCCGGGTGCTCCTTCAGCGCGGTGTCGGTGTCGAGGAAGATGACGCCCTGCTCCTCCAGGTCCTCACGGATCTGGTGGTAGACGACCTCGGACTCGTACTGCGCGGCGACACCGGCGACCAGGCGCTGCTTCTCCGCCTCCGGGATGCCGAGCTTGTCGTAGGTGTTCTTGATGTCCTCGGGCAGGTCCTCCCAGGACTCCGCCTGCTTCTCCGTGGACCGCACGAAGTACTTGATGTTGTCGAAGTCGATGCCCGACAGGTCCGAGCCCCAGTTCGGCATGGGCTTCTTGTCGAAGAGCCGCAGGCCCTTGAGGCGCAGCTTCAGCATCCACTCGGGCTCGTTCTTCTTCGCCGAGATGTCGCGGACGACATCCTCGGAGAGCCCGCGCTTGGCTGCGGCGCCTGCCGCGTCGGAGTCGGCCCAGCCGAATTCGTACGTACCCAGACCCTCGAGCTCAGGGTGGGCAGTCTCCGTAGGGAGCGTCATGCGGGGTTCCTCCCGGCCGTGCTTGCAGATGCTGAATTGGTGGTCTGTGGTGCTGAGTGGCCGCTGCGCGGAATGTACGTCGTGCACACACCGTCGCCGTGGGCGATGGTGGCCAGACGCTGCACATGCGTCCCGAGGAGGCTGGAGAAGAACTCCGTCTCCGCCTCGCACAGCTGCGGGTACTGCTCGGCGACGTGGGCGACCGGGCAGTGGTGCTGGCACAACTGCTCGCCCTGCTGCGGGCCGGGCGCGCTACGCGCCGTAGCAGCGTACCCGTCGGCGGACAGGACCTTGGCCAGCGCTTCGGTGCGGGCCTCGGGGTCCGCGGCCTCGACCGCCGTGCGGTACGCCTCGGACTGGGACTCGATCCTGGCGCGGGCGAAAGCGGCGACCGCTTCCTCGCCCGCGGTCTCGGCGATCCAGCGCAGGGCGTCCGCCGCGAGCTTGTCGTAGGACTGGTCGAAGGCGTCCCGGCCGCAGTCGGTGAGGGCGAACACCTTGGCCGGGCGGCCACGGGTCCGAGCCCCGTAGACCCGCTGTTCACGGGCCTCCACGACGCTGTCGGAGACAAGGGCGTCGAGATGGCGCCGGACCGCCGCCTGGGTGAGGCCGAGGCGCTTCGCCAGCTCGGCGACGGTGGACGGGCCATGGTCCAGGATGGAGCGCGCGACCCGGTTGCGCGTCGAGCGCTCTCCGGTCGCGAGTTCCTCCTGCGGAGCCTCGCCAACGTATTTCACAACGCCATTGTTGCGTAATTCATCCGGCCCTGACAACCACGGTCCGAAACGATCTACGGTGCCGCTCATCACTTAGGGTTACCTAATTCGGCCCCGGCAGACGGGGTCGTTCCGCCCCTGCCTAGACTTGACGGCCATGAAGAGCGAGTCGGCCGTAGAGGTCCGCGGCCTGGTGAAGCGCTACGGCCCCAAGACCGCTGTGGACGGCCTCGACCTGTGTGTACGCACCGGCGCCGTCACCGCCGTCCTCGGCCCCAACGGCGCCGGCAAGACCACCACGATCGAGACCTGCGAGGGCTACCGCCGCCCCGACGCCGGGACCGTGCGGGTCCTCGGCCTCGACCCGGTCGCCGACGCCGCCGCGCTCCGCCCCCGGATCGGCGTGATGCTCCAGTCGGGTGGCGTCTACTCCGGGGCGCGCGCCGACGAGATGCTCCGCCACATGGCGAAGCTGCACGCCCACCCGCTGGACGTGGACACCCTGATCGAGCGCCTCGGCCTCGGCAGCTGCGGCCGTACGTCCTACCGGCGGCTCTCCGGCGGCCAGCAACAGCGGCTCGCCCTGGCGATGGCCGTCGTGGGCCGTCCCGAACTGGTCTTCCTGGACGAACCGACCGCCGGCCTGGACCCGCAGGCCCGCCGCTCCACCTGGGAGCTGGTGCGCGAGCTGCGCACCGACGGCGTCTCGACCGTCCTGACCACGCACTTCATGGACGAGGCCGAGGAGCTCGCCGACGACGTCGCCGTCATCGACGCGGGCAAGGTCATCGCCCAGGGCAGCCCCGAGACGCTCTGCCGCGGCGGCGCCGAGAACACCCTGCGCTTCACCGGCCGCCCGGGTCTCGACATGGGCTCGCTGCTGAAGGCGCTGCCCGACGGCTCCGAGGCGGCCGAGATCCTCCCGGGCGCGTACCGCATCACCGGCGACGTCGGCCCGGAGCTGCTGGCCACCGTCACCTCCTGGTGCGCCCAGCACGGAGTGATGCCGTCGGGCATCTCCGTGGAGCGGCACACCCTGGAGGACGTCTTCCTGGAACTGACCGGCAAGGAGCTGCGCGCATGAGCGCCGGTACGTACACCCCGCGGCCGGGCGCCGCCCCGCTGGGCCGCATGATCGCCGCGCAGACCGCGTTGGAGACGCGGATGCTGCTGCGCAACGGCGAGCAGCTGCTGCTGACCGTGATCATCCCGACGCTGCTGCTGGTGCTGTTCAGCGCGGTCGACATCGTGGACACCGGCGCGGGCGAGTCCGTCGACTTCCTGGCACCCGGCATCCTCGCGCTCGCCGTGATGTCCACGGCCTTCACCGGCCAGGCCATCGCCACCGGTTTCGAGCGGCGGTACGGGGTGCTCAAGCGGCTCGCGGCCTCGCCGCTGCCGCGCTGGGCGCTGATGACCGCCAAGACCCTCGCGGTGCTGGTCACCGAGGTGCTCCAGGTGGTGCTGCTCACGGTGATCGCGTTCGCGCTCGGCTGGTCGCCGCAGGGCAACCCCCTCGCCGTCCTGCTGCTGCTCGTGCTCGGCACGGCGGCCTTCTCCGGGCTCGGGCTGCTGATGGCCGGGACGCTCAAGGCGGAGGCGACGCTCGCCGCGGCCAACCTGGTCTTCCTGCTGCTGCTGGTCGGCGGCGGGGTCATCGTGCCGCTGGACAAGTTCCCGGACGCGGTGCAGTCGGCGCTCGGGCTGCTGCCGATCGCGGCGCTGTCGGACGGTCTGCGGGACGTGCTCCAGCACGGTGCGGCGATGCCCTGGGGCGACCTCGGCATCCTGGCGGTGTGGGCGGTGCTCGGGCTGGGCGCGGCGGCGAGGTTCTTCCGCTGGGAGTGAGCCCGGTGGCCTCCCGCACGCGAGCGCGCGGACGCGCTCCGTCGACGTTTCGGGGCAACTCGTCCCCCTCGTGAAAGCTTGCACAAGCCGCCGCCTACGATGGTGCGCGTGCCCAAGCTGACCCGAGCCGAAGTCGCTCAAGCCGCGCGGAACCCGCTCCTGTACATCGCCGAGCGATGGACCCCCTCCCCCCGTACGGTCCGCCGTGCGGCCATGTCCGCCGTCGTCATGGCCGTGCTGATCGTCGTGACTGGTGGCGCGGTACGGCTGACCGGCTCCGGCCTCGGCTGCCCGACCTGGCCCAAGTGCACCGACGAGAGCCTCACGGCGACGAGCGAGATGGGCTTCCACGGCGCCATCGAGTTCGGCAACCGGATGCTGACGTACGTCCTGTGCGCGGCCGTCGGGTGGGCGATCATCGCCGCCCGGTCCGCCAAGCCCTGGCGGCGCAGCCTGACGAAGCTCGGCTGGGTGCAGTTCTGGGTGGTCATGGGCAACGCCGTGCTCGGCGGCATCGTGGTGCTGGTCGGCCTCAACCCGTACACCGTCGCGGCGCACTTCCTGCTCTCCACGGCGCTGCTCACCGTCGCGATGGTGACCTGGCAGCGGACCCGCGAGGGCGACGAGGCGCCCCGGCCGCTGGTCGGCAAGGCGGTGTCCCAGCTGACCTGGCTGCTCACGGTCGCCGCGGGGCTGCTGGTCGCGGTCGGCACGGTCGTCACGGGCGCCGGGCGGCACGCGGGCGACTCCAGCGATGTGCACCGCATCCCGATCGACTGGAAGATGATCGCGCAGCTGCACGCCGATCTGGCCTGGGTCGTGGTGGCGCTGACCGTCGCGCTCTGGTTCGTGCTGAAGGCCGTCGACGCGCCGGCCGGCCCGCTGCACCGCGCCCGTGACCTCTTCCTGGTGCTGATGTCTCAGGGCGTGATCGGCTACGTGCAGTACTTCACCGACACGCCGGAGATCCTGGTCGGCCTGCACATGCTGGGCTCGTGCCTGGTGTGGATCGCGGTCGTGCGGGTGGTCCTGTCGCTGCGTGAGCGCCCCGTGGCCATGGCCGCGGTGCCCGGCCCCGCCGCCGAGCAGCCGGAGCCCGCAGCGGCCGGCTGACCGCGGGCCGCCCCTGCCCCCGTACACGACGATCGCCGGACGGATTCCTTCTCGGAACCGTCCGGCGATCGTCGTTGTACGGGGGCTTGGTCAGGCCTAGGGCCTCTCGTTTGGATCATGCCGGGCTCGCGTGCCCCGGTGCCGCACGGAAGGGCCGCCGATCTGGATGCCGGCCATCCGCGTCCACTCGTACGGGCCGGTGCGGACCTTCGCGGCGAACTCGCCGTCGAACTCGTCGTGCATCGTGATCCCGGCCTTGCGCGTGGCGCTCTCGGCGAGCGCGTACGAGGGAGCGACCAGGTCGCCCCAGCCGCCGTCCTCGCCCACGAGCACGATCCGGGCGCCCCGCTGCCCGATGTAGGCGAGCTGTCCCTCTGCGCCGCCGTGCGCCTTGGCGAAAGCGCCGATCTCCTTGGCGAGCTTCGCCGCCCTGCGCTCCGCGCGGGCTGCCTGCTTGCCGCTCTCCACCTGGGTCTCTGCCGTCTCAGCCATATTCAGGATGCTACCGACGGGTAGCCGAACGTGCGACGGGCGGGGTACGTGGCTTGGGCCACGTACCCCGCCCGTCGGCAGGAGTCGATGGGGGCGGACTACCTCAGGAAGGGGTCGACCGCCACGGCGACGAAGAGCAGCGAGACATAGGTGATGGACCAGTGGAACAGCCGCATCTCCTTGAGCTTGGCCCCGGTCACACCGGACTTGGCCCGGTTCTGCAGGCCGTGCGCCTCCCAGAGCCAGAACCCGCCGGTCAGCACCGCCACCGCCGTGTAGAACCAGCCGGTGTAGCCCAACGGGGTCAGCAGCAGCGAGACGACCACCATCACCCAGCTGTAGACGACGATCTGGCGGGCCACCACCCGGTTGGACGCGATGACCGGAAGCATCGGGACGCCGACCCGGGCGTAGTCCTCCTTCACCTTCATGGAGAGCGGCCAGTAGTGCGGCGGCGTCCAGAAGAAGATGACGGCGAAGAGGATGACGGCCGCCCACGACACGGAGTTCGTCACGGCCGACCAGCCGATGAGGACCGGCATGCAGCCCGCGATGCCGCCCCAGACGATGTTCTGCGAGGTGCGGCGCTTGAGCAGCATCGTGTAGACGACGACGTAGAACAGCAGCGCGCCGAGCGACAGCGCCGCCGACAGCCAGTTGACCAGCAGGCCGAACCAGACCGTCGAGATCGCGGCGAGCGCGAAGCCGAAGGCCAGGCACTCACGCGGGCTCACCATGCCGGTGACCAGCGGGCGCTGCGACGTACGGTCCATCAGCGCGTCGATGTCGCGGTCGATGTACATGTTCAGCGCGTTGGCGCCGCCTGCGGAAAGATAGCCGCCGACCGTGGTGGCGACCACGAGCCACAGGTCGGGCACACCCTGAGCGGCGAGGAACATCACCGGAACAGTGGTGATCAGCAACAGCTCGATGATCCGCGGCTTGGTCAGCGCCACGAATGCCTTGACACGGGCCCCGAACGGGCGATGGCCCCCTGGGCTGGGAGTCAAGGCGACCCCTGCGGGTCGGGACTCGACGGCCGTCACGCACACCCCTGACAGAGAAATCCCAGCAAGCTCCGGGCGTGAAGGCCCGGTAAAGACTTGCGCGAACCAGACCACTGTAGACGTTGGGGACAGGCCGATCTTCGCGGGGGTGGGTCGTGTTGAACAGGCGCGGGAAGCGGCGGGCCCCCTCCTCGTGGTGCGGCGCGCGGACCGGCGGTCCGGTCGTCGTGACACTGCGCGTGAGCGGCCCTTCCGCTCACCGGAGCGGTACAGAAGTACGAGGACACGCTCATCGGAGGGCCCATAAGTAAGGAGAAGCGCTCATCGGAGTGGCGCAGAAGTGAGCCGTCGCGCTCATACGGGAGGCGAACTCCGCGGGCCGCCTGCACCCTGGAAAGCAGCCGGAAAATGCTTGTTCCGACGGGGGTAGGCTCGACAACGCCCGGTGCGGTCACAGTCACCGGTTTACAACAGTGGAGAGGAGCCCTGACTCAGGGTGAGCACCAAGCCGACCACCACAGATCTCCAGTGGACCGAATTGGACCAGCGGGCCGTGGACACTGTCCGTGTCCTTGCAGCGGACGCCGTACAGAAGGTCGGAAACGGCCACCCTGGTACGGCCATGAGCCTCGCTCCCGCCGCGTACACCCTCTTCCAGAAGGTGATGCGCCACGACCCCGCCGATGCGGACTGGGCCGGGCGCGACCGGTTCGTGCTCTCTGCGGGTCACACCAGCCTGACCCTCTACATCCAGCTCTACCTGGCCGGGTACGGCCTGGAGCTCGATGACCTCAAGGCCTTCCGCACCTGGGGCTCCAAGACCCCCGGTCACCCGGAGTACGGCCACACCACCGGCGTCGAGACGACCACCGGCCCGCTGGGCCAGGGTGTCGCCAACGCCGTGGGCATGGCGATGGCCTCCCGGTACGAGCGCGGCCTGTTCGACCCGGACGCGGCCCCCGGCACCTCCCCCTTCGACCACATGGTCTGGGCCGTCGCCGGCGACGGCTGCCTCCAGGAGGGCATCTCCGCGGAGGCGTCCTCGCTGGCCGGGCACCAGAAGCTCGGCAACCTGGTCCTGCTGTGGGACGACAACCACATCTCCATCGAGGGCGACACGGAGACCGCGGTCTCCGAGGACACCCTGAAGCGGTACGAGGCGTACGGCTGGCACGTCCAGCGCGTCGAGCAGCTGCCCAACGGCGACCTGGACCCGGCGGGTCTGTTCGCGGCGCTCCAGGCGGCCAAGGCCGAGACCGGGCGCCCGTCGTTCATCGCGGCCCGCTCGATCATCGCCTGGCCCGCACCGCACGCCCAGAACACCGAGGCCTCGCACGGCTCGGCGCTCGGCGACGAGGAGGTCGCGGCGACGAAGCGGGTGCTGGGCTTCGACCCGGAGAAGAGCTTCGAGGTCGCCGACGAGGTCATCGCCCACACCCGTGAGGCGCTGGACCGCGGCCGCGAGGCCAAGGGCGAGTGGGAGAAGTCCTTCGCCGCCTGGCGCACCGCCAACCCGGAGCGCGCCGCCGAGTTCGACCGGATCTCCGCCGGCGAGCTGCCCGCGGGCTGGGAGGACAGGCTTCCGGTCTTCGAGCCGGGCAAGGGTGTCGCCACCCGCGCCGCCTCCGGCAAGGTGCTCCAGGCGCTCGGCGAGATCATCCCCGAGCTGTGGGGCGGCTCCGCCGACCTCGCCGGCTCGAACAACACCACGATCGACAAGACGTCGTCGTTCCTCCCGGCGGGCAACCCGCTGCCGGGCGCGGACCCGTACGGCCGCACGATCCACTTCGGCATCCGCGAGCACGCCATGGCCGCCGCCATGAACGGCATCGCGCTGCACGGCAACACCCGCATCTACGGCGGCACCTTCCTGGTGTTCTCCGACTACATGCGCAACGCCGTGCGCCTGTCCGCGCTGATGCACCTGCCGGTGACCTACGTGTGGACGCACGACTCGATCGGTCTCGGCGAGGACGGCCCGACCCACCAGCCGGTGGAGCACCTGGCCGCGCTGCGCGCCATCCCGGGCCTGAACATCGTCCGCCCGGCCGACGCCAACGAGACCTCCATCGCCTGGCGCGAGATCCTGCGCCGCTACACCAAGGTGTTCGGCAAGGGCGCCCCGCACGGTCTGGCGCTGACCCGCCAGGGCGTTCCGACGTACGAGGCGAACGAGGACGCGGCCAAGGGCGGCTACGTGCTCTTCGAGGCCGAGGGCGGCCAGCCGCAGGTGCTGCTGATCGGCACGGGCTCCGAGGTGCACCTCGCCGTCGAGGCGCGCGAGGAGCTCCAGGCGGCCGGCATTCCGACCCGGGTGGTCTCGATGCCGTCGGTCGAGTGGTTCGAGGAGCAGGACCAGGCGTACAAGGACAGCGTTCTGCCGCCGTCCGTGAAGGCGCGCGTCGCGGTCGAGGCAGGCATCGGCCTGACCTGGTACCGCTACGTCGGTGACGCCGGCCGGATCGTCTCGCTGGAGCACTTCGGTGCCTCGGCCGACGCCAAGGTCCTCTTCCGCGAGTTCGGCTTCACCGGCGAGCACGTCGCCGCCGCCGCGCGGGAATCTCTCGCCGCAGCCACGCGCTGACGCCGATATACGACTAGTAGGAGATGCAATTCTCATGACAGACGCACTTAAGCGCCTCTCCGACGAGGGCGTGGCGATCTGGCTCGACGACCTGTCGCGCAAGCGGATCACCTCGGGCAATCTCGCCGAGCTGATCGACCAGCAGCACGTCGTGGGCGTCACCACCAACCCGTCGATCTTCCAGAAGGCGATCTCCTCGGGCGACGGGTACGAGCAGCAGCTCACCGACCTCGCCACCCGCAAGGTCACCGTCGACGAGGCCATCCGCATGATCACGACGGCCGATGTACGGGACGCGGCGGACATCCTGCGTCCGGTCTTCGACGCCACGGACGGCCAGGACGGCCGGGTCTCCATCGAGGTCGACCCTCGGCTGGCCCACCACACCGCGGCCACCGTCGCCGAGGCCAAGCAGCTGGCCTGGCTGGTGGACCGGCCCAACACGCTCATCAAGATCCCGGCGACGAAGGCCGGTCTCCCGGCGATCACCGAGGTCATCGGCAAGGGCATCAGCGTCAACGTCACGCTGATCTTCTCGCTGGAGCGCTACCGCGAGGTCATGGACGCCTACCTGGCGGGCCTGGAGAAGGCGAAGGCCGCGGGCCTGGACCTCTCCCTGATCCACTCGGTGGCCTCGTTCTTCGTCTCCCGCGTGGACACCGAGATCGACAAGCGGCTCGACGCGCTGGGCACCGACGAGGCCAAGGCCCTCAAGGGCAAGGCCGCGCTCGCCAACGCCCGGCTCGCCTACGAGGCGTACGAGGAGATCTTCTCCTCGGACCGCTGGGCCGCCCTGGACAAGGCACAGGCCAACAAGCAGCGTCCGCTGTGGGCCTCGACCGGCGTCAAGGACCCCGCGTACAAGGACACCCTGTACGTCGTCGACCTGGTCGCCCCCGGCACGGTGAACACCATGCCCGAGGCCACCCTGGACGCCACGGCCGACCACGGCGACGTCACCGGCAACACGATCGCCGGCACCTACGAGCAGGCCCTCGCCGATCTCGACGCCGTGGCGAAGCTCGGGATCTCCTACGACGACGTCGTCCAGCTGCTGGAGGACGAGGGCGTCGAGAAGTTCGAGGCGTCCTGGATCGACCTGCTCAACTCGACCGAGGCGGAGCTCAAGCGCCTCGCCCCTTCGGAGGGCTGACCACCTTGTCTGGTGTTCCCGGAGCCAACCCGCTTCGTGACCCCCAGGACCGACGGCTCCCGCGCATCGCGGGGCCGTCGGGTCTGGTGATCTTCGGGGTCACGGGTGATTTGTCCCGTAAAAAGCTGATGCCCGCCGTGTACGACCTGGCCAATCGCGGCCTGTTGCCGCCGGGCTTCTCCCTCATCGGATTCGCGCGCCGCGAGTGGCAGGACGAGGACTTCGCACAGGAGGTCCACGACGCCGTCAAGCAGCACGCCCGTACACCGTTCCGCGAAGAGGTCTGGCAGCAGCTCATCCAGGGGATGCGCTTCGTCCAGGGCAACTTCGACGACGACGAGGCCTTCGAGCAGCTGAAGACCACGATCCAGGAGCTGGACAAGGCGCAGGGCACGGGCGGCAACTTCGCCTTCTACCTGTCCGTGCCGCCGAAGTTCTTCCCCAAGGTCGTCCAGCAGCTCAAGAAGCACGGCCTGGCGGACCAGAAGGAGGGCTCCTGGCGGCGTGCCGTCATCGAGAAGCCCTTCGGCCACGACCTGAAGAGCGCGCAGGAGCTCAACCAGATCGTGCACGACGTCTTCCCGCCCAACGAGGTCTTCCGGATCGACCACTACCTGGGCAAGGAGACGGTCCAGAACATCCTGGCGCTGCGGTTCGCCAACACGATGTTCGAGCCGATCTGGAACAGGTCGTACGTCGACCACGTCCAGATCACGATGGCCGAGGACATCGGCATCGGCGGCCGGGCCGGCTACTACGACGGCATCGGCGCCGCCCGTGACGTCATCCAGAACCACCTGCTCCAGCTGCTGGCGCTGACCGCGATGGAGGAGCCCGGCTCCTTCCACCCGAAGGCCCTGGTCGCCGAGAAGCTCAAGGTGCTCACGGCGGTGGAGCTGCCGGAGGACCTGGGCAAGCACACGGTCCGCGCCCAGTACGCGCACGCGTGGCAGGGCGGCGAGGAGGTCCCGGGCTACCTCGAAGAGGACGGCATCGACCCCAAGTCGAAGACCGACACCTTCGCCGCGATCAAGCTGACGATCAACAACCGCCGCTGGGCGGGCGTGCCGTTCTACCTCCGGACCGGAAAGCGGCTCGGCCGCCGGGTCACGGAGATCGCGGTCGTCTTCAAGCGGGCCCCGTATCTGCCCTTCGAGTCCGGCGCCACCGAGGAGCTGGGCGGCAACGCCCTGGTCATCCGGGTGCAGCCGGACGAGGGCGTGACCGTGCGGTTCGGCTCCAAGGTGCCCGGCACCTCGATGGAGGTCCGGGACGTCACGATGGACTTCGCCTACGGCGAGTCCTTCACGGAGTCCAGCCCGGAGGCCTACGAGCGGCTCATCCTCGATGTGCTGCTCGGCGACGCCAACCTCTTCCCCCGGCACCAGGAGGTCGAGCTGTCCTGGAACATCCTCGACCCGATCGAGGAGTACTGGGACAAGCACGGCAAGCCCGCGCAGTACCCGGCGGGCACCTGGGGTCCGGCCGAGGCCGACGAGATGCTCGCACGAGACGGACGGAGCTGGCGCCGGCCATGAAGATCGATCTCACGGAGACCACTTCCAGCAAGATCAACCAGGCGCTGGTCTCGGCCCGCCGCGCCATCGGCACCCCGGCCATCGGCATGGTGCTCACCCTGGTCATCGTCACCGACGAGGAGAACGCGTACGACGCGCTCAAGTCGGCCGGTGACGCCTCGCGCGAGCACCCCTCGCGGATCATCGCGGTGATCAAGCGGGTCAGCCGCTCGCCGCGCAGCCGCCGGGACGCCCGGCTCGACGCCGAGGTGCGGGTCGGTTCCGACGCGGGCACCGGCGAGACGGTCGTCCTGCGTCTCCACGGCGAGCTGGTCAACCACGCCCAGTCGGTGGTCCTGCCGCTGCTGCTGCCGGACGCCCCGGTCGTGGTCTGGTGGCCCGAGGGCGCCCCCGCCGACCCGGCGAAGGACCCGCTGGGCGCGCTCGCCCAGCGCCGGATCACGGACGCGTACTCGGCGGAGCACCCGGGCGAGGAGCTGGCGGTCCGCGCCGACTCGTACACCCCGGGCGACACCGATCTGGCGTGGACCCGCATCACGCCGTGGCGCTCGATGCTGGCGGCCTCGCTCGACCAGCAGTCCGCCCAGGTCGTCTCGGCGACGGTCGAGGGCGAGTCGGAGAACCCGAGCTGCGAGCTGCTCGCCATGTGGCTCGCGGACCGGCTCAAGGTGCCGGTGGAGCGCACCGTCTCCGCCGGTCCCGGTCTGACGGCCGTGCGGATGGAGACCAAGAACGGCGTCATCGTCCTGGACCGTCCCGACGGTTCGCTGGCCACGCTCTCGATGCAGGGCCAGCCGGACCGCGCGGTGGCACTCAAGCGGCGGGACACCGCCGAGCTGCTCGCCGAGGAGTTGCGCCGGCTGGACCCGGACAACACCTACGCGGCGACGGTGAGGTTCGGTGTGGCGAAGCTCGCCGGACAGGCGCGGCCGAAGCCGGCCGAGCCCGCGGCGGACGCCGCCCCGGCCGCCGCGAAGAAGACCGCGGCCAAGAAGGCGGCGTCGAAGTGAGTGCTCCGCAGCTTGTCGTGCACCGCGACAAGGAGCTGATGGCGCTGGCCGCCGCGGCCCGGCTGATCACGAGGATCGTGGACGCCCAGGCCGCGCGCGGCTACGCCTCGGTGGTCCTCACCGGCGGGCGCAACGGCAACGGCCTGCTGGCCGCGCTCGCCGCCGCGCCCGCCCGGGACGCGATCGACTGGTCGCGGCTCGATCTGTGGTGGGGCGACGAGCGGTTCCTGCCCGAGGGCGATCCGGAGCGCAATGTCACGCAGGCCCGTGAGGCCCTGCTGGACTCGGTGCAGCTGGACCCGTCCCGGGTGCACGCGATGCCAGCCTCGGACGGCCCCTGGGGCAACGACGCCGACGCGGCGGCCGCCGCGTACGCCGAGGAACTGGCCACCGCGGCCGGTCCCGAGGACCACGGCCCGGTGCCGACGTTCGACGTGCTGATGCTGGGCGTCGGCCCGGACACGCACGTCGCGTCGCTCTTCCCGGAGCTGCCCGCGGTACGGGAGACCGAGCGCACCGTCGTCGGTGTGCACGGCGCCCCCAAGCCGCCGCCCACTCGCATCTCGCTCACGCTGCCCGCGATCCGGGCGGCGCGCGAGGTGTGGCTGCTCGCCGCAGGTGAGGACAAGGCGGAGGCCGCGGAGATCGCGCTCTCGGGTGCCGGGGAGATCCAGGCCCCGGCGGCAGGTGCGTACGGCCGCTCCCGCACCCTGTGGCTGCTGGACGCGGCGGCGGCCTCCCGGCTGCCGCGCGCGCTGTATCCGCCGGCCTCGGCCTGACGGATCGTCAGTACGGTTGCGCACGGGCCCGGTTCGCTCCTCGGAGCGGCCGGGCCCGTCGCGTGGAAGGCGTGGCAGACTCGGGCCATGGTGCGTATCGGAACCGTGGTGATGGGCGCGTCGGACGTACGGCGTGCGGCGGCGTTCTGGAAGGCGGCGCTCGACTACGTGGAGCGTGACCCGGCGACGGACGACGACTGGATGGTGCTGGTCCCCGCCGAGGGGCCTGGCGTCGGCCTGGCCCTGGGCCTCAGCGGTACGTCCGTGCAGGAGGTCCCCCGGATCCACCTCGATCTGTACACCGCGGAGCAGGACGCCGAGGTGGACCGGCTGATCGGGCTCGGCGCGGTGCGGGTGGACTGGGATCTGTACCCGGACGACCCGGACTTCGTGGTGCTGGCGGACCCCGAGGGCAACCGGTTCTGCGTCATCGACACGACGCACGGCTGACCGGGGCTCACCTGGCGGGCGGGACCCGCTCCAGGAAGGGTTCCAGCAGGCCGGGCACGGCCTCGGCGGCGAAGGCGAGGCCCTCGCTCACCTCCGTATCGTACGCCGTGTACGCGCCCGCTCCGGCGGCCGTCGTCGCGGTGACGCTCAGCACCCCGGCGCGTCGCTGGAAGTAGGTCTGGCGGACCGTCCAGCCGATGACTCCGGCCCGCTCCAGCGCGGCGGTCGAGCGCCGGACCGTGCCCGACCGCACCACCAGGTAGTCGCCGCTGACGGTGTGCCCCAGGCCGCGGTACGCGTCCCTGGCCAGGAACACCCCGGCCGGCAGCCCCACGACGGCGCAGCCGAGCGCGATCCAGAGCAGTACGGGGGTCAGCAGCGCGCCCAGGAGGGCGAGCGCGGCCACCGGGACCAGGACGGCCCAGTACGCGCGGCGCAGCCTGCGGCCGCGGGCCGCGAGGGGGTGTCCGGTCAGCGGGGCGCTAGTCGGGGACGTCGTCTCGCGCAGCACGTCGGCGGCCACCGCGTCGGCCACGGGCCGGGGCGCGGCGGGCAGCAGGGTGTTGTGGTCGCCGTGCTGTTCCTCGTCGTCCTTGGCGAGTCCGGTGGTGATCGCGTCGACCCGGGCGGCGCCGAAGGTCCGGATGCCGAGCGGTTCGACGAGGTCGACCCCGCGCAGTCGCCGTTCCTCGATGGAGACGGACCGGGAGGTCAGCAGTCCGCGCCGGATGCGCAGGGTGCCGCCCGGTTCACGCTCCAGCCGGTAGTTCCACCACATCTCGACCCACAGGCCGAGCGCGCCGACGACTCCGGCGGCCACCGCGGCGACGGCGAGGATCACGATCATGGCGGTCAGCGAGGTGTCCCGGAAGCGCTCGCCGATCCACTCGATGACCCGCCCCTGTGCCCCGAACCAGTCGCTGACCTGCATCACCGCGCCGGCCGCCGCGCCGCCGAGCGCGGGGGCGACGAAGGAGACCGGTGCGTAGCGGATCCAGCGCGGGTCGAGGGCGACGAGCTCGCCCTCGCGGTGGGTGCCCGGGGTTCCGGTGGCGGTGCGCTCCAGCAGTTCGCGACGGAGCCGTTCGCCCTCGGCCCCGGTGACCGGGTCGAGTTCCAGGGTGGAGTCGTTGCCGGAGTGCTCGCCGGTGCCGATGCGGACGGTGACCAGGCCGAGTGCCCGTTGCAGCGGATGGGCGGTGAGGTCGACGCTGCGGATGCGTTCCCGGGCCAGTGAGCGCTTCTTGACCAGGAGCAGCCCGGTGTGGAGCTCGACCCGTTCGGCGCCGATGCGGTAGCGGGTGCGGCGCCACCGTACGTGGTCGCCGGCGGCCGCGGCGCCGATCAGCAGGGCCGCGCCGGCCAGGACCCAGGTGACGGCGGCCCCGAAGCCGAACCTTCCGGAGAGGCCGAGCGTGGTGGGGACGGCGGCGCCGGCCGCCACCCCGGCCGTGACGAGCGCGCTGACGAGGACCGTGCGCCGGTCCAGCCGCCGCCAGTCGACGGCGGTGGCCGCGGCGGGGCCGTGGCCGCCCCCGGTGTCCGGGGATGGGGACACGGCCGCCTCCTGGCTCATGTGGCGTCCCCGGGGGTGGCCTGGGTGATCCGGGTCAGCCGTTCGGCGAGCCCGGCCGCCGTTTCGTGGTCGAGGCCCTCGATCCGTACCGCGCCCTTGGCCGACGCGGTGGTCACGGTGACCGTGGCGAGCCGGTAGAGCTGTTCGAGCGGCCCGCGCACGGTGTCCACGGTCTGGATCCGGGACATCGGGGCGATCCGCCACTCCTGCCGGAAGACCCCGGTCCTGACGTACACCGCTTCGTCGGTGACCTCCCAGCGGTGGGTGCGGAACCACCACGCGGGGAGGAGCACGGCACAGCCGATGCCCAGGGCCGCGAGGATCGCGGCGGGCAGCAGCAGCCAGAACCGGGCGGGCTCGATGAGCGCGCCCAGCACGGCCAGGACGGCCACGGGGGCGGCGGTCAGCAACAGCCACTGGGCCCGCCACCACCCGACAGCCCTCGGGTCCGACATGTTGTTCGGCGGCCGCAGCCGCACCGTCCCCTCCCCCGTGGTCATCGGCTCAGCGCCCCCGGCGGGAGCGGTAGGCCCGCACCAGCGCGGCGGTCGAGCTGTCCAGCTGCTCGGCCCCCGCGCCGTCGGTGAGCACCGGCTCGATCTTCTTGGCGAGGACCTTGCCCAGCTCGACGCCCCACTGGTCGAAGGAGTCGATGTTCCAGACGGCGCCCTGGACGAAGACCTTGTGCTCGTACAGCGCGATCAGCTGGCCGAGGACGGAGGGGGTCAGCCGGTCGGCGAGGATCGTCGTCGTCGGGTGGTTGCCCCGGAAGGTCTTGTGCGGCACCAGTTCCTCGGCGACGCCCTCGGCCCGGACCTCGTCCGGCGTCTTGCCGAAGGCCAGCGCCTGGGTCTGGGCGAAGAAGTTGGCCATCAGCAGATCGTGCTGGGCCACCAAGCCGGGCAGCAGGTCGGCGACCGGCTCGGCGAAGCCGATGAAGTCGGCCGGGATGATCTTGGTGCCCTGGTGGATCAGCTGGTAGTAGGCGTGCTGTCCGTTGGTGCCGGGGGTGCCCCAGACGACCGGTCCGGTCTGCCAGTCGACCGGATTGCCGTCCCGGTCCACGGACTTGCCGTTGGACTCCATGTCCAGCTGCTGCAAGTACGCGGTGAACTTGGACAGATAGTGACTGTACGGGAGCACCGCGTGCGACTGGGCGTCGAAGAACGCGCCGTACCAGACGCCCAACAGCCCCATCAGCATCGGGACGTTGTCCTCGGCGGGAGCGGTGCGGAAGTGCTCGTCGACGAGGTGGAAGCCGTCGAGCATCTCGCGGAACCGGTCCGGGCCGATGGCGATCATCAGCGAGAGGCCGATGGCCGAGTCGTACGAGTAACGGCCGCCGACCCAGTCCCAGAACTCGAACATGTTGGCGGTGTCGATGCCGAAGTCCGCGACCTTCCCGGCATTCGTGGACAGCGCCACGAAGTGCTTGGCGACCGCGTCCTGACCGGCGTTCAGACCGGTCAGCAGCCAGTTGCGCGCGGAGGTGGCGTTGGTGATCGTCTCGATCGTGGTGAAGGTCTTCGACGCGACGATGAAGAGCGTCTCGGCCGGGTCGAGATCGCGCACCGCCTCGTGCAGGTCGGCGCCGTCGACGTTCGACACGAAGCGGACGGTGAGGTCGCGGTCCGTGAAGGAGCGCAGCACCTCGTACGCCATGGCGGGGCCGAGGTCGGAGCCGCCGATGCCGATGTTGACGACGTTCTTGATGCGCCTGCCGGTGTGGCCGGTCCACTCCCCCGACCTGACGCGGTCGGAGAACGCCGCCATCCGGTCGAGCACGGCGTGCACACCCGGCACCACGTTCTCGCCGTCGACCTCGATCACCGCGTCGCGCGGGGCACGCAGCGCGGTGTGCAGAACGGCGCGGTCCTCGGTGGTGTTGATCTTCTCGCCGCGGAACATCGCGTCCCGCAGGCCGGCCACCCCGGTGGCCGCGGCGAGCTCACGCAGCAGCCGCAGCGTCTCGTCGGTGACCAGGTGCTTGGAGTAGTCGACGTACAGATCGCCGACCCGGAGGGTGTATCCGGTGCCGCGCTCCGGATCGTCCGCGAACAGCTGCCGCAGACGGGTCGTCCCGAACTGCTCGCGATGCTTGCCCAGAGCGGTCCACTCGGGCGTCTGGTTGAGCCTGGTTCGGCTTCGTGTGTTCATCCCGGATATCAGCCCAATTCTTCTCGTGCCTGCAGATGCCCCGCTGCACCTCCAACCTAATTGATCAGAAGGGCCGACGAGGCAATGGAGACCGGCGGCACGCAAAAGCAGTCCGGCCGGACACCCTGTGGGTGCCCGGCCGGTGAACTTCTAGATTTCGCCCCGGAGTTTCGCCAGCGCCTCGGCGAGAATGGCCTCGCCGTCCGCGTCGCTGCGCCGTTCGCGTACGTACGCGAGGTGCGTCTTGTACGGCTCGGTGCGCGGCGGGTCCGGCGGGCTGTCCCGGTCCTGGCCGGCCGGGAAGCCGCAGCGCGGGCAGTCCCAAGTCTCCGGTACCTGCGCGTCACTGGCGAAGCTCGGCTGCGTCTCGTGCCCGTTCGAGCACCAGAAGGAGATGCGGAGACGCGGCGCGGACTCGCCGCGCTCGGCCTCCCCCATCGGCCCCGCTCCGACCCGGCTTCCCCGGATCGCGTTGCCACTTGCCACGGTCGTAACTCCCTGCGTGATGGTGCTCGAAGATGCCCCAGTCTACGTAAGGCCCAACGCGCGTCCAGTGAAAGGAGTTACACCGTCACCGGGAATCGCGTACGACGGGTCAGCTGTCCAGCTTGATAAGCAGACCAAGCACCACGATGCACGCGAACCATGCCAGACCGACGACCACGGTGATCCGGTCGAGGTTGCGCTCGGCGACCGAGGAGCCACCGACCGACGACTGCATGCCGCCACCGAACATGTCGGAGAGGCCGCCGCCCTTTCCCTTGTGCATCAGCACCAGCAGCATCAGCAGCAGGCTGAAGACGATCAGGGCGATCTCGAACGCCAAAATCACGGCTGGTCCCTACTTTCCGGAATTCCTCTGGACTGCATGTGCTGAAAACGGGGGCCGGGAGGCTACACCCTCCGCGGCCCCCGCAAGGGTACGACGGATCCGCGCTACCGCATACTCACTGGTCGCGGAAGCGGACGATCTTGACGAACTCGTCGGCGTCCAGCGCGGCACCGCCGACCAGTGCACCGTCCACGTCGGGCTGCGCCATGATCGCGGCGACATTGCCGGACTTCACCGAGCCGCCGTACTGGATGCGGACGCCGTCGGCCAGCTCCTGTGAGTACAGTTCGGCCAGCCGGCCGCGAATCGCACCGCAGACCTCCTGGGCGTCCTCGGGGGTGGCGACCTCGCCGGTGCCGATGGCCCAGACCGGCTCGTACGCGATCACGATGGACTCGGCCTGCTCGGCCGGAACGTCCTTCAGACCGCCGTCGAGCTGCGCGAGGGTGTAGGAGACCTGGTCACCGGCCTTGCGGACGTCCAGTCCCTCGCCGATGCAGAGGATCGGGGTCAGGCCGTGCTTGTACGCGGCCTTCACCTTGGCGTTGCAGATCTCGTCGGTCTCACCGTGGTACTGACGGCGCTCGCTGTGGCCGACGGCGACGTAGGTGCAGCGCAGCTTGGTCAGCATCGGGCCGGAGATCTCACCGGTGTACGCGCCGGAGTCGTGCGCCGAGATGTCCTGGGCGCCGTACTTGATCTTCAGCTTGTCGCCCTCGACCAGGGTCTGCACGGAGCGCAGGTCGGTGAAGGGCGGCAGGACGGCGACCTCGACGGCGTCGTAGTCCTTGTCGCTCAGCGCGAAGCCGAGCTTCTGGGTGTGTGCGATGGCCTCAAGGTGGTTGAGGTTCATCTTCCAGTTGCCCGCCATCAGCGGGGTGCGAGT
This sequence comes from Streptomyces sp. NPDC007164, assembly GCF_040634135.1. Lineage (NCBI taxonomy): Bacteria > Bacillati > Actinomycetota > Actinomycetes > Kitasatosporales > Streptomycetaceae > Streptomyces > Streptomyces sp. NPDC007164. Next base: position 142,363 of record NZ_JBEYFB010000002.1, read on the forward strand.
GGTCATGAAAGGTCAGTCCTCCAGTGCGGCGAGGCCGGGAAGCGTCTTGCCCTCGAGGTATTCGAGGCTGGCACCGCCACCGGTCGAGATGTGTCCGAACGCGTTCTCGTCGAAGCCCAGGGTGCGGACGGCCGCGGCGGAGTCGCCACCGCCGACGACGCTGAAGCCCGAGGAGTCGACGAGGGCCTGAGCGACGGCCCGGGTGCCCTCGGCGTAGTCGGGGTGCTCGAAGACGCCCATCGGGCCGTTCCAGAAGACGGTGGCCGCGTCGGCGAGCTTCGATGCGTACAGCTGGTTGGTCTCGGGGCCGTTGTCCAGGCCGATGAAGCCGGCCGGCATGGCGTCCGCGGGCACGGTGCGGTGCTCGGTCGGGGCCTTGGCCCTGAGGTCCGGGAACTGCTCGGAGACCACGACGTCGACGGGGAGCACGAACTCCACACCCTTGTCCTCGGCGCGCTTGAGGTACTCCAGCACCACCGGGATCTGGTCCTCCTGGAGCAGCGAGCTGCCGACCTCGTGCCCCTGGGCCTTGAGGAAGGTGTACGCCATGCCGCCGCCGATCAGGATGCGGTCGGCGCGCTCCAGGAGGTGGTCGATGACGCCGAGCTTGTCGGAGACCTTGGAGCCGCCGAGCACCACGGCGTAGGGACGCTCGACGTTCTCGGTGAGCTTCTTCAGGACGCCGACCTCGGTGGCGATCAGGTCACCGGCGGCGTGCGGCAGCCGGGCCGGGAGGTCGAAGACCGAGGCGTGCTTGCGGTGCACGGCGCCGAAGCCGTCGCCCACGTACAGGTCGGCGAGTTCGGCCAGCTGGTCGGCGAACGCGCCGCGCTCGGCGTCGTCCTTGGACGTCTCGCCGGGGTTGAAGCGGAGGTTCTCCAGGACGGCGACCTGGCCGTCAGCGAGCCCGGCGACCGTGGCGCGGGCGGACTCGCCGACCGTGTCGGTCGCGAACGCCACGTCGGCGCCGATGAGTTCACCGAGGCGGGCGGCGGCGGGCGCCAGGGAGAAGGCGGGGTCCGGAGCACCCTTGGGGCGGCCCAGGTGCGAGGCGACGACGACCCGCGCGCCGGCCGCGACGAGCTTCTCCACGGTCGGCTGGACGGCCCGGATCCGGCCGTCGTCGGTGATGGTGGTGCCGCTGAGCGGCACGTTGAGGTCGGCGCGGACGAATACGCGCTTGCCGGTGACCCCTTCGGCGATCAGTTCGTCGATCGTCTTCATCTTGCTGGACTCCTTGGAGGGCGGGAGAGCATGCGACGGGGCCCGAACGGCGCGACGTTGCGCTGTTCGAGCCCCGTGCTCACATCTTGGGTCTTCCGTTCGGATCGGGCCGACCCCGGCATGATCCGAACGAGAGGCCCCGGGTGCCTGCCGGCTCGACGGTCAGAGCTGGTTGCCGACGAAGACGGTCAGGTCGACGAGGCGGTTGGAGTAACCCCACTCGTTGTCGTACCAGCCGAGGATCTTCACCGACTTGCCCTCCTGAACCATGGTCAGCGAGGAGTCGAAGGTGCAGGACGCCGGGTCGCCGACGATGTCCGACGACACGATCGCGTCCTCGGTGTAGTACAGGATGCCCTTGAGGTCGCCGTCGTCGGCGGCCTTCTTGAACGCGGCGTTGACCTCGTCCTTGGTGACCTCGCGCTGGAGCTCGACGACCAGGTCGGTGGCCGAGCCGGTCGGGACCGGGACGCGCATGGCGATGCCGTCCAGCTTGCCCTTCAGCTGCGGGAGCACCAGGGCGGTGGCCTTGGCGGCACCGGTGGTGGTCGGGATGATGTTCTCGGCGGCGGCGCGGGCGCGGCGCAGGTCCGAGTGCGGGAAGTCCAGGATGCGCTGGTCGTTCGTGTACGCGTGGACCGTCGTCATCAGGCCCTTGACGATGCCGAAGTTCTCGTCCAGAACCTTCGCCATCGGTGCGACACAGTTGGTCGTGCAGGACGCGTTGGAGATGACGTGGTGGTTGGCCGCGTCGTACTTGTCCTGGTTGACGCCCATCACGATGGTGATGTCCTCGCCCTTGGCCGGAGCCGAGATGAGGACCTTCTTGGCGCCGCCGGCGATGTGCTTCTCGGCGTCGGCCTTCTTCGTGAAGATGCCGGTCGACTCGATGACGATGTCGACGCCCAGCTCACCCCAGGGGATGTCGGCCGGGTTGCGCTCGGAGAGCACCTTGATCGTGTGACCATCGACGGTGATGGTGTCGGCGGTGTGGCTGACCTCTGCCTTGAGACGACCCAGAATGGTGTCGTACTTCAGCAGGTGGGCCGTGGTCGCGGTGTCACCCAGGTCGTTGACAGCCACGATCTCGATGTCCGCACCCTGCTCCAGCAGCGCGCGGAAGTAGTTACGACCGATGCGGCCAAAGCCGTTGATGCCTACGCGGATCGTCACGAACCGATCTCCTCGTTAGGTACGCGGGGTTTTCACCCCGGCGAGTTGTATGAGATGTCCCCGACCGCCTCCGACCCTACCTCTCCGACGGCCGCGGGGTGACATCGAGCGGGGCCGTACGAAGCACCGCGGCCCGTACTCCTCGGTAGGAGTACGGGCCTCCGGATACCCGGCCGTACACGCAGCGACGATTACGGAGCGTCAACACCCCGGAGGGGTCGGCGAGTCCGGAATCCGGCCGGTTTCGACGGCCGTCGGGGGTCAGCCCACCAGGCCGTCTGCGAGCTCCTCGCCGAGGGTGGATTCGGTGCCGGGGATGCCCAGGTCCTGGGCCCGCTTGTCGGCCATCGCCAGCAGCCGGCGGATCCGGCCGGCGACCGCGTCCTTGGTCAGCGGCGGGTCGGCGAGCGCGCCCAGCTCCTCCAGGGAGGCCTGTTTGTGCTCCATGCGCAGCCGTCCGGCGGCCGCGAGGTGCTCGGGCACCTCCTCGCCCAGGATCTCCAGCGCGCGGCCGACCCGGGCGCCCGCGGCGACCGCGGCCCGGGCGGAGCGGCGCAGGTTGGCGTCGTCGAAGTTGGCGAGCCGGTTGGCCGTGGCGCGGACCTCGCGGCGCATCCGCCGCTCCTCCCAGGCCAGCACCGACTCATGGGCGCCGAGCCGGGTGAGCAGGGCGCCGATCGCGTCGCCGTCGCGGACGACGACCCGGTCCACCCCGCGCACCTCGCGGGCCTTGGCCGCGATGGAGAGCCTGCGGGCCGCGCCGACCAGGGCGAGCGCCGCCTCCGGGCCCGGGCAGGTCACCTCCAGCGACGAGGAGCGGCCGGGCTCGGTGAGCGAGCCGTGCGCGAGGAACGCCCCGCGCCAGGCCGCCTCGGCGTCGCAGGTGGCCCCCGAGACCACCTGCGGGGGCAGCCCGCGGATGGGGCGGCCGCGACCATCCACCAGGCCGGTCTGGCGGGCCAGCTGGTCGCCGCCGGCCACCACCCGTACGACGTAGCGGGAGCTGCGCCGCAGACCGCCGGGCGCCATCACGATCAGCTCCGAGCTGTGCCCGAAGATTTCGAGAATGTCCCGCTTCAGCCGGCGCGCCGCCATCGCGGTGTCCAGCTCCGCCTCGATCACAATCCGGCCGCTCACCAGGTGCAGCCCACCCGCGAACCGAAGAATCGCCGAGACTTCTGCCTTCCTGCAGCAGGTCCGGGTCACGGGAAGCCGAGAGATTTCGTCCTTCACCGCGGGCGTCATCGCCATGGGCCGATCCTTCCATGCATCCGAAAAATACGGTCGTACGCGGCGGCCAACAGCTCCGGATCATGGATCGGAACGCCGTCGGGCGATGCCACCGGCGCCAGCTCGACCGCGGCGCCGAGCCGCTTGGCGGCGTCGGCGAGGGACTCACGATCGGGCACAGCGGCTTCGTCGGCCAGCACCACGTCCAGGGCGAGTTTAGGGGCGTGTCGTCCCAAAACCTCCAAATGACGCTGCGGGGAGAAGCCATCAGTTTCACCGGGTTGCGGTGCGAGGTTGAGCGAGAGGACCTTGCGGGCCTTGGTCTCGACGAGTGCGTCGAGCAGTTCGGGGACGAGCAGGTGCGGGATCACGGAGGAGAACCAGGATCCCGGGCCGAGCACCACCCAGTCGGCGTCGAGGACCGCGGCGACGGCCTCGGGGACGGCGGGCGGGTCGTGCGGGACGAGGTGCACGGACTGCACCTCGCCGGGGGTGAGCGCCACGGTGGCCTGTCCGCGCACGGTGTCCACGTCGTCCGGGCGGGCCGGGTCGTGGCCCCGCACCAGCGCCTGGAGCTCCAGCGGCACGGCGGACATGGGGAGCACCCGGCCGTGCGCCCCGAGGAGCTTGCCGACCAGGTCGAGCGCCTGGACATGGTCGCCGAGCTGCTCCCAGAGGGCGACGATCAGCAGATTGCCGACCGCGTGCTCGTGCAGATCGCCCTTGGACTGGAAGCGGTGCTGGATCACCCGGGCCCAGGTCTGGCCCCAGTCGTCGTCACCGCACAGGGCGGCGAGCGCCTTGCGCAGGTCGCCGGGCGGCAGCACGCCGAGCTCTTCGCGGAGCCGGCCGCTGGAGCCGCCGTCGTCGGCGACGGTGACCACGGCGGTGAGATCGCCGGTGATCCGGCGGAGCGACGCGAGCGACGCGGACAGGCCCATGCCGCCGCCGAGGGCGACGACCTTGGGCTGCGCGCCGCGCTTGCGGCCGGACAGCCCGGAGCCGGACAGCGCGGAGGTGGCTCTGCGCAGCCGCCGCAGGCGCAGGTTGCGGCTGGTCACTCGCGCCCCATGTCCCGGTGGACGAGGACGGTCTCGATGCCTTCGGTCGCGAGCCGGGCGGCCAGCTTCTCGGACATGGCGACCGAGCGGTGCTTGCCGCCGGTGCAGCCGACGGCGATGGTCACGTAGCGCTTGCCCTCGCGGCGGTATCCGGCGGCGATGAGCTGGAGCAGCTCGGTGTACTGGTTGAGGAACTCCTTGGCACCGGGCTGGTCGAAGACGTACGCGGACACCTCCTCGTTGAGACCGGTGAAGGGGCGCAGCTCGGGGACCCAGTGCGGGTTGGGCAGGAAGCGGCAGTCGACGACCAGGTCGGCGTCGACCGGCAGGCCGTACTTGAAGCCGAACGACATCACCGTGGCGCGCAGCTCCGGCTCCTCGTCGCCGGCGAACTGGGCGTCCATCTTGGCGCGCAGTTCGTGCACGTTGAGACTGGAGGTGTCGATCACCAGGTCGGCGTCGCCGCGCAGCTCGCGCAGCAGGTCGCGCTCGGCGGCGATGCCGTCGACGATCCGGCCGTCGCCCTGGAGCGGGTGCGGGCGGCGGACCGATTCGAAGCGGCGGACCAGGGCGTCGTCGGAGGACTCCAGGAAGACGATCCGCCGGGTGACGTGCTTGGCCTCCAGGTCGGCGAGGGACTCGCGGAGATTGTCGAAGAAGCGGCGCCCCCGGACATCGACGACGACGGCGATCCGCGCCACGTTGCCCTGCGAGCGGGCGCCGAGCTCCACCATGGTGGGGATCAGCGCGGGCGGCAGGTTGTCGACGACGAACCAGCCGAGGTCCTCCAGACACTTGGCCGCCGTGCTGCGCCCGGCGCCCGACATCCCCGAGATGATGACCAGCTCGGGGATGGTCGCGGGCCCGTCGCCCGTCTCGTTCGTGGTGGCCGTACTCACTTGTGCCGCTCCGTCTGCTCGGTCGGTGCCGTCGGGCACGGCTTCCTGCCCGTGCCCGACTTCTTGCTCGTTCTCACGCTCGGTCATGTCGTGCTGCCCCCGTCGTCCTCTTCAATGATCTCTCCTGTCGCCGTGTTCACGGCGGGCGTGGCCGGGGCGGCCGACGCGAGGGCGACGGCCACTGATTCCGCCGTTCTGCGGCCTATCCCCGGAACCTCGCAGATCTCGTCGATTGTCGCCTGCTTCAGCTTTTTCACGGAGCCGAAATGCTTGATCAACGCCTGTTTCCGGGTTTCGCCGAGACCGGTGACGGCGTCCAGGGGGCTGGCGCGGATCCGTTTGGCCCGCTTGGCACGCTGGTACGTGATCGCGAAGCGGTGGGCCTCGTCGCGGACGCGCTGGAGGAGGTAGAGGCCCTCGCTGGAGCGGGGCAGGACCACGGGGTCGTCGTCATCGGGCAGCCATACCTCTTCGAGGCGCTTGGCGAGGCCGCAGACGGCGATGTCGTCGATCCCCAGCTCGTCGAGGGCGCGCTTGGCGGCGGCGACCTGCGGCTGGCCGCCGTCGACCACGACGAGCTGCGGCGGATAGGCGAACCGCTTGGGGCGCCCGTCGTCCTCACGGGGCTCGGCGTCCGGGTCGGGATCGGTGGTGCCAGGGGCGGGATCGGTGGTGCCGGGAGCCGGAGCGACGGTGCCGAGGGCGGGAGCGACGGTGCCGGGGACGGGAGCGGTGGCGGCGTCCTGTGGCGCCGGGACCGGTCCGGTCGGGGCGGGGGTCTCCTCCCACTCCCCCGTACGTTCCTTCTCCTGGAGGTACCGCTTGAAGCGGCGGCCGATCACCTCGTGCATAGAGCGGACGTCGTCCTGGCCCTCGAAGCCCTTGATCTGGAAGCGGCGGTACTCGCTCTTGCGGGCGAGACCGTCCTCGAAGACGACCATGGAGGCGACCACATCGTCGCCCTGGAGGTGCGAGATGTCGAAGCACTCGATGCGCAGCGGGGCGGTGTCGAGACCGAGCGCCTCCGCGATCTCCTCCAGGGCGCGGGAGCGAGTGGTCAGGTCGGAGGCGCGCTTGGTCTTGTGCAGCCCCAGGGCCTGCAGGGCGTTGCGCTGGACCGTCGCCATCAGGTCCTTCTTGTCGCCGCGCTGCGGGATGCGCAGGCTGACCTGGGAGCCCCGGCGGCCTGCGAGCCACTGGGAGACCGCGTCCGGGTCCTCGGGCAGGGCCGGGACGAGGACCTCCTTGGGGACCGAGTCGCCCGTCTCCTCGCCGTACAGCTGCTGGAGGGCGTGCTCGACCAGGCCCGAGGTGTCGACGTTCTCGACCTTGTCGGTGACCCAGCCGCGCTGGCCGCGCACCCGGCCGCCGCGCACGTGGAAGATCTGGACCGCGGCTTCGAGCTCGTCCTCGGCCACCGCGATCAGGTCGGCGTCGGTGGCGTCGGCCAGCACGACGGCGCTCTTCTCCATGGCGCGCTTGAGGGCCTCCACGTCGTCACGGAGCCGGGCCGCCCGCTCGTACTCCATCTCCTCGGCCGCCGCCATCATGTCCTTCTCCAGGCGGCGGATGTACGTACCGGTCCGGCCGGCCATGAAGTCGCAGAAGTCGTCGGCCAGTTCGCGGTGTTCCTCGGGGGTGACGCGGCCCACGCAGGGGGCCGAGCACTTGCCGATGTAGCCGAGGAGGCAGGGGCGGCCGGTCCTGGCGGCGTTCTTGAAGACGCCGGCGGAGCAGGTGCGCACCGGGAAGACCCGGAGCATCAGGTCGACCGTCTCGCGGATCGCCCAGGCGTGTCCGTACGGGCCGAAGTAGCGCACGCCCTTCTTCTTGGCTCCGCGCATCACCTGGACCCGGGGGAACTCCTCGTTCAGCGTGACCGCGAGGTACGGATAGCTCTTGTCGTCGCGGTACTTGACGTTGAACCGGGGGTCGAACTCCTTGATCCAGGAGTACTCCAGCTGGAGGGCCTCGACCTCCGTGGAGACGACCGTCCATTCCACCGAGGCGGCCGTGGTGACCATCGTGCGCGTACGCGGGTGGAGCGCGGCCAGGTCCTGGAAGTAATTGGCCAGGCGCTGGCGCAGGTTCTTGGCCTTTCCGACGTAGATCACCCGGCGGTGTTCGTCGCGGAATTTGTAGACCCCCGGGGAGTCGGGGATCTGTCCCGGCTTGGGGCGGTAGCTGGAGGGGTCTGCCATGTGTCCCACCCTACTTGCGGGCGGTGACAGTGCGGCCGCCCGGAAGTGGTGCCGTGCTCCGGGGCGCGGATCGCGGGAGCGCGCCCCGGAGCACGGGTCAGCGGGTGCCGCCGCCGGTCACGGGCTCTCCCTGCGGCGACGGTTGCGCAGCACGGTGAGACCACTGAGGGCGAGCACGACGAGGGCGCCCGCTCCGGCGGCGGCCGAGGTGGCGGTCAGCGCCGTGCCGGACGCGGTGCTCGCGGCGACCGTCCGGGGCTCGGTGGCGGGGGCGGCGGCGGGCGGGGCGTAGCCGCCCGCCTTGCCGGAGCGGGCGTATCCGGAGCCGGGGAGCTTGTCGCCGTAGGCGGCGCGCACCCGGGCGCGGTAGGCGGCCAGCGTGGTGCCGCGGGCGCCGACCGCGCGGACCGCGTCCCGGTCCAGCGGGAGCACCTTCGTCCCCTTCTGGACGAACCAGGCGTCGGTCTGCGGCTCACGGAAGACGGTCCCGCCGGGGAGCCTGCGGGTGCCCTCGGCCGCGTACCGCGTCTCGTCGTCGCCGCTGGCGATGTTCACCACCTGCCAGCCGCCGTCCCTCCCTTCCTTCGGAAGGGCCCACAGGGAGGCCTTCTGGCCGTCCGAGGAGACGGCCGTGGTGGCGAGGTAGTCCAGCCTGGCGACGGGCGCTCCCGGCTTCCCGGCCACGAAGTCCGGATCGAGGGTGTTCACGGGGACGGCCGCGCCCTCGATGCGCGGTGCGGCCGCCGACCTGGTGACCGCGCCCTCGCGGGCGAAGAACCGGGCCAGGGTGTCCAGGGTCGCGGGTTCGGCGGCCGCGTGCCGGGCGGCCGCCAGGGCGGCCGGGCCGGCGGTGGGTCCGGTGGCGGCGGCCGCCCCGGGGGCGGCGACGGTCAGCAGCGCGGCGCCGGTCAGGATGCCGGTGGCGGCCAGGGACGCGGCCGCGGACCGGGCGGTGCCGGCGGTCCGTGAGTGACGTGCGGTGCCTGAGTGGCGGACAGTGTCTGAGTGGTGTGCGGTTCCTGAGTGGTATGCGGTGCGTGCGGTGCTGGGGATCATTCCGTCACGCCCCGATCCGGTAGAGCGAGTGGGTCCAGGAGAACTCGTTGTTGTTCACGTACCAGTCGTGCGAGGCCCAGTTGTAGCGGTTGTTGGAGGGCCAGGGATCGCCCCAGTAGACCCAGCTGTCGGAGTCGTCGTAGCCGTACAGGACATGCATGTGACCGCCGCCCGACGACCACTGGATGCGGGTCTCGACGGGGCGGCCCGCGGCGATCTCGGCCTGGACGGTCGGGTAGCGCAGCCAGCCGGTGACGTACGAACCGGGGTTGACGCCGGCCCAGTACAGACCGTCCTGGACATTGCCCAGCGTGGCCTGCGAGTTGGGGCACTCGTAGCCCTGTGCCCGGCCGAAGGCGGCATTGCAGAACTGGTTCTGCGAGTAGTTGCGGCCGAACCAGGTGGCGATGGTGTTGCCGGACGCCGCCCAGCACCAGTTGGTCTTCTGCTGGGCCTGCATGGTGATGTTCAGCCGCTGGGTCGCGGCGAGACCACCGGCGGCCGCACCGGTCGCGGCGGCGGCCCGTGCGGCCGCCGGAGCCGGGGCCGGGGCCGCCGAGGCGGTCGCCGTCGGCACGGCGAGGAGTACGGCGGCCAGCGCGGCCAGGGCCGGGAGCCGTCCCGTTCGAATTCTTCGGATACGCATGACGTTCCTCCCGAGGCGGGGGGTGTGGGATCACAGGAGCGCGTCCGGACGCTGTCCGAGGAGCATCAACCGTTGTCGGGGACGGGTCAACACGCTTCAATGCGGGGGAACATCGCGGTGTGAACGGCGTGGCGGATACGTGAACGGCCGTGCCCCGGCCACCTGCGGCACCACCCCCACCGACGCGGTCCCCCCGACCCGCGTCGTGAACGTTCACCTGGAGGACCCCATGCGGCACACCGAGGCCGAACTGGCACAGGTGCTGCACACCGGCCCGTTCCATCTGGCGCTGCGCACCGCGCTCTCGGTGCGGGGGCTGCCGCTCCAGCGGGTGCAGCACCATCTCGCGCACCGCGGCGTCAAGGTCGGGGTGACGAGCCTGAGTTACTGGCAGCAGGGGGCCAGACGCCCGCAGCGCGCCGAGTCCCTGCGGGCCGTGAAGGCGCTGGAGGAAGTGCTGGAGCTGCCGGGGAACTCGCTGCTCCGGTTACTCGGAAGCGGGAGCACCCGCCCGGAGGCCGACCGTCCGGCCGCGCGTTCGTACCGTTCCCTGATGGAGTCGTCCGGCGCCGTGGAACGGCTGCTCGCGGCCATGGGATCGCCGGTGGACGGTGGGCTGCACACGGTGGGGCACCACGAGCGGGTGCGGATCGGTCCCGGCCGGGAGCTGCGGCAGCGCGAGTCGCAGCATGTGGTGCGCGCCCACCGGGACGACGTCGACCGCTATCTCGCCGTCCATCGGGGCGATCCGGGCTGCGATCCGGCGCGGGTGACGGTGACGGCCGGGGAGAACTGCCGGACGGGGCGGGTCCGCTGGGACCGCGGTACGGGGGTCCTCGTCGCGGAGCTGCTCTTCGACACCCGGCTGAGGGCGGGTGACACCTACCTCTTCGGCTACGGCTTCGACGACGGCACGGGAGGGCCGAGCGGCGAGTACGTGCGGGGGTTCAGCTTCGGCGGTGGGCAGTACGTGCTCCAGGTGGCCTTCGACGAGGCCGCGCTGCCGGTACGGTGCCGGCGCTTCGCCCAGGTCTCGGCGGGGGCGCCGCGCGGCGCCCGCACGGACCTCACGCTGACTGGCCGGCACCGGACCGTCCACCTGGTGGAGCAGGGCGTACGGTCCGGTCTGGTCGGCATCGACTGGGACTGGGAGTGAGTCCGCCCCCGGCCGGTGTCTCGCCGGCCGGTGTCAGGCGTCGGGGCCCGCGACCAGCCGGCCGCCCTCGACCCGGACCGGGACCGCGGGCAGCGGCGCGGTCGCCGGGCCGTGCATCGCCTTGCCGGTCGTCGTGTCGAAGTGGCTGCCGTGGCAGGGGCACGTCCCCACGTTGTCCTCGACCTTGTCCAGCAGACAGCCCGCGTGGGTGCACTGGGCGCTGAACGCCTTGTACTGGCCCTTGGCCGGGCAGTTCACGATGACCCGCTCGTTGCGGAAGAGCTTGGATCCGCCGACCGGGATGTCGTCCGGTGCGCCGAGCTCGACGGGGGCGGTCGGCGTCGGCGTCTCGGCGTGGCCGAGCTTCGATTCGGTCGAGCAGGCGGCCACTCCCAGCCCGGCGGCGCCGGCGAGAGCGGCACCCTTCAGCACGGTACGGCGGGCGGCGGGCTGGCCGGACATGCGGTCTCCACTGGTCGGAGGGGCGGATGGGCACCGGACAAGGCTGAGGCACCGCGAGTACCAGCAGTACCGCGGGCATCGGCGCCATCGGTGACAGAACCGACGATACCGGCGGAGCCGGACGGCCCTGCGGCCGGGCCACCCGAGGCCGGTCGTCCCTGGTCAGCGGCTCGGGCATGGCGGAGAAACGGGGGCGGCGGCCCCCGGGGATCCGGGAGCCGCCGCATTGTTCCGCCCTGGGGCCTTTCGTCAGGCCTTGCGCGTGCGGGTCGCCTTCTTCGCCGCGGGCTTTTTCGCCGCAGCCGTCTTGGCGGTCCCCGCGGTCCCGGCAGCCCTGGCCGCCGTGGCGGACTTCGCGGTCCGGTCCGTGCTCGTCCGGGCCGTGGCCGTCTTCCTGGCCGGGGCCGACTTCGCGGCGACCGCCTTCTTCGCGGCCGCCTTCCGCACCGGCTTGCGGGCCGCGGGCACCGCGGCCTCGCTCACCCGCTCCGGGTCCAGGATGCCCTGGAGGAACTTGCCGGTGTGGCTGGCCGGAGCCCCGGCGACCTGCTCCGGAGTGCCCTCGGCGATGACCAGGCCACCGCCGCTGCCGCCTTCGGGGCCCATGTCGATGACCCAGTCCGCGGTCTTGATCACATCGAGGTTGTGCTCGATGACGATCACCGAGTTGCCCTTGTCGACCAGCCCGGAGAGCACCTTGATGAGCTTGCTGATGTCCTCGAAATGCAGACCCGTGGTCGGCTCGTCCAGGACGTAGACCGTGCGGCCGGTGGAGCGCTTCTGGAGCTCGCTGGCGAGCTTCACGCGCTGCGCCTCACCGCCGGAGAGGGTCGGCGCGGACTGGCCGAGCCGCACATATCCGAGACCCACCTCGTTGAGCGTGCGGAGGTGGCGGGCGATCGTCGGGACGGCCTCGAAGAACTCCAGGCCCTCCTCGATCGGCATGTCCAGCACCTCGGCGATGGACTTGCCCTTGTAGTGGACCTCCAGGGTCTCCCGGTTGTAGCGCGCTCCGTGGCAGACCTCGCACGGGACGTACACGTCCGGCAGGAAGTTCATCTCGATCTTGATCGTGCCGTCGCCGGAGCAGTTCTCGCAGCGGCCGCCCTTGACGTTGAAGGAGAAGCGGCCCGGCAGATAGCCGCGCACCTTCGCCTCCATCGTCTCCGCGAACAGCTTGCGGACGTGGTCGAAGACGCCAGTGTACGTGGCCGGGTTGGACCGGGGGGTCCGGCCGATGGGCGACTGGTCGACGTGCACGACCTTGTCGACCAGGTCGTCGCCGTCGACCCGGGTGTGCCGGCCGGGGACCGACTTGGCGCCGTTCAGCTCGCGCGCCAGGTGGGTGTAGAGGATGTCGTTGACCAGCGTCGACTTGCCCGAACCCGAGACGCCCGTGACGGCCGTGAGCAGGCCGAGCGGGAAGGAGACGTCGATGTCCTGGAGGTTGTTCTCCCGGGCGCCGTGCACGGTGAGCCTGCGCTGCGGGTCGACGGGGCGCCGGATGTCCGGCATCGGGATCTGCTTCTTGCCGGTCAGATACTGGCCGGTGATCGACTCCCCGTTGGCCAGCAGCTCCTTGAGCGATCCGGAGTGGACCACCTTGCCGCCGTGCTCACCGGCGCCGGGGCCGATGTCGACGACCCAGTCGGCGACCTTGATGGTGTCCTCGTCGTGCTCGACGACGATGAGCGTGTTGCCCATGTCGCGGAGCCGGACCAGGGTCTCGATCAGCCGGTGGTTGTCCCGCTGGTGCAGGCCGATGGACGGCTCGTCCAGCACGTACAGCACGCCGACCAGGCCGGAACCGATCTGGGTGGCGAGCCGGATGCGCTGGGCCTCGCCGCCGGACAGGGTGCCGGCCGCGCGGTTGAGCGAGAGGTAGTCGAGGCCGACGTCGACGAGGAACTTCAGCCGCTCGTTGACCTCCTTCAGCACCCGCTCGGCGATCTTCTTGTCACGGGCGTTGAGCTTCATCCGGCCGAGGAACTCGGCGCACTCGCTGATCGACATCGCGGCGACCTGGGCGATGGACTTCTCCATCACCGTCACCGCGAGGACGATCGGCTTGAGCCTGGTGCCCTCACAGGTCGGGCAGGGCACCTCGCGCATGTAGCCCTCGAAGCGCTCCCGGCTGGAGTCGCTCTCGGCGTCGGAGTGCCGCCGCTTGACGAACTGCACCGCGCCTTCGAAGGCGGGCGTGGTGTACGCGCGCTCCCGCCCGTAGCGGTTGCGGTAGCGGACCTCGGTCTGGATCTTGTGGCCGTGGAGCAGGGCCTTCCTGGCACGCTGCGGCAGCCCGGCCCAGGGGATGTCCGTACGGAATCCGAGGGCGTCGGCAAGGGCGCTGATCTGCCTGCCGAAGTACTCCTTGGTGTGGCCGTGCGACCAGGGGTGGATCGCGCCCTCGTCGAGCGACTTCTCCTCGTCGGGGACGATCAGCTCCGGGTCGACCTCCATCCGGGTGCCGATGCCCGTGCAGTCGGGGCAGGCGCCGAAGGGCGAGTTGAAGGAGAAGGAGCGCGGTTCGAGCTCCTCGAAGGAGAGGTCGTCGTAAGGGCAGTAGAGGTGCTCGGAGTACATCCGCTCACGCTCGGGGTCGTCCTCGGGGAGGTCGACGAAGTCGAGCACGACCATGCCGCCGGAGAGCCCGAGCGCGGTCTCGACCGAGTCGGTCAGCCGGCGCTTGGCGCTGTCCTTCACCGTGAGGCGGTCGATGACCACCTCGATGGTGTGCTTCTCCTGCTTCTTCAGCTTGGGCGGCTCGGAGAGCTGGATGGTCTCGCCGTCGACCCGGGCCCTGCTGTAGCCCTTGGTCTGCAGATCGGCGAAGAGGTCGACGAACTCGCCCTTGCGCTCACGCACCAGTGGCGAGAGCACCTGGAAGCGGCTGCCCTCGGGCAGACCGAGCACCTTGTCGACGATCGCCTGCGGCGACTGGCGCGAGATGGGCCGGCGGCACTCCGGGCAGTGCGGCTTGCCGATCCGGGCGAAGAGCAGCCTGAGGTAGTCGTAGACCTCGGTGATGGTGCCGACCGTCGAGCGCGGATTGCGCGAGGTCGACTTCTGGTCGATGGAGACAGCGGGCGAGAGGCCCTCGATGAAGTCGACATCCGGCTTGTCCATCTGGCCGAGGAACTGGCGGGCGTACGAGGAGAGGGACTCCACGTAGCGTCGCTGGCCCTCGGCGAAAATCGTGTCGAACGCGAGAGACGACTTGCCCGACCCGGAGAGCCCGGTGAAGACGATGAGGGAGTCGCGCGGGAGGTCGAGCGAGACGTTCTTGAGGTTGTGCTCGCGAGCGCCACGGACGATGAGACGGTCGGCCACGCCGGTCCGCACCTTTCTGGAGAGAAATGGGGGAACTGAGCCCCTGTCCCAGGGTATGGGGGGCGCCACAGCGATGTACGAAGCTTTCAACCCCGAGCGTATAGCACGCACATTCGATTTATGGACGGCCATGGACTCCTTCACCCGAATGAGTGGCGAGGCTAGGCTCAGCCTCATGATTGATCATGCGCGCGACCTGGACGCCGTACGTGAAGCAACCGATCGGCTGCTCAGCGCCACCGAAAAATTGGACGCCGACGCGCTCACCCAGCCATCGCGATTGCCGAGCTGGAGCCGGGGCCATGTCGTTGCGCACCTCTCTCGTAACGCCGACGCGCTCGTAAATGTTCTCCAGGGCCGCCCCATGTACGCAGACAGCGAAACCCGCGACCGCGACATCGAGCGCGGCGCACCCCGGCCGCAGGCCGAACAGCTGGCCGACCTGGCCGGGAGCGCGGCCCGCTTCGAGGACGCCGCCGCGGCCCCGGCCGACTGGTCGCGCACGGTCGAGCTGCGCAACGGCGTGACCGACTCGGCCTCCCGGATCCCCTTCCGCCGCCGCGTCGAGGTCGAGCTGCACCATGTCGACCTCGGAATCGGCTACGAGCTGGAGGACCTGTCCGACGAGTTCACCGCCCGGGAGATCGACTTCCTGACCGAGCGGTTCGCCGGGCACCCCGCGGTCGTCTCGACGGATGTGACCGACAGCACGGGCCGGCTCTGGACGACCGGTGGCGGCGCGGAGGGCGGGGCCGTCGTGGTCCGCGGCACGGCGCCCGAGCTGCTGGGCTGGCTCAGCGGGCGGCGGGACGGCTCCGCCCTGACCGTCGAAGGCGGGCCCCTGCCCGCGCTGCCCCCGCTATAGGCTGAGAGTCATGACGTACAGCGGAGCGGTCAAGGTCGGCGGGCGTGCGGACGTACACGAGTTGACGGATCTGATGATCTCCAAGGTCGCCGTCGGCCCGATGAACAACAACGCCTATCTGCTGCGCTGCCGGGCCACCGGCGAGCAGCTGCTGATCGACGCGGCCGCCGAGGCCGGGACGCTGCTGCGACTGATCGGTGACGACGGCATCGTGTCCGTCGTCACCACTCACCGGCACGGCGACCACTGGCAGGCGCTGGGCGAGGTGGTGGCGGCCACCGGGGCCCGCACCTACGCGGGGCGGTACGACGCCGAGGGCATCCCGGTCCCGACGGATGTGCTCGTCGAGGACGGCGACACGATCCGCGTCGGGCAGGTCGCGCTGACCGCCCGCCACCTGACGGGCCACACCCCGGGCTCGATCGCGCTCGTCTACGACGACCCGCACGGCGCTCCGCACCTGTTCACCGGGGACTGCCTCTTCCCCGGCGGGATCGGCAACACGTTCAAGGACCCCGAGGCGTTCGTGAGTCTGCTGCACGACGTGGAGACCAGGCTCTTCGACCCGCTGCCCGACGAGACCTGGGTCTACCCGGGCCACGGCCACGACACCACTCTCGGCGACGAGCGCCCGCAGCTGCCGGAGTGGCGCGCCCGGGGCTGGTGACGACGGCGGGGGTACGGGCGCGTGATCCGCGCACCCGTACCCCCGCCCCCGCTCAGGCCTCTATGTCGGCGCCCTTGTCCGCGTCGTCGGCCTTCGCCGCTTCCGCGGCGGCGTCCGCCTGTGCCTGCTTCTTGTTGGCGACGAGGCTGGTGATCGTGGTGATCACCAGCACGCCGCAGATGACGCCGAGCGACACCGGGATGGAGATCTCGGGGACGTGCACTCCGGACTCGTGCAGTGCGTGCAGCACCAGCTTCACCCCGATGAAGCCGAGGATGACCGAGAGCCCGTAGCTGAGGTGGACCAGCTTCTTCAGCAGCCCGCCGATCAGGAAGTACAGCTGCCGCAGCCCCATCAGGGCGAAGGCGTTGGCGGTGAAGACGATGTACGGGTCCTGGGTCAGACCGAAGATCGCCGGGATGGAGTCCAGGGCGAACAGCACATCGGTGGTGCCGATGGCGAGCATGACGACCATCAGCGGTGTCAGGACGCGCTTGCCGTTGTTCCGGATGAAGAGCTTGGTGCCGTGGTAGCGGTCGGCCACCCCGAAGCGGCGCTCGATCGTCTTGAGGAGACGGTTCTCCTCGAACTCCTCCTCTTCCTCGTCGGCCCGCGCCTCCTGGATGAGCTTCCAGGCGGTGTAGATCAGGAACGCGCCGAAGATGTAGAAGACCCACGAGAAGTTGGCGATCACGGCGGCACCGGCGGCGATGAAGATCGCCCGCAGCACCAGCGCGATCAGCACACCGACCAGCAGCACCCGTTGCTGGAGGTGCGAGGGCACCGAGAACTTCGCCATGATCAGGACGAAGACGAAGAGGTTGTCGACACTGAGCGACTTCTCGGTGATGAAGCCGGCGAAGAACTCGCCCGAGGCCTGGCCCTCACCGAAGACCAGCAGGCCGAGCCCGAAGAGGGCGGCCAGCGCGATCCAGACGATCGTCCAGATTCCGGCTTCCTTTGTCGTCACGTCATGGGGCTTGCGCCCGATGAAGAAGTCGACGGCGATAAGGGCTGACAGACCAAGAATGGTCAGCACCCAGAGGGTCCACGAAACGTCCACTGCGCCTCCGGCAGTTCGCTACGGCTACTGATCAGCGTCGTCGCTGCCGGAGGTCTCTTCCACCCGGGCGCGCGGGCTGCGCACCACGGGCCGGCGCCCCGGGACCGGTCACGGTCCGTATTGACGGGTACGCCGCGTATGGGAGTACTCCCCTCCGTTCAAAGAACAGTACAGGGAACACCAAGGAAAGGTAAAGAAGAGGGTAAAGATCTTTCAAAAGCGCTGGTCAGAGGGGTAAGGATCAGATGCCGGTAGGCCCGGCACTCAGGGGCGGCGGGGGCGGCGGGCGGCCGCCACCTTGGCGAGCACCTGCTCCAGGACCCGGCTGCCGGACGGCATCCGGGGCGGCTCGTACGTCCAGGCGTGCCCCACCCAGGGGTCGGACAGATGGTCGTCGGCGACCGGAGTGACGCGCAGCAACGAACGCCACAGCGGGTCCAGCACCGGCCCGTAGGCACTGGCGTCCTCCCGGTCCGCGACCATCATCAGATGGACGCCGACCGAGGGCCCCTCGTCGGCGAGGTAGCGCAGCTGGGTGACGGACCGGTCGTCGAAGCCGTGCGGGAAGTCGTTGACGATCAGCAGCTGCTCGCCGGTGTCCACGTCCGGCGGGAGCGAGTCGGCGGCGCCGGCCCGGACCGCCATCTGCACCAGGTCGACGCGACGGGTGAGATGGGCGAGGACCGAGGCCACTCCCCCGGCTCCGGAGGCGGGCGGCCCGGCCAGCACCCCGGACCGGACCAGAGGTGCGAGCGCTCCGGCCGCGGAGCCCGCCGGGTCGATGACATGGACCGAGAACTCGTCGGCCGGGTAGACCGCCAGCAGCCGGGCCGCGTGCGCGACCGCGCACTCCATGGCGAGGCTGCGCAACCGGGCGCCGTCCATCAGGGCCGCGGCGTCGGACGTCGTACGGCCGCTGTCGATCCACATCCCGCGCTCCAGCGGCAGCCGGACCAGCAGCGGGATGTGCAGGGCGGGGTTCTCGGGCAGGTGGAGGTCGCCGATGCGCAGCGCCATGGGGATCTCCATGGGGACGCGGTAGGCATGCCAGACGGGGTTGTCCCAGCCCGCGAACGCGGCGGGCAGCGCGGGTTCCACCACGGCGGCCTCGGCGACGAGCTGGGCCAGGTCGCGGTCGAGGGCCTCGCGGGCGCGGGTGGTCAGCTCGTCGCGCTTGGCGCGGGCCTCCTCGCGGGCCCGGTCCCCCGCGCCGCCGATCCGGCTGCGCGGGTCGGACAGGGTGCGGTCGAGCTCCTGGCCCATGCGGGACTCGGCGAAGTCGACGGCGCTGCGATAGGCGGCGGTGGTGCGGGCCAGATCCTCGAACATGCCCCAGATCTGGTTGTAGAGGCGCTCGTCCATGGACCAGCCGGTCGCGTCCCCGGCGACGGGCTGTGCGGGGCGGCCCGGCTCGGCGGGCGGCGCGGTGGGAGGGGGCGGCGGGGGTGCGGCGGACTGGCGGCGCGGATGCGCGTAGCTGATGGGACCGCCCGTCGTGGCGCCGGGCGGCGGGGTGGCGGGCTCCGCGATCGGCTCGGGCTGCTGGGGGGCGGGCCGGCGGCCGTCCGCGGGCGGTACGGGGCCGGGCGCGCCGGCGCCGGGGGCGACCCGGTCGGCGTCCGGGGTGCGCGGCGGAGGCGGGGCGACCGAGCGGGCCATCGCCCGGGTGACCGCGTCCTGGATGGAATGGGCCAGCTCGGCGGCCCGGGGCACGCCCTGATCGGCGAGCATGGCGTCCAGGCCGCCCGCGTAACCCTGGCCGACCGCGCGTACCTTCCAGGCGCCCTGCCTGCGGTACAGCTCCAGGGCGGCGACCGCGGATTCGGTGTCCAGGCCGGTGAGCGTGAAGGTGGCGATCTCGGTGCCGTCGAGCCCGGTGACGGCGACGAACGGGGAGGCCACCGCGCCGAACCGGACCGGGCCGCCGACGCCGGTCGGCAGGGCCAGCAGCACGGTGACCCGGTGCACCGGGCCGGGCAGTGCGTCGAGGTCCACGGCGAGCCGGTGGTCGGCGGCGGCCTGCCGGGATACTTCGAGCCCGGGGAGCTGGGGCGATCCCGGGTGGGCTATCCATTCGGTGCCGCGCACCGTGCCGTTCTCGTCGCCGAGCGTGGCACCGGCCACGACGGGCGTGCCGGCCGATACCCGGATCTCCAGACGGGTCTGGGGCAAGGTGTGGTTCTGCCCCCGGACCAGCTCGGCCGTCATTGCCCTGTCCCCTCGACGATTCGCTGCTGCGTGTTGCGCGTCGTGCCGCGTGCGGTGCGGCGCGATGTGTCGCAGCTCCCGGCGGCCGATGCCTCCGGGAGCTGCGGGTACCGGTGTGTACCGGCTGGGAGGGTGCCGGGGATCCCCGGCACCCTCCATCGGTCGGGCCCTGCCTACAGGTGCGGCAGGATCGCCGGCATCAGGTCCTGGAAGGTGCGGCCGTTGGCCGGGTTGCCCAGCGCGGTCATCTGCCAGCCGTTCCCCGCGCGGTGCACCTTGGCCATGATCTGGGCGGTGTACTGCCCGCCGCCGTCCAGCGTGTAGCGGGCGAGCTCCTGGCCGTTGGTCTCGTCGACGATGCGGCAGAAGGCGTTCTGCACCTCCTGGAACGTCTGGCCGGTGAAGGAGTTCACCGTGAAGACGATCTGGTCGATGTGGACCGGCACCCGCTGCAGGTCGACGAGGATCGCCTCGTCGTCGCCGCCGGAGCCGGCGCCGCCGACCAGGTTGTCCCCGGTGTGCTTGACCGATCCGTCGTCACTGACGAGGTGACGGAAGAAGACCACGTCGACCGGCTGCTTGTCGGCGAAGAGAACCGCCGACGCGTCGAGGTCGATCTCCCGTGTACGTGAACCGAACAGACCCCGGCGCGGCGCTGCCTGCCAACCGAGCCCCATCCGCACCGCGGTCAGGGTCCCCCCGTCGCTCTTCTGCAGGCTGATGGCCTGACCCTTGGTCATATTGACCGTCACGCGCTGTCCCCTCTCCGCTTTCCCCGCAACCGTCCGTGCGCGGTTTCCCCGCACCCTACGCAGTCGCGCCGGCGACGCGACCGCTCGGGGCCGTTTTGTGTCGGTTCTGCAACACACCGGATGCCGCGGGCTCAGGCAAGCCCCGCTTCGCGCATCTGGCGCAGTTCCTTCTTCAACTCCCCGACCTCGTCACGCAGTCGCGCGGCCACCTCGAACTGGAGGTCCGCGGCCGCCGCCCGCATCCGGTCGGTCATCTCCTCGATGATCCCGGCGAGTTCGGTGGCGGGCCGGTCGGTGACCGTCTCGCCGCCGCCCCTGGCCTTCTTGGCGCCGGCCGTCTTGATGCCGAGCGCGGGAACGGGTGCCTTGGCGCCCTTCGCCTGGCGGTAGCCGGTGCCGAGCAGCTGCTCGGTGTCGACCTCCTCGCGGGCGATCGTCGCGACGATGTCGTTGATCTTCTTCCGCAGCGGCTGCGGGTCGAGACCGCGCTCGGTGTTGTAGGCGATCTGCTTCTCGCGGCGGCGGTTGGTCTCGTCGATGGCCTGCGCCATAGCCGGGGTGATCTTGTCCGCGTACATATGAACCTGTCCCGAGACGTTTCGGGCGGCTCGCCCGATGGTCTGGATCAGGGACGTCCCCGAGCGCAGGAAGCCCTGCTTGTCCGCGTCGAGGATGGCGACGAGCGACACCTCGGGCAGGTCGAGGCCCTCGCGCAGGAGGTTGATGCCGACCAGTACGTCGTACTCGCCGGAGCGCAGTTCGCGCAGCAGCTCGATACGGCGCAGCGTGTCGACGTCGCTGTGCAGATAGCGGACCTGGATGCCGAGCTCCAGGAAGTAGTCCGTGAGGTCCTCGGCCATCTTCTTGGTGAGGGTGGTGACCAGGACCCGCTCGTCCTTCTCGGCGCGCGTACGGATCTCGTGCACCAGGTCGTCGATCTGGCCCTCGGTGGGTTTGACGACCACTTCCGGGTCGACGAGGCCGGTGGGGCGGATGATCTGTTCCACGAAGCCGTCGCCCCGGGACAGCTCGTACTTCCCCGGAGTGGCGGAGAGATAGACGGTCTGGTCGATCCGGCCCAGGAACTCCTCCCACTTCAGCGGGCGGTTGTCGAGCGCGGAGGGGAGCCGGAAGCCGTGGTCGACCAGGGTGCGCTTGCGGGAGGCGTCGCCCTCGTACATGGCGCCGATCTGCGGCACGGTGACATGCGACTCGTCGAGGACGAGGAGGAAGTCCTCGGGGAAGTAGTCGAGGAGGGTGTTGGGGGCGGTGCCGGGCGAGCGGCCGTCGAAGTGCATCGAGTAGTTCTCGACGCCGGAGCAGGTGCCGATCTGGCGGAGCATCTCGATGTCGTACGTGGTGCGCATCCGCAGCCGCTGGGCCTCCAGCATCTTGCCCTGCTTCTCCAGCTCGGCGAGGCGCTGCTCCAGCTCCTGCTCGATGCCGCTGACCGCCTTCTCCATGCGCTCGGGACCGGCGACGTAGTGGCTGGCGGGGAAGACGTGGAGCGACTGGTCCTCGCTGATCACCTCGCCGGTGAGCGGGTGGAGGGTGGAGAGCGCCTCGATCTCGTCGCCGAACATCTCGATGCGGACGGCGAGCTCCTCGTAGACCGGGAAGATCTCGATGGTGTCGCCGCGGACCCGGAAGGTGCCCCGGGCGAAGGCGAGGTCGTTGCGGCTGTACTGGATCTCTACGAAGCGGCGCAGCAGCTGGTCCCGGTCGATCTCGTCACCGACCTTGAGCTGGACCATCCGGTCCACGTACTCCTGGGGCGTGCCGAGGCCGTAGATGCAGGAGACGGAGGCGACCACGACGACGTCGCGCCGGGTGAGCAGCGAATTCGTCGCGGAGTGGCGCAGCCGCTCGACCTCCTCGTTGATCGAGGAGTCCTTCTCGATGTAGGTGTCCGACTGCGGTACGTACGCCTCGGGCTGGTAGTAGTCGTAGTACGAGACGAAGTACTCGACGGCGTTGTTGGGCAGCAGCTCGCGGAACTCGTTCGCCAGCTGTGCGGCGAGCGTCTTGTTCGGTGCCATCACGAGCGTGGGGCGCTGCAGCTTCTCGATCATCCACGCGGTGGTCGCCGATTTACCGGTGCCGGTCGCGCCGAGCAGGACCACGTCCTTCTCGTCCGCGCGGATGCGCCGCTCCAGCTCGGCGATGGCCGCGGGCTGGTCGCCGCTGGGCTGGAAGGGACTGACGACCTCGAAAGGCGCCACCGAACGTTCGATCTTCGAAACGGGCCGCATGGAACCACCGTACGACCCACCACTGACAACCGGGCCGGGTCAGCCCGGATGCCGGGGCCGCGTCACCATTCTCCCGGTGGCGCGGGGTCGCGCGGCCGGGAGTGGAAGGACGCCGGGTCGGCGTGCGTCCCGAACCTGGGCACCTGCCGCTGGGCCGGGATCCCGGGCTTCCGGCCGGCCCCGCCCGGGGCCCCGGGGTCGTCCCAGTCCGGGGTGCCCATCACCATCAGCGGATCGAACATCACGACCACCGCGGCGAGGATCAGGAAGCAGGCGGGGCCGATCAGCAGCGGGACCAGCGGTGCGCTCGATCCGTCGCCCGCGACGGCGTCGGGGTGCAGATGGACGCTGAGCGCGGCCATGCCCGTGTAGTGCATGCCGCTCACCGCGACGCCCATGACGACACTGGCCCCGAGGCTGGGCAGGAATCCGTGGACGGAGACGGCCGCCCAGAGCGCGGTCGTCGCGGCCACCACGGCGATGACGACGGAGAGCGCCACGGTGAACGTGTCGTACTCGAACTGTCCGTCCAGACGCATTCCGGCCATGCCCAGGTAGTGCATGGTGGCCACGCCGAGCCCGGTGATCGTGCCGCCCGTCACCAGGGCCATCCTGGTGGCGCCCCGGTAGCCGACGATGAAGATGCCGACGCCGACCATGGCGACGGCGACCCCGAGACTGGCGAAGGTGATCGGCATGTCGTAGCCGATGCTCACCCCGTCCACGGAGAAACCCATCATCGCTATGAAGTGCATCGTCCATATGCCGGAGCCTATGGAGGTGGCGCCGAGGGCCAGCCAGCCTGCCTTGAAGGAACGCTCGGTGCGCAGCGAGCGGTTGGTGCAGCGCAGTCCGAGGGCCGCGCCCAGGCAGGCCATGAGGAAGGCCGCGACGGGCGTCACCGCTCCGTAGCTGAAACCGTCGATCGTGCCCTGCATGCTCGTACGCCCTTCGCGGAAGCCCGGGTTCGGGGTGACCCTAAGGCGCGAGTCCCGGCAGACAAACAGAAGAGCTGCATTTTATCGAGAGGGAATCCGGCCCGTTACCCGGCATCGTCGGCCACGTTCACGTTGTGGCCATCCTTCGCCTGTCCCCCGTTGGGGCGCGGCTGTCACTCTCGGCCCGTCCGCAACTCTGACGCAAGGAGCACCCGTGTACGTACGCACCGCGACCGCCGCCCTCTCCGCCGCCGCTCTGATGGGCGCCGGCGCGTATCTGATGTCGCCCGCCGATACGCAGACCACGGGCCGGACCACCGCGGCCGGGCACACGACGGCGGTCACCGGCGTCAGCGCCGTGAGCGCCCGGACCCCGGGCACGAAGCGGACCGCCCCCGTCGTCTTCGCCCACCGGGGCGCCTCGGCCTACGCGCCGGAGAACACCCTGGCCGCCGTCGACAAGGCCGACGCCCTCGGCTTCGACTGGGTGGAGAACGACGTCCAGTTCACCAAGGACGGCGTGCTGGTGGTCGTGCACGACACCGATCTGAAGCGGACCACCGACGCCGAGGAGGTCTTCCCGGGCCGGACCTCGTGGGCGGTCAAGGACTTCACGGCGGCGGAGATCGCCCGGCTGGACGCGGGCAGCTGGTTCGGTCCGGAGTTCGCCGGGACCCGGGTGCCCACGCTCAAGCAGTACCTGGACCGGGTCGAGCGCAACCGCCAGAAGCTGCTCCTGGAGATCAAGAGCCCCGAAATCTACCCGGGGATCGAGAAGGAGACCCTGCGGGTGCTGCGCCAGAAGGGGTGGCTCGACCGTTCGCACGTGAAGAACAGGCTCGTCATCCAGAGCTTCGGCGCGGACAGCGTGAAGAAGGTGCACCAGCTGCGCCCGGACGTCACGACGGGCTTCCTCGGCACTCCCGCGGTGGCCGATCTGCCCTCGTACGCGGCCTTCACCGACCAGATCAACCCGTCCTACACATCGGTTTCGGCCGACTACGTGGACGCGGTGCACGCGCTGAAGGGCGCACACGGCAAGAAGCTCCGGGTCAACACCTGGACGGTCAACGACGCGGCGACCGCCGCGAAGGTGGCGGGCCTGGGCGTGGACGGGATCATCACCAACAACCCCGACGTGGTGCGCGAAGCCACCCGCTGACCCCTCCGGTCGGCCGGTCCGCCCCGCCCGTCCGCCCCGCCGGTCCGCCCGGCCCCGTTGTCAGTGGCCGGCCGTACGGTGGTCCACATGAACAGCAACGGGGTTGTCGAGTGGGCCGTCGTCGGGAGCGACATCGGCCCGCTGCTGCTCGCCGCGACCGGCAAGGGGCTGGTGGGCGTCTTCTTCCACGCCCGTCCCGAGGCGCGGGAGAAGGCGGTCGAACAGCTGCGGACGCGACTGGGCGCGGAGCCGGTGGAGTCTCCCGGCTCCGCCCGGCTCGCCGAGCCGATACGTCAGCTCGCGGCGTATTTCGCGGGCTCGTCGCGGGAGTTCTCGCTCGATCTGGACTGGTCGCTGACCTCCGGTTTCAACCGCCAGGTGCTCCGCGAGCTGGCCACGGGCGTGCCGTACGGGACGGTCGTCGGGTACGGGGATCTCGCCGGGCGGGTGGGGCAGCCGGGCGCCGCGCAGGCGGTCGGGGCGGCCATGGGGTCCAATCCGCTGCCGGTGGTGGTGCCGTGTCATCGGGTGGTGGAGAGCGACGGCGGTCTCGGCGGGTTCGGCGGCGGGCTGGAAACCAAGCGGCAGCTGCTGGCTCTGGAGGGTGTGCTGCCCCGGCCGCTGTTCTGAGCCGGGTGCCGGAGCCCTCCGGTCCGGCCCGCCGGGGGCGGGCTGCGAAGGGTCGGGCTGCGAGGGGTCGGGCGATCCCGGACCCCGCGCGGAGCCGCGCCGGCCGCACCCGGCCCGGACCCTGTTTCGCACCCGTGTACGTCACTGGCACACTGCGCCAGTGACCAACACCCTCGACGCACCTGACACCCCCACCGGGCCCGGCCGCCCCGCCGCCCCGGTCTCGGAGGCCGAGCTGCCCGGGCTCCGGCGCAGAACGTCCGCGGTGCTCATCGGCAGCCAGATACTCGGCGGCCTCGGCGTGCCCATCGGCATCGCCCTGGCCCCCGTGCTGGCCACCGAGGTGAGCGGCTCCGAGGCGCTGTCCGGTCTGGCCCCGACCGCTTCGGTGACCGGAACGGCGCTGCTCTCGCTGCCGTTGGCCGCGCTGATGACCGCGCGCGGTCGGCGCCCCGGTCTCGTACTGGCGTATCTGATCGGTGCGCTCGGTGCGGGGCTGGTGGTCCTGTCCACGCTCGTGGACAGCTTCCCGTTGCTGCTGCTCGGCATGGCCGGGTTCGGCGCCGGGTCCTCGGCCAATCTGCAGGCCCGGTTCGCCGCTGCGGATCTGGCCGAGCCCGACCGGCGCGGCCGGGCGATCTCCACCGTCATCTGGGCCACCACGATCGGCTCCGTCCTCGGGCCGAACATCGCCGCCCCGGTGGGCCATCTCTTCCGGGGCGGCCCGGTGTCCGAGAAGGCGGGCCCGTTCGTCTTCGCGGCCGGGATCTTCCTGCTGGCCGCCCTGGTGGTCGGGGCGCTGCTGCGGCCGGACCCGCTGCTCACGGCGCGGGCGCTGGCGCCACAGGGCGACGGTTCGCCGGCCGGCCGGTCGCTGCGCGCCGGGATCGCGGCGGTGCGGGCCTCGCCGATGGCACGGCTGGCGCTGGTCACGGTGGCCGTCTCGCACACCGCGATGGTCTCGATCATGGTGATGACCCCGGTCGATCTGGGCCATCACGGCGCCGGGCTCCAGCTGATCGGCCTGGTCATCAGCGGCCACATCGCGGGGATGTACGCGTTCTCCCCGGTGATGGGCTGGCTGTCGGACCGCTTCGGCCGGCTCGCCGTGATCGGTCTGGCGGTCGGGCTGCTCTCCTGCGCCGCGCTGCTGGCCGGAACGGCGGGCCCCAGCCACGGGCAGACGGCGGCCGGTCTCTTCACGCTCGGTCTCGGCTGGTCGGCGGGGCTGGTCGCCGGTTCGGCGCTGCTCACCGACTCCGTGCCGCAGCCCGCCCGCGCCGCCGTGCAGGGTCTGTCGGATCTGACCATGAACACGGCGGCGGGCATCGGCGGAGCGGTCGCCGGGGTCATCGTCGCCCGGGCGAGCTACGGCTGGCTGAACGTGGTCGGAGCCTGTCTGCTGCTGCCGATGGCGGCACTGGCACTGCGCCGGGCGCTGGCCCGGCCCACGCCCGCACCCGCACCCGCAGCCACGCCCGCACCCGCGCCCACGTCCACGTCCACGCACACAGCCACGCCCGGGGCTTCCGACTGAACCGCGAGGAAGCCCCCCGGAAGGCTTCAGAAGTTGCCGGAAGGGCTTCAGAGGCTGATGTGGTACGCCTTGCGCAGCGTCTCGTGCACCGTCCACGTCGTACGGTCGCCCTCGCGCAGCACACAGGCGTCCCCCGGCCCGATCTCCAGCGTCGCACCGCCCTCGACCACCACGGTCGCGCGTCCGCTGACGACCACGAAGAGTTCGTTGGCCTCGGTGTCGGTGACCACGCCGGGCGTGATCTGCCAGATGCCGCGCACCTGCTTGCCGTCGGCCGACTCCCAGAGCACCTTGCCGGTCACCACGGGCTCGCCCGAGACGATCTGCGCGGGGTCCAGCGGCTCCGGTTCAAGTTCCGCGTTCGGAATGTGCACGGCGAACGAGGCAGGGGCTTGATCAAATGTGGTCATGGCCGGTCACCTTAGCGACCGACGGGAAACGACTCGGCAGCAGGATGCGCCGAAATGGCAAGCGGAATCCCGGCCAGTCCGGCGCGCGCCGGACGGGTCCGTCGCCCCGGCCGCACGTTTGAGGCGGCCGCGCCCGCGACAGGGATGTGGACATGTCATCCAACGCGTCGCATCGCGCACACCCCTGCGCCCCCGTCCTCTCCCCCGAGGTACGAGCGGCCCTCGCCACGCACCACCCCGTCGTGGCCCTGGAGTCGACGATCATCGCCCACGGTCTGCCGCGTCCCCGCAATCTGCGGGTCGCCGAGGAGCTCGAAGGGCTCGTACGGTCGTCGGGCGCGGTGCCCGCGACGATCGCCGTACTCGACGGAAGGGCCCATATCGGCCTGGACAAAGCCCAGTTGGAGCGGGTCGCCACGGACCCCGGGATGCGGAAGCTGGGGCACCGGGACCTCGCGCCGGCCCTGGCGACGGGCGCGAGCGGGGCGACGACCGTGTCCGCCACGGCGTTCCTGGCCGCCCGCGCCGGGCTGCGCGTCTTCGCGACCGGCGGCCTCGGCGGCGTACACCGGGAGTGGACGCGGACCCAGGACGAGTCCGCCGATCTCCGGCTCCTGGCGCGGACCGGCATCACCGTGGTGTGCGCCGGTGTGAAGTCGATCCTGGACGTCCCGGCGACGCTGCAACGCCTGGAGACGCTGGGCATCACCGTTCTCGGATACGGCACCGGCCTCTTCCCCGGTTTCTATCTGACCAGTTCGGGCGAGCCGGTCGACTGGACCGTGCGGACGCCCGAGGAGGTCGCGGACGTGATGCGGGCCCAGGACGTGCTCGGCGGACCGGGGGGCGCGCTCGTCGTCGCCAACCCCGTCCCCGTGGCGGACCAGTTGGATCCCGCACTCCACGACCGTGTGCTGGCCGAGGCCCTGGCGGAATGCCGGGAGCGCGGCATCGTGGGCCAGGCCGTCACACCGTTCCTGCTGGACCGGCTGATGCGGGGAACCGGCGGCGCCTCGCTGGAGGCCAATCTGGCGGCCGTACGCGCCAATGTGTCGCTCGCCGCGCGGATCTCCGGCGCCTGGGCGGCCCGGCCTCCCGAGGGCCCGGCCCCGCGGCCCGGCCGGGCGGCCGGACAATGACCGACGGCCGGGCGCCGGGCGGTGACCGGACGACCACTGACGACGGGGCGACGGCCGGCGGGCTGCTCGTCATCGGGGACGTGGTCACGGATGTGGTGGCCCGGCACCGGACGGCACTGGTCCACGGCACGGACACCTCGGCCCGGATCCGTACCCTTCCCGGCGGCGCGGGGGCCAATGTCGCCTGCTGGGCGGCCCGTTCGGGATGTGCCGATGTGCGGCTGCTGGCCAGGGTCGGTGCCGACAGCGCGGACTGGCACCGGGCCGCGCTGCGGCGGGCGGGGGTGCGCTCTCTGCTGGCCGTGGACGAGGAAGCGCCGACCGCCACCGTCGTCGCGCTCGTCGATTCCACCGCCGAGCGCACCTTCCTCACCGACAGCGGTGCCGTGCTCCGTCTGTCCCCCGACGACTGGTCACCGTCGATGCTGGACGGCGTCGCCCATCTCCATCTCTCCGGCTACCTTCTCTTCGCCGCGACGAGCCGTGCGACGGCCCTGCTCGCCCTGCGGGAGGCGCGGTCGCGGCGGATCCCGGTGAGCGTCGACCCGGCCTCGGCCGGCTTCCTCGCCGAGCTGGGCACCGACCGGTTCCTGGCCGCCGTGGAGGGCGCCGATCTGCTGCTGCCCAACGCGGACGAGGCCCGGCTGCTCACCGGACTGCCCGAACCGGCCGATGCCGCAGCCAAGTTGAGTCTCCAGGTGGGCCGGGTGGTCGTCACGCTCGGCGAGGACGGAGCCCTGCTCGCCGCCGCCGGTGCGGTGACCGGGCACATCCCGGCCGTTCAGGCAGGCGGGGCGGTGGACTCGACGGGTGCGGGCGACGCGTTCACCGGCGGTTTTCTCGCGGCGCGTCTGGCGGGTGCGGACGCCGCTTCGGCCGCGGCGGCGGGATGCCGGGCGGGCGCGGAGGCGGTCACCACCGTGGGCGGCCGTCCGGGCCCCTGAGTACGGCCGAAGGCCGCGTTCCCCGACCGTGACGTCAGCCCGCCGTCCCGCGCCACCCGGTCCAGGCCGGGTGCAGCGGATCGTCGGCGCGTACGACCGCGTCCGCGTGGTCGCCGGGCGCCGCCTCGTCCTCGTACCGCGCGAAGGCGGGCAGCGTCCAGCGCTCCGCCTCCCCGGTACGGCGGCGCAGCGCGCCCGGCGACAGCCGCAGATGGACACTCAGGTCGAACGGGAACCAGTGCCCCAGCAGCAGTGGCCCGTGCACCACCAGCACCCCGCCCTCGGGCAGCGGCCGGTACGGGCTGCGGGTGGCCCGGTCGGTCACCGGATCCCAGAGGTCGGGCAGCACCCGCCCGCTCCCGCCGGCCTCCAGCGGCCCGAAGACCTCGCGCCACAGCGCGCCCGTGTCGAACCAGCTGCCGTAGTACGAGTCGGGGTCCTCCTTGCCGTACTCGTACCGGAGGCTCGCCGGCCGCAGGAAACCCTCGGTGGACACCACCAGTACCGCGCGGCCCCGGACCCGCAGCGCCTGTGCGACGCGGTCGGCCGGCTCCCCGGTGCGGGCCGCGGGAGCGCCGTCCACGGCGACCTTCAGCCAGGGGCCGCCGTCGGCGGGTTCCAGGGTGTCGGTCCGTGCGGCGATGGCTTCGGCCAGCCGCTCCCAGGTGATCGCTTCGAATCGCACCCGCCCATCATCGCGCGGGCCCGTCATCGCCTCCGGTCCGTCATCGCCCCCGGCCCGTCGTCGCCTCCGGTCCGTCATCGCTCCCGGCCCGTCGTCGCCCCGGGCCGGCCGCTCGGTGCCCGCCGCTCAGTGCCGGGCGCTCAGTGCCGGGCGTCCCACCAGCGAGGGGCGTCCTCGTCGGGTTCGTCGGGGCTCGCGAAGCGGAACGGGACGCCCAGCCGCTCCGCCAGTTCCCGGCCCGTCCGCGCCGCCTCGCCGGTCCCCGCCGCGCCGATCCGGAAGCCGTCCAGGACGACGCTCTCCCACGGCCCGGCCAGAACGGCGGTCAGCACCACGGCCCAGCCCCGGGTGTCGCCGTCCCAGACCGCCTCGACGGCCACCGGACCGCGGGGCAGAGCGCGGGCAGCGGCGGCCATGGTGTCCACGTCCGGGCGGGCCGGGGGCGGCATGCGGTCGGCGAGGGCCCGGTGGCGCCCGTCCAGCACCTCCACGCATTCGTGCAGCTCCGGACGGGGTGCGATGCCACTCTCCCGCATCGCCCGGACGGCCTGGATGTCCCGTCCCGCCAGGACCAGTTCGTCGACCCGCTCGCGTACGCCGGCGGGAAACGTCCACCACCTGAGCTGCGCCCGGTGGCCCTCGGCGAGGCTCAGCACCCGGTCGGCGAGGGGGCGCAGCTCCGGTTCGCGCCCGGCCGCCGTTTCGGCGAGCCTGCGGATGTCGGCGTACCACCGCCCGGACACGTCGTCCGGCGCGTCGATGCGCCGGAAGCCGCGCTCCAGCAGCCCCCGGGCGTTCGTCGGCTGCCCGCGCAGTACGGCCTTCGTCGCGGCGACCGCGTTGGCAAGCGCGCTCGCGTACGGCGACCAGCCGTCACCGGGCGCCGCGGAGTGGCCCTCGCCCCGGGCGGCCCGGGACGCCACGAACTCCAGATCCACCCGCCAGAAGAGCGGAAGCCCTCGGAAGGCGACGAAGAGCAGCCGCCGCTCACGGGAGTTCCGCGAATCGGGATCCGTACGGAGGGAGTCCAGGGGCACGACCGCTCCGAGCACCTCGGGAACGGCGGCGAGGCAGGCGTCGAACCGGTCGTCGGGCACCGTCCAGGCGATGTCGATGTCGCTGTACTCGTCCGCCGTTCCGCGGGCGAGCGAGCCCCGCAGCTCCGCTCGCGAACCGGGGCAGTACGCGGCGAGCGCCCGCAGCAGCTCCTGCGCGAACGCGGCGCGCCGCGCCGGGTCGAGTCCGCCCGTATCCGTCCGGTCCTGCGGGATCTGCCCGTTCATGGCCGTTCCCTCCTGTCGTCGGCCGCTGTCTCCCTCATTCGAAAATGCTCCGTCCGCGGCGGGTCCGCCTCCTACGCTCTTCCCCATGGACCTCGCATTCGCCCGCGCATTCGCCGCCGAGTGGCTGGACGGCTGGAACTCCCATGATCTGGACCACATTCTGACGCACTATCACGACGACGTGACGTTCAGTTCACCCGTCCTCGCGCAGCTGACCGGCGACGCCTCCGGCACGGTGCACGGCAAGGAGGCGCTGCGCGCGTACTGGGCGACGGGCCTGGAGCGCATCCCCGAGCTGAGGTTCGAGCTGGTGGACGTCCGGGTGAGCGTCCACGCCCTGGTGATCGACTACCGCAACCAGATCGGCGGCCGGGTCAGCGAGGTGCTGATCTTCCGCGACGGCCTGGTGATCTCCGGTTTCGGGGCGTACGGCGAGACGCTCGCCAACTGACGGCCGTCCGGCCGGCCGGTCCGGCGCTATCGGTGGGCGGACGGCGCGCGCCCTCTCCCCGTGCCGCAGTCCACCGCCTCGGCTTCGTCGGAGAGTTCGCTGCCCTCCGGCAGCAGATAGGTCACCCACAGCACGACGGGCTCGGTGCCCAGGTTGCGCCCGATGTGCCGGTGGTCGGCCCCGGACGGCTCGATGAACGACGAGCCCGCGGGCGTCTCCTGGACCGAGCAGTCGTCCAGAGTGCGCGTCAGCGTCCCGGACTTGACGACGGCGATCAGCCGGCCGCGATGGGTGTGCCAGCCGGTGGAGCCTCCCGGCTCGACCGTGATGGTCCGGAAGGTCACATCGGTGCGGCCGTCCGGCGTGCGCACCTCCAGCTTCCCCGTCGATGTGCCCTTCGCGAGGACCGTGCCGCTCACTCCGCTGCCCGGGGTGGCGACGGCCACCGGCCGCACGAGGCCGAGCGCGGCCACACAGCCCACCAGAGCCAGGGCCTTCGCGGACCGTCCCCGGCCCGCCCACCGCTCGCCGTTCCTCCGCTGCCCACCGCCGCGCACACCCGGCTCCTCCGCCTCGGCGTCCGGCGATCGCCCCCGGACCGGCCGGTGTCCATGATCCACGCGGAGGTCGGCGCGGCAGCTCACGCGGCGAGGGCGAACCACAGCTCACTCTCCTGCCGCCCCGTCACTCACCGCGCAGCGCAGCGGCGAGCGGCCCGTCGCCCGACACCTCGACACGGCCGCCCTCGACGGCCTCCGCGAGGGTCAGCCCGCCGCGCGCGAGCTCCAGGCAGACCTCGGCGTCCAGCGCGATACGGGCATCGGCACGGTCGGCGGGACCGTCCCCGTACACCGCCTCTCCCTCCTCCGCAACGCCGGCGCGCACATGGAACTCGCCCTCGTCCAGGTGTACTTCGACGACCCCGGAGTAGGCCGGCCCGTCCAGCGCGCGCAGCAGTGGAAGCGCGAACCAGTGGGCCCGCACCGCGTCGGTCGGGCGTCGTTCGGCGAGCGCGGGCGCGCCCCATTCGGCGAGCGCGGCGAGCACCGGCATCAGTCCGTGGCCGCGCTCGGTCAGCTCGTAGACCGAGGCGGCGGCGGGCGGCGGGAGCCGGCGGCGGGTGGCGAGGCCGTTCTGCTCCATGTCCCGGAGCCGGGAGGCGAGCACGTCCGTGCTGACACCCGGAAGGTCGGCGTGCAGGTCGGTGTAGCGGCGGGGGCCCGCCAGCAGTTCACGGACGATCAGCAGCGTCCATCGGTCACCCACGGAATCGAGGGCGCGTGCGGTGGCGCAGAACTGGTCGTAGCTCCGGCGGCGGACCGGGCGTGTTGCGGGCTGTTGCTGACGTGGCATGCGACGCAGTCTAGACATGTTGTTGGACTTTCCAAGCCTGAGCTTGGTAAAACCAAGTATCGCAATCAGGTCGGGGAGGCCACCGCATGGAATTCCGGCAGTCCAGCAAGCTCAACGAGGTCTGTTACGAGATCCGGGGCCCTGTCATCGAGCACGCCAACGCCCTGGAGGAGGCGGGCCACAGCGTGCTCCGGCTCAACACGGGCAACCCCGCGCTCTTCGGTTTCGAGGCGCCGGAGGAGGTCGTCCAGGACATGATCCGGATGCTTCCGCAGGCCCACGGCTACACGGATTCGCGCGGCATCCTGTCCGCCCGCCGGGCCGTGGCGCAGCGCTATCAGGCGATGGGACTGCCGGATGTCGGGGTCGACGACGTCTTCCTCGGCAACGGCGTCTCCGAGCTGATCTCGATGGCCGTCCAGGCGCTGCTGGAGGACGGGGACGAGGTGCTCGTCCCGTCCCCCGACTACCCGTTGTGGACCGCGGTGGTGACCCTCGCGGGTGGTAAGTCCGTGCACTACACCTGTGACGAGGCGTCGGACTGGAATCCCGATCTCGCCGACATGGCCTCGAAGATCACCGACCGCACCAAGGCCGTCGTGATCATCAACCCGAACAATCCGACCGGTGCCGTCTACCCGCGCGAGATCCTCGAAGGCATCCTCGACCTGGCGCGCAGGCACGGCCTGATGGTGTTCGCCGACGAGATCTACGACCAGATCCTGTACGACGACGCCGAGCACCACAGTGTGGCGGCCCTCGCTCCCGACCTGGTCTGCCTCACCTTCAGCGGCCTGTCGAAGACGTACCGCGTGGCGGGTTTCCGCTCCGGCTGGATGGTGGTCTCCGGCCCGCAGCAGCACGCCCGCAACTATCTGGAGGGGCTGACCACGCTCGCCTCCATGCGGCTGTGCCCCAACGCGCCCGCGCAGTACGCCATTCAGGCCGCGCTGGGCGGCCGGCAGTCGATCCGGGAGCTGGTCGCGCCGGGGGGCAGGCTGTACGAGCAGCGCAACCGGGCCTGGGAGAAGCTGAACGAGATCCCGGGGGTGTCGTGCGTGAAGCCGAAGGGCGCGCTGTACGCGTTCCCGCGCCTCGACCCGAAGGTGCACCGGATCGTCGACGACGAGAAGTTCGTGCTGGATCTGCTGCTGCGGGAGAAGATCCAGGTCGTCCAGGGCACCGGTTTCAACTGGCCGCGGCCCGACCATTTCCGGATCCTCACGCTCCCGTACGCTGACGATCTCGACGCGGCGATCAGCCGTATCGGCCGCTTCCTGACCGGATACCGCCAGTGATCGGATGCCCCCGGTGACCTGCTCCGCCTGCCGCTTTCCCGTCCACACCCAGTTCGCCTCGCCCGGACTCGTCGGCCCGATCGTGGAGGACGGGGTCGATCCGGCCACCGACCCGGCGTGGGCGGAGTCGGGCGCGGAGTCACCGGCCGAGTACGCGCGCTGGTCGGGCCATCTGTGCGGGATGACCTGTCTGCGCATGGCGCTCGGCGCCGGGGCCCCGTCCCTGTTCGCGCTGCGCGACGGGGCGCTCCGGTACGGCGCCTACACACAGGACGCGCGGGGGGAGATCCGGGGGCTGATCTACGCCCCCTTCGCCGAGTACGCACGCGAGGCGCACGGCGTGGACGCCACGGTGCACCGGCATCTCTCGCCGGAGGAGATCCTCGGCCTGCTGGACGGCGGCCGTACGGTCATGGCCTCGGTGCACTACGGCATCCGGTACCCGGGGCGGCCGGCTCCCGGGCGGGGCGGGCATCTGGTGCTGCTGACGTCCCGTACGGCCGACGGCACGGGCGTCCACTTCCACAACCCGTCGGGGACGACGGCGCGGACCCGGGCCGCGGAGCTGGCGCTGCCCGACTTCGAGCGCTTCTTCGCGGGGCGCGGGGTGTCGCTGCCCGCGAGCGCCTGACTGCGCGTCGCCCGGAACAGGAGCGGGCCCGGGGGCGTAGCCGGCCCCCGAGCCCTGGTGTGCCACCCGTACGGCACGCCGACACTTTTAAGGACCCGTGTCAGGTTGATGTCGCCGCGTCCTGCCTTTAGACGACCGCAGATCGAAGCTCTGCGGGCCGGAGTCGAACCGGCATCTCGACGCCCGTGGGCACGGGCCCGTTTGATTCGGCGATGGGTGGCGAATGCTGAGTCTGGAGCAAGAGTCTGAGATTGATCGCGGTCTGCCTCTACCATTTGGGCCACCCCGGCCCGTTCGTGCGCCGGAGCGCACTGAGTGCCGGGGGGAGGACTCGAACCTCCACTGGAACCGCGTCGTCACGACAAGCTTCAGTTTCAGCTTGCGCTCCTGGCGCACCCCGGCCGAAATTGGTCGGCCGGGGAATCAATGGTCGGTCACCCGAAGAGGTAACCGAATACCGCATCACCCACCCGCTGGTCGGTGACGTCCGCGCCGTTGGCTTCCTCGCGGGCGTACTTCACGGCCTGCTGGAGCTTCTCCACCCGGTCCAGCAGCTCGTTGACGCGCCGCGCGGGGAGTGCGCCGGAGAACTTCACCGTCGTCCAGTACCCGATCGGGATGTCCTCGTAGTACACCTCGACCTGCGCCGGGTGCTTCTCGGTGGCCTCCGCCTTCACGTGGTTGCGGGGCACCTTCTTGGTACGGAGCGTCCGCACCGGCTCGGTCTTCCAGGAGTCCGTCGACGGGTCCTGGGTCCAGGCCTCCGCGGCGTCGAGCACGGGCAGCTTGCGGATGAAGGTGTTGAGGTCCGTCAGCTGCTTCTCCAGGAAGAGCAGATACGAGACGGGAACTTCGCTCACCAGCACCCGGCCGTCGACCTTGACGTCGGCGCGGGCCGAGCAGTTCGCCCAGTCCTTCGTGGCGGTCACATCGAAGAGCCGGGTCAGGGTCGCCGCGGTTTCCCGCAGCACGTCCTCGGCCTTGATCTGCACCAGAGTCGACTCGGGCGGCAGCTGCTCGCCCTCCTCGTCCTTCGGCTGGTACGTCCGGGAGATTCCGGCAAGCAGGCCGGTCTTCTGGAGGCCGTGATGGGCCGCCGTCAGGTCCTGGTGAGCCTTGGACTTGACGCCCTTCTCCACTGCGATGATCTGATTGAGTTTCGCCACGTCACGGAACCTAACAGCGCCGAGCTGGTACGAACAAACGATTACCGCGGGGCTCGTTCCGCTGCTTCGGCGGCTCGGGCGGGCAGGGCCGCGGTCAGATCGACCTCGACGAGCTGTCCCGTGAAGCCGAGCCGTGCGACGCCGAGCAGTGTGCTCGCGCTGGTGAACGCGGGCCCGAGGGCCGAGCCGATGAGTCTGTGCCAGGTGGCTCCCAGGGCCGTTGCATCGTCGCTGACGACGTAGATCACCGACCGGACGACCTGAGCCGGTCCGGCCCCCACCGCGGCCAACGCGACGAGTGCGTTGGCCACGACCTGGTCGATCTGGGCGTCCAGGTCGCCCGGCCCCACCAGGGTGCCCGAGCGGTCGAGCGGGCACTGCCCGGCCAGATACGCGGTCCGGACCGCCTCCACGACAGTGATGTGGTGATAGCCGGGCGTGGGGTGAAGTTGCTCCGGATTGATCCGGCCGATCTCCGTGGTCATGCGGCGATTGTGGCGGCCCGTGCGCCGGGGCGCAGCGGGATTTCGCCGACGCTCCGGACCGACGCGTACGGGTGGTTTCCACCGGACGCCCATGTCCTTGCCACTGTCCGGCGGGGGCCTCTTGTCACAGTGAGGCCCGCAGGTCCGCACCACCCGGCCCGTGGGCTCTCCCCAGGCGCCCCGCGTACGGACCCCATCCGCTCGCGGGCACCACCTGCCTGCGGACACCACCCCCTTGCGGACATCACCCGCTTGTGGACACCACCCGCCACCGCCTCCCCGGACGCCGAAAGAAGGCCCCGCCTTGCCTCGCATCCACCGCTTCACGTCACCGCAGGGCCGCACCGGCCCGCAGAAGCGCACCGCGCTGACCACGGCCGCCGTCGCCCTGGCCGTACTGGCCGTGGGCACGCCCGTCGCGTATGCCACGCTCGGCGACGAAGCCCCTGCGGCTTCTCGGTCCACGGCGTCGGCCCTCGCCACACGCGGGAAGGCGTACATCGAGACCCGGCTCCTCTTCGGCACCGAACGCCCCGACGGCGGACCGAATGTGACCGATCGTCAGTTCCTGGCGTTCATCGACGAGGAGGTCACACCGCGCTTCCCGAACGGGCTGACCATCCAGGACGGCCGGGGGCAGTGGCGGGACTCCAACGGCGTCATCGAACGGGAGCGCAGCTACGAACTGACCCTGCTCTACCCCGCGTCCGAGGCCCGCGTGCGCGACATCCAGATCGAGCGGATCCGCGACGCCTACGAGAAGGCCTACGCCCAGGACTCGGTGGCCCGGCTCGAAGAGCGTACGACCGCCGACTTCTGACCCCAGCCGTCAACCCGGGCCGTCACCCGGCCACGCCGCCGGTCATGCCGTCGGTCACGCCGCCGGTCATGCCGCCGCGCGGGCCCTGCGCCCGCGCGGCCGGTTGATCCGGTGCGCCGGCGCGTGAACTCCCGCCGCGGCGAACTCCCCGCGGGCCCCGGCCCGATGCTGTCGCTGGACCTGATCGCGGGGGCGGTCCGGATGGGGGTACTGCTCCGCCGCGAACCGGTGCCGCCCGGCTTCGCCGGGGATGTCGTGGATGCCGTGCTGCCGCGCCGACGG
Source organism: Streptomyces sp. NPDC007164 (assembly GCF_040634135.1). Taxonomy (NCBI): domain Bacteria; kingdom Bacillati; phylum Actinomycetota; class Actinomycetes; order Kitasatosporales; family Streptomycetaceae; genus Streptomyces; species Streptomyces sp. NPDC007164. Next base: position 179,822 of record NZ_JBEYFB010000002.1, read on the forward strand.
CGGCGGGACCGGGCGCGGTCCTGTCGGGTACTGTGCCGCGGCCGGGTACGGGACCGTACACACGCACCGAACGGGGAACGATCCACATGGGCACGCCAGTACGCCACTTCACGGCCACGACACCGGACGGTCAGGTGTTCACGGTCAATATCGAGCGGGACTTCCGGTACGACCCGTACCGCGACTTCCTCGTCTGCGCCCACTGCGACTGGTCGCCGTCGCTCCTGACCATGAAGAAGATCGTCGACATGGCGGGGGAGCATCTGGCATCGGTGCACGGCGCCGACCAGGGCCTGTCCCAGCAGGACAACGAGGCGTTCCGCAAAGCAGGGCTGATCATGCTGCCGATCGTCGCCGTGTTCCTGATCGCCCTTTTCGTCTATCTGCAGAACTCCTGAGGCCCACAGGGCCGGTTCAGCCCCCGCTCAGCTCCATGAGCGCGCTCACCGGGTCGGTGTCCGGCGTGGCGCGGGGCCACCAGTCGTCCTCGCCCGGGTCGGATTCGTAGCCGTACCAGCGGCCGTCGTGGCCGAAGCGGAGCTGGAGCGTGCCGCCGGGGTGGGTGAGGTGGTTGCGCCGGGGCTGGAAGCGGGGGAAGCCGGCGGCCGCGAGCGCGGGGCGGGCCCGGTCGAAGGGGCCGGCCGGGGGATCCCAGGGGGTTTCGAGGACGGCCAGCCCTCCGGCGCCGCCCTGGCGCCAGGCCGCGACCGCGCGGGCCAGGTCGGTGGTGGTGCGGCCGGTGGCGTACGCCAGCTCGCGGTAGAGGGCGCGAGTGGTGGCGGTGAGCCCGGCTGTGGGCCGGGACGCGGCCAGCCGCACCGCGTCCTGCCAGGAGGTGAGTCCGGCGAGCGGATCGAGGCCGGTGGTGAGCAGCGCCTGCGCGCGGGCCGCCGCGTCCGTGGCGAGGTGGTCGAGGGCGAGCGGGTCGCGTGCGCCGGGCAGGCTCGGGTACGAGGGCGGCTGCGCGGGATGCGGCAGCACCGGAAGCGGGGCGGGGAGCGGCGGGAGATAGCGGTCTGCGAGGGCCTCGCGGGCCGGCACGGAGGGGGTGTCGGGGGCCGGGGGGCGTTCCCGCGCGGAGTGGGCGGCGTTGCGGCGGCCCAGCTCTTCGAGTAGCTCCCGCTCGCCCCGGCCGCGCAGCAGCAGCAGGACGAACGGGTCGGTGTCCAGCAGCCGCGCCATCTGATAGCAGAGCGCGGCCACGTGCTTGCAGGGCCAGCCGTGGTCCGGGCAGGAGCAGCCGGGGTCGAGGTCCCCCGCGGCGGGCAGCAGTGCGATGCCGGCCTCGGCCGCCGTGTCGGCCAGTGAGTGCGGCATCTCCTTGCCGAGCAGCGCGGCGAGGTGTCCGGGCCGGACCGCTGCCGCGTCCAGGAAGGTGTCCCAGTCGGGGTCGGCGAGGGTCCGCAGCCGCAGCTCGCAGCGGTAGGGGCGGGGGCGGCTGCCGTGGACGTAGGCGACGACCCGGCCGGGGGTGACGGTGATCGCGGCGACCTTGCCGCTGTCGGCGTACGTACGGCCTCGGGAGAGCCGGGCCTCGTCCATCGAGAGGGATTCCAGGGCGGCCACCCAGGCACGCCCCCACCAGCTGTCCGCGAAGGGTTCGTCGCCGTCCCCCGTGCGGGGCGGTACGGCCTCGAAGGTGCGCCGCAGGTCGTCGGGGCCGGGGCGCGGGCGGGCGACGGGGCGGGGGTCGTGGCCGGTGTGCGGGCGGGGGCTCATGCCGGCCTCCGGAGCGAGACGAGATCGGCCAGATCGCGGTCGCTCAGCTCGGTCAGCGCGGCCTCGCCGGTCCCGAGGACCGTGTCGGCCAGGGCCCGCTTGGCCTCCAGCAGCTCACCGATCCGGTCCTCGACGGTGCCTTCCGCGATCAGCCGGTGCACCTGCACGGGCTGTGTCTGGCCGATGCGGTACGCCCGGTCCGTGGCCTGTTCCTCGACGGCCGGGTTCCACCAGCGGTCGTAGTGGATGACGTGGGCGGCCCGGGTGAGATTGAGGCCGGTGCCCGCCGCCTTGAGGGAGAGCAGGAAGACCGGGACCTCGCCGCACTGGAAGCGGTCCACCATCCGTTCCCGCTCGGCGACCGGTGTGCCGCCGTGCAGGAGCTGGGAGGGGACGCCGCGCGAGGTGAGGTGGGCGGAGAGAAGCCTGGCCATGGTCACGTACTGGGTGAAGATGAGGACGGAACCGTCCTCGGCGAGGATCGTGTCGAGCAGTTCGTCGAGCAGGGCGAGCTTTCCGGAGCGGCCGACGAGCCGGGTCGGCTCCTCCTTCAGATACTGCGCGGGGTGGTTGCAGATCTGCTTGAGCGAGGCCAGCAGCTTCATGATCAGGCCGCGCCGGGCGATGCCCTCCGACGCCTCGATGAACGCCATCGTCTCGCGGACCGCCGCCTCGTAGAGCGTGACCTGTTCGCGGGTGAGGAAGACGGGGTGGTCGGTCTCCGTCTTGGGCGGCAGCTCGGGGGCGATGCCCGGGTCGGACTTCTTGCGGCGCAGGAGGAAGGGCCGGACCAGCCGGGAGAGCCGTTCGACCGCTTCGTCGTTGGCGAGCCCGGCGGCCGTGCCGGTGTTCTCGACGATGCGGGCGTGCCGGGCCCGGAACGCCTTGAGGGGGCCGAGCAGTCCTGGGGTGGTCCAGTCGAGCAGGGCCCACAGCTCGGAGAGGTTGTTCTCCACCGGGGTGCCGGTCAGGGCGACCCGGGCCGGGGCCGGGATGGTGCGCAGCGCCTTCGCCGTGGAGGACTTCGGGTTCTTCACGTGCTGGGCCTCGTCCGCGACGATCAGGCCCCAGCCGTGACCGGCCAGTTGGGCGGCGCTGGAACGCATCGTGCCGTACGTGGTGAGGACGAAGCCGCCGCCGGACCCGGTGAGTGTGCGGTCGGTGCCGTGGAAGCGGCGCACGGGGACACCGGGAGCGAAGCGGTTGATCTCCCGGTGCCAGTTGCCCAGGAGGGAGGCGGGGCAGATCACGAGGGTGGGCTCGGGGTGGGCGCGGTGCAGATGGAGCGCGATGAGGGTGATCGTCTTGCCCAGGCCCATGTCGTCGGCGAGGCAGCCGCCGAGGCCGAGCGAGGTCATCCGGTCCAGCCAGGCCAGGCCGCGCAGCTGGTAGTCGCGGAGGGTGGCGTCGAGGCCGGGCGGCGGGGCGATGACGGTGTGGTCGGCGGTGATGCGCTCGCGGAGCGCGGCCAGCGCACCGACGGGCACCGCTTCGACCTGTTCGCCGTCGACCTCGGCGGTGCCGGTCAGGGCGACGGAGAGGGCGTCGACCGGATCGAGCAGGCCGAGCTCCCGCTTGCGTGCCTTGCGTACGAGCGCGGGGTCGACGACGACCCACTGGTCCCGCAGGCGCACCACCGGCCGGTGGGCCTCCGCGAGGATGTCCATCTCCGCCTCGGTGAGCCGCTCGTCGCCCAGCGACAGCTGCCAGTTGAAGGCGAAGAGCTGCTCGGCGTCGAAGAACGAGGTGCCGTCGGTGGCCGAGCCGGGTGCGGGCCGCACGACGGCGGAGGCGGTGAGCGAACGGGCCAGCTCCCTGGGCCAGTGCACGCTCACTCCGGCCGCCGTCAGCCGGGCTCCGGCGTCGCTGAGCAGCTCGTACAGCTCGTCCTCCTCAAGGGCGAGCACATCGGGCACCGGCTGGTCCAGCAACCGCTCCAGCGGCGCCCAGACGCGGGCGGCGCGGCGCAGAGCCAGCACGGCGTCGATCCTGGCGCGCGGGCCGAACGGCTCGCCCGCCCCGCCGTTCCACAGCGCGGCGGCGTCGGTGACATAGGTCGGGTCGGCGAGGCTGTGCACCAGGGTGATGGCCGCGGCCGCGTGCCGAGCGGCGCCGGTGCGGTGCGCGGTGACCTCGGCCTCGCCCTCGCCGGGACCGGTGACGTCGGAGATGCCGTGTGCGTCGGAGGAGTCGTACGTACCGGCGGTGCCATACGTACCGGAGGCGTCGTACGCGTCGGCCGTGTCGAAGAGTTCGTACGCCGACAGGTCCAGGCGCAGCGACACCCGTACACCCGCGTCGAGCCCGGACGCGACCTCGACCGCCCAGTCACGCGCCCCCGGCAGGTGCTGGGCCTCGCGGGACGCGAAGGGCGCCCCCATCGCGTACGCCGCGGCGGGTGTACGGGGCAGGGTGTCGGCGACCGCGTCGAGGAAGGAGCCCAGCAGCCACTGGGGGTCGGGGAGCCGGAGCGGGGTGAGGTCCGGCAGCGGGACCGCGTGGCCCTCGCCCGGCATGGCGGCGGCGATCGCCCGGAGATGGGCGATGTCCTCGGCGTCGCGCGGCCCGGCCCGCCAGGCGTCGTGGTCGTCGACCGTCAGACCGGGGAGCAGCCTGCCGCGCGCCGCGAGGTTGAGCGCCTGGAGCGCTGCGGCGCCCCAGCAGCGCGTGGCGGGGTGGGCGGACTCCTGGTGTCGGGCCCGCACCAGCAGCGGCAGGGCATCGGCGACGGGCAGCAGCAGCGCGGGCACCGTCTGCCTTCGGACGTCGTCGCCCTGCCCGTGCCGGCGGGCGACGGTGATCTCGGCCGTGCTCGCACCGGGGGCCGGGCTCTCCGGGTCCGAGGGGTGCGCGCGGACGTCGCCCGGCTCCGGGAGAGGGCCGCCCGCGGGATCCCAGAAGGCAACCCGCCCGCTTCTCGGCAGCGGCGCGGGCAGGAAGACGGCGGCACAGCGCAGCAGACGGAGGGTGGCGGCGTCCTGTTGGTGCTGTGCCGTACTCATCGGTCCCCTCCCCTCCCGCCCTGATCGGCTCGGCCCTCTTGGACCCTCTTGATCGCCTTGTTCTTTGTCGACTCCTGCGAGTCTAGGCGGGGGCTCTGACAACCGGACTCTCACCCGTGTTCCAGCAGGTCAGACACGACATGAAACGCCCCGGTCCGTGTCGGTCGGACCAGGGCGGGGGACGGTCGGCAGAGGGCCGGTGCGGGCGGGCCGGCTCAGTGCCTGGCCAATGGCTTCGGACGGGAGGGCCGGGCCGGAACGGCGTTCGGCGGTGCGGGCACGGGCGGGGGTGAGGGGGTGGGTGCGGATGCCCCGGACGACGGCGGCCGAGGCCGAGGCCTCGGCTGAGCCTGCGCGGGTCGCTGGCCCTGCGCGGCGCGCTGCGGCTGACCGGTCTGCGGCGGCGCCACCTGCTGCCGCGCGGAAGGCTGCTCTGCGGGCTGCTGCGCGAGCTGCGGCTGCTGAGCGGGCTGCTGCGCCCGCTCCAGGAAGCGGAGCAGCTCCACCGGGAACGGCAGCACCAGCGTGGAGTTCTTCTCCGCCGCCACCGCCACCACCGTCTGCAGCAGACGCAGCTGGAGTGCGGCCGGCTGGGAGGACATCTCCTTCGCCGCCTCGGCGAGCTTCTTCGACGCCTGGAGCTCGGCGTCCGCGTTGATGACCCGGGCCCGCCGCTCACGGTCGGCCTCGGCCTGGCGGGCCATGGAGCGCTTCATCGTCTCCGGCAGCGAGACGTCCTTGATCTCCACCCGGTCGATCTGAACGCCCCAGCCGACCGCCGGGCTGTCGATCATCAGCTCAAGGCCCTGATTCAGCTTCTCGCGGTTGGACAGCAGATCGTCCAGATCGCTCTTGCCGATGATCGAGCGCAGCGAGGTCTGGGCCATCTGCGACACCGCGAACCGGTAGTCCTCGACCTGGATCACGGCGCTCGCCGCATCGACGACCTTGAAGTAGATGACCGCGTCCACCCGCACCGTGACGTTGTCCCGGGTGATCCCGTCCTGTGCCGGCACCGGCATCGTCACGATCTGCATGTTGACCTTGCGCAGCCGCTCGATGCCGGGGAGCACCATGGTGAACCCGGGCCCTCGTACGTCGTCACGGAGCCTGCCGAGCCGCAGCACCACACCGCGCTCGTACTGCTTGACGACCTTGGCCGCCGCCGCCGTGTACAGCGCGCCCGCCGAGGCCGCCGCCACTATCGCGATCACGAGCTCCTGGACCATGACGGCCCCCTGAAAGCCGGAAACTGCCGAAAGCTGCCGATTCGGGTGATCCAGAATCATGCAGATCACACGAATCAGTCGCTATTACCACGGTATGCCCAATATCAATCGATATGAACATGGATCGGGTCCCCGCCCTCCCGCCCGTCCCCCGCCCGGCCGCGCCCCGGATGCCGGGGCTTCGGGGAGTGGGCAGGGTGGCCAGCGTCAGCACCTACCGAGTACGCGCTCCGTGACCATCCGTGCGTACCCCGTGGCATGCGCGGCGCCAGTGCCGTGCAACGAGCCGGACGAGACAGACGAGGACCCCACCCATGCCCGTGATCGCTCACCGACGCCGCCGTCTCGGCATCGCAGCCGGGACCGCGCTCCTGACCCTCACCGTCGCAGGCTGTTCCGGCCTCGGCCGGACCGCGGTCGGACCGATCGCCTACACGACGGAGCGCAATGTCGAGATCACGGTGAACAGCCCGCCCGTCAAGGGCTGCCACCGGCTCGCCCCCTCGGGCGCCAAGGTGGTGAGCAACGGCACCCTGGTCGACATCATTCTGTACCGCACCCGCAACTGCACCGGTCCGGGCACGACCTACGTCGCGAGGTCGGTCACCGATGTCAACGCGGGCTCCGCCCTGCCCTGGCGCAGCTACAGCACGGTCCACTGACCGGCCGGCCTCGTTCGCCACGCCCGTCCGCGGTCCGGAAGCCGGCGCTCCCGGGCCGCGGGGCTCACTCGCCCCGAGGCCGCTCCGGCACCGCGCGCACCCATATCCCGTCGTCCGTGAGATACCGGTCGACGGACAGGCCCGCCGCCTCCAGGTGTCCCTCGAACTGTTCCTTCGACAGCTCCCGCGACCGGAACGTCTGGGTCCATCGCGCGTCGTCGAAGACGTACTCGGCATGCACCGAGTCCACCCCGTCCCCCACGGGCTCCGCCGAGACGATCCGTACGGTGTATCCGGCCGGATGGGTCCTCTCCCGCGGCAGGTCGGTGTGGTAGTCGGCGCCCTCGCGCTGGATGAGCACGACGCCGCCGTCCTTGACGTGCTTGCGGCAGGTCCGCAGCATCCCGTCACGCACCCGGTGCTCGCTCGCGTGCACCAGGAACGACGCCAGCATCACCACGTCGAACCGCTCCTCGCCGAGGTCCAGCGACTCGATGGGGCTGCGCACGGTGCGGGCGCCCCGGATGTGCTCCAGCATCCGCGCCGACTCGTCCACGGCGGTGACCTCGAAACCGCGCCCGATCAGCGGGTGCGTCATCCGGCCCGCGCCGCAGCCCAGTTCCAGAATGGTCGCCCCGGCGGGCACCGCCGCCGCGATCACGTCCGGTTCGCCGCCGACGGAGAGCCGTCTGTACAGCTCGACCGCGCAACCGTCCGGTGTGATCTCGCCGGGGCCCGTCCCCGAATACCCTTCACGCACCAGTTGTCCACTCATGTTCGGTTGAACGAACGGCAGTTGACCGCAGTTCCGCTCACCCCGCTCCGGATCGTCCCGCACCGGCTCACACCGAGCGACGGGCGACCAGTGCCGCGCTGATGTGCTGGAGGTCGGCCGGGCGGGCCGGGGAGAGGCCGGTCAGCCGGTCGATGCGGCGGATGCGGTAGTCGACGGTGTTGGGGTGGATGTGCAGGGCGGCCGCGGTGGCCCGCCGGTCCAGGCCCAGTTCGAGGTACGTCTCCAGGGTGCGCAGCAGCTCCGGCTTCGCCTCCAGCGGGCGCAGCAGCAGCGCGAGCCCGTGCAGGGCCTCGCTGGGCCGGCTGAGCTGGTATTCGAGCAGTACATCGGCCAGCCGGTACAGGCCGGGCGGCCGGCCGGTACGGGCGATCAGATCGACGATCTCGGCGTTACGGGCCACCGCGGCCGGCACCGCTTCCGGCTCGGCGGTCTCCGCGGCGGCCGTGATGGGGACCCCGGCGGCGCGGGTCGCCTCCCCGATCAGCGCGCGCAGCCCGCCCGGTCCGTGCCACGGCGGCGGCTCGGCGGCGGGCAGCAGCACCGTGCCGCCGGAGGCGTCCAGGGCGGTGAGCACCGGCGTTCCGGCGAAGTGGTCGAGGGCCGTGCGGACCCGGCGGATCTTGCGCCGGGCCGCGACGCCCGCGCCGGGCCCCGGTGGCTGATTCAGCTCGTCGGGGTGCGGGGCGAGTGCGAGCGTCATCGTGAGGTAGCGGGCGGCCGGGCGCAGTCCGGTGCGGTGGGTGAAGCGGTCCAGGGGTTCACCGGTCAGCAGGGCGGCCATCAGGGCGTGCCGGCCGCCGTGGTCCTGGCTGTCGAGGATCTGCCGGGCCTCCAGGTACGCGCCGCTGACGGCGGAGGTCAGCTGCTGCTGAAGGACCATGATGCGGTCCATGATCTCCAGGACGGTGGCGAGATCGCCGGGCAGCGCCCCCTTCGCGGTCTCCTGCCAGCACATCGCGGTGCCGACCTGGTAGGCGGTGAGGATCGCGTCCAGCGGCACGCCCTCCTCGGCGCGCTGGGCCGCCGAGTCGCGCTGCTGGGCGAGTTCGGCGTCCGTGGCGGGGCGGCGGTGCTCGACGACGTCGGCGAAGAGCCGCAGATTGTGCTGGACGATGTCGGCGATGTCGCCGGAGATCTCCTCGTGCGGCAGATCGGCGTAGACCGGCAGGTCGGCCAGCAGCCGGGCCACGACACGGCCGGTCAGGGCCGGGACCCGGGCACGCAGCTGTGCGGCGACCGGACGTCCGGCGATGGACAGCGGACGGCTCCCCGGCCCGCCCGGGACACCGTGCTCGCCCGTGATGACGAGCGGCCGATTGTCACGCGTCACAAGTTCCCCCGCAGAAGTCTGCGTTACCCACCAGTTAAACGACGGCACTTGAGTCTGCATGATGACCGGCGTCACACGCCATGCCACGTTCCCGCCCCCCACCGTCGGAGGATTCCGTGAACATGCCGCAGAAAAAGGGCATCTGTCGTTCCGCCAGGACCGTCATGGGCGCGCTCGCCCTGGCCGGTCTGGCCGTGGGGACCGGTGCGGTACCGGCATCCGCCGCCGGTACGGACGGCGCCACATCCTATGTCGCGCTCGGCGACTCCATGGCCTCGGGACCGCTCATCCCCGACATCACGGGGCCGGTGGCCTGCGGCCGTTCGACGCACAACTACCCGCACGAACTGGCCGATCGCCTCGGCGCCTCGCTGACCGACGTCACGTGCAGCGGCGCCGCCTCCAAGCACATGACCGAGAAGCAGTCGCTGTCGCTGCTCGACATCCCGATGGGCTCGGCGCCGCCCCAGTTCGACGCGCTGCGCCCGGACACGGACCTGGTGACGCTGACCATCGGCGGCAACGACGCCGGACTGGTCGGCATCGCGCAGAAGTGCACCACCCTCGACCCGAACGCCACCCCGTGCAAGGAGAAGTACAACGAGGGCGGCGTGGACCAGGTGGGGCAGCGCATCGCGGAGTTCGCGCCGAAGCTGGGCGTCGTACTGGACTCGATCCACCAGCGTTCGCCGCAGGCCCGGGTGATCGTCACGGGGTACGGGCTGTACATCAAGCCCGGCGGCTGCTGGCCGCTACAGCCGGTCCTGCCGGTGGACGCGGACTTCCTCCAGGGCAGCGTCGACCGGATGAACTCGGCGATCGCCGAGCAGAGCGCCGCGCACGGGGCCGAGTACATCGATCTGGCCACGCCCAGCAAGGGACACGACTCCTGCCAGGCCCCGTCGGACAAGTGGGTCGAGGGCTACGTGCCGACCGCGGCCGCCGCCCCGCTGCACCCCAACCGCAAGGGTGAGGCGAACTACGCCGCCATCATCGGCGCGCGCCTCCAGGGGAGCTGACCGGAGTTGCTCCATCGCCTGCTGCGCGGGCTGCTGGCGGCGGCGCTCGGCGCCGCCGCCCTGCTCGTCCCGGACGCCCGGCCGGCACACGCCGCCGGGCCGTCCGGGCCGGGCTGCGACCCGCTGGCGCCCGTCGAGTGCCTGCTGCCGTTCCCGAACGACTGGTACACCCGGCCCGACCCGGCCACCGACACCGGCCGCCGGGTGGCCTTCGACTCCGCCGTCCTGCCGCACGCCACGGCCGGCCGGCCCGTCGACCCGACGGCCTGGAACCGGTCCGACGGCTTCTCCCCCGGCTCGACGCTGATCGCGCACGTCCCCGGCCTCGACCCGGCGGCGACCGGCGCGGCCCCGATCACCGACATCGGCCGCTCCCTGGCCCCGGACGCCCCCGTCGTACTGCTGGACACCCGGACCGGCGAGCGGTGGCCGTACTGGGCGGAGCCGGACTCCAACGCCACCGACCCCGCACGCCGGGCCCTGCTGATCCATCCCGCGCGCAACTTCCGCGACGGCCACCACTACGCCGTCGCCCTGCGGAACCTCAAGGACGGGGCGGGGCGCACCGTCCCGGCGGCCGATCCGTTCGCCGCCGTCGCCGGGAGGACGCTGCCCGGCGGGCATCCGCTGCGCGCCCGGCAGCGTCAGCTCCGCCCGGCCCTCAAGGCGCTGCGCAGGGCCGGGGTGCGGTCCGAAGGGCTGTATCTGGCCTGGGACTTCACCGTCGCGAGCACCCGCGGTCTCACCGGTGACCTCTTCACCGTCCGCGACGACGCGTTCCGCCGGCTCGGCGGCCGCTCCCCCGGGTTCGCCGTCACCCAGGTCACCGACTTCACGGCCGAGCAGGACCCCCGGATCGCCCGGGAGGTGACCGGCCGGATCACGGTGCCCAGCTATCTGAACCTGCCCGGCGGCCCGCCCGGCTCCGTACTGCACCGCGGCCGCGACGGACTGCCCCGGCAGCTCCCGCTCAACACCCAGCTCGCCACGTTCCGCTGCGAGATACCGCGCTCAGCCTTCCGTGCCGCCTCGCACCCCGCCCTCTACGGGCACGGCCTCCTCGGCCGCCGTTCCGAGGTCGGCGCCGGCAATGTCAAGGCGATGGCGGCGGAGCACAACTTCACGTTCTGCGCGACGGACTGGATCGGAATGGCCGAGGAGGACATTCCCACGGTGCTCGGCGCGCTCGCCGACCCGAACCTCTTCCCCGCCGTCCCCGAACGCAGCGAACAGGGCATGTTGAACGCCCTCTTCCTCGCCCGCGCCCTGATCCACGCCGACGGGCTGAGCACCGACCCGGCCTTCCGCGACGCGGCCGGCCGGCCGCTCGTCGACACCCGGCACGGCATCGGCTACGACGGGAACAGCCAGGGCGGAATCCTCGGCGGCGCGCTGATGGCCGCCTCGCCCGACATCCGGCGCGGAGTCCTCGGCGTCACCGGCATGAACTACGGCCTGCTCCTCAACCGCAGCGCCGACTTCGCCCCGTTCCAGCAGGTCCTGGACCTCTCCTACCCGGACAAACTGCGCCAGCAGATCGTCCTCCAGCTGTTCCAGATGGTGTGGGACCGCGGCGAGACCAATGGGTATGCGAGCCACCTCACCGACCGCCATCAGGTGCTGATGCACATCGCGTACGGGGACCACCAGGTCGCGAACGCGGCGGCCGACGTGGAGGCGCGCACCCTCGGCGCCCGGCTGATCGCCCCCGCACTGGCACCGGGCCGCAGCCCGGACACCGTCCCGTACTGGGGCATCGGGACCGTCCTTCGAGGCCAACTGCCCTACCGGGGCTCCGCGATGACGGTGTGGGACAGCGGTACGCCCACCCCGCCGCTCACCAACACCCCGCCCAACGGGCCGCAGTACGGCCACGATCCGCACTCGGACCCCCGCAACTCGTCGGCCGCGCGTCAGCAGAAGGCCACCTTCCTGACCACCGGCCGTGTCATCAATGTCTGCGGCACCACGCCGTGCACCGCCGTCCCCGCCTCCTGACACCCCCCACCCCCCTGACAGGGATGCAGACAAGGAGCACCATGCGCACGCACCGCATCACCCAGGCAGCCGTCGCGGCCGTCCTGCTCGCCGGTACGGTCCTCGTACCGCCGGCCCTCGCCGCCACGCCCGCCGGCGCACCCGCGGCGAGCGCCGAGGCCGGCACCCGGGCCGCCGCGGTACCGTTCACCGCGGCCACCGCCAAGCGCGCCGCCGACGGGGGCTACACGATCTCCTGGTCCTCCGCCGCCGGCTCGGTGACCGTCACCGCGGTCACCTCCCCCGACGCCACCACCGGCACCCCGGTGGGCACCGCCCCCGGCACCGGTTCGCTGACCGTCCCCGCCGCGGCCCTCGCCGAGGCGGGGCGCTGGTACTTCCGGCTGGTGCCGGACAGCGGTTCCCCGCTGGTCGTTGCCGAACGCTCGCTCGGGATCGAGTCCGCCCGCAACTTCCGGGACATCGGCGGCTACCGCACCACCGACGGCCGCTGGGTCCGCCCGGGGCTGGTCTACCGCTCCAACAAGGTCAACAAGCTCACCGACGCCGAGCAGCAGCGCCTGGTCTCCCAGCGGCTCACCCTCGACGTGGACCTGCGCAACGCGGTGGAGCGGCACGACGACCCGGACCGGGTGCCCGCCGGTGTGAAGTACCAGGTCGCCGACGTGGTGTCGCTCAGCCACGGCATCCGCTTCCACGACTCGGCCCTGATGACACTGGCCGAGGCCATCGCGGCCGGGCTGTTCTCCGGCTCGTCCGACCTCGGCCAGTCCATCGGCTACCCGTTCATGGTCAACTTCGTGGGCGCCGACTACGCCTTCCGCGACCTGCTCACGGCCGTCGCCACGAACGACTCCGGTGCGACGGTCTTCCACTGCAGCTCGGGCAAGGACCGCACCGGCTGGAGCGCTGCCGTACTGCTCACCCTGCTCGGCGTCCCGCGCGAGACCGTCGAGGCGGACTTCCTCGCCAGCAACGACTACCTGGGCAACCCGAAGGCCGTCGAACTGAGCTGGCTGCGCGCGGCGTTCGACGAGGTGGACCACATCTACGGCGACTTCGACACCTACGTACGCGAGGGCCTGAAGCTCGACGACGCGACGGTGGCCGCCCTGCGCACCAAGCTGCTGACCGACTGACGCGGCGTCAAGACCCGGTGTGCCGAACGGTGGTGACCCCGCCGCCCGTCAGCACACCGGGTACCGTCCGGCCGGCCAGGCGACCGCGTGCTCCGCCTCCAGGCAGAGATCGTCGGCCACCTCGGTGATCACCGCGCGGCCCTCGGTCGACACCAGCCAGGACGGCGGAAGGTGTACGTCCCCGTGGCGTGCGCCGAGCAGATTGCCGCAGATCGCTCCCGTGGAGTCGCTGTCGCCCGAGTGGTTGACCGAGAGCAGCAGCGCCGGGGCCACCTGGTCGGCGCCGGGCAGCACCAGGGCGCAGTACACGGCGATGGCGAGGGCCTCCTCGGCGACCCAGCCCGCGCCCAGCGTCTCCACCTTCTCGCCGGTCGGCGCACCCTCCGCGGCCAGATCCACGGCGGCCCGCAGCGCCGCCGTCGTCTCCTCGTGCCCCGGGTGGTGGCGCAGCAGCTCCATCGCCCTCAGCACGGCGCCCGCCGTCGAGTCGCCCTCCAGGAGGTGGGTGACGATCGCGGCGAGGGCCCCGGCGGCGTACGCGCCGGTCGGGTGACCGTGGGTGATCTGCGCGCACCAGTACGCGAGCCGGAAGCCCGCCTCGGCGTCCTGGCCCAGCAGCCCGAAGGGGGCGGACCGCATCACCGTGCCGCACCCCTTGGACCCGGTGTTGACGGGTCCGGGTTCACCGAGCCGGCGCGTCGGTTCGGGGAGGTGGCCGGTGGCGAGCCCGGTCAGACAGGCGTTGCCGGGGGCCCGGCGGGCGTAGAGCCAGGGCTGCTGCCGGAGCCAGCCGGTGCGTATCGGGTTGTCACCGCCCGCGATGGGCGGCGCGGGGTGGTTCTGGGTGTCCAGCCAACGGAGGTAGGCGTTCCGTACGAGCTCGGTCTCGGCGCCGCCGATCCCCTCGGACGCCGTCCGGGCATGGGCCCTGATCAGCCCCTCGGCCGTGAACAGGGTCATCTGCGTATCGTCCGTGACCCGTCCGACGACCCCTTCCTCGTCCGGGAGCAGGCCCTGTACGCCGTGCTCACCGTGTGCCCGGCGGATACCGGCCAGGGACAGGAACTCCACCGGGTTCCCCAGCGCGTCCCCAATCGCCCCGCCCAACAGACAGCCACGCACCCTCGCCCTGCGGCCGGTGCGGCCCTCCCACGATGTGCCGTTCACGCACGCTCTCCTCAGTCCGACGTCGAGATGTCCCAAAACGCCGTCGCGGGTCCATCCTGGTAGAAGAGGCGATCGCCATGCGTACCGGCAATGAACCGACGACTGCCCGCAGCCCACTGCGGCTGCGGCTCTGGCTGAGTCTATGGGGGCTGGCCTGGGCCGTCTTCGGCCTGGCCGCCTTCGCGCTGACCGACCGGCCGGGCTGGGCCGCCGCCTGCGGCCTGCTGCTCCTGCTGGTCCTGGTGGATCTGACCGTGATCGTCCACCACATCCACCAGGGCCCGCACTACCAGCCCGGTCGCAACATCCCGCCGTACGAACCCGACCACGGCGGTCGCGGCAGGTACGGGCACTGAAGCGCCGCCGGGGGCGCGCCCGCCCGGCGCCGGCCGTCAGTCCTGGGCCGGGAAGCGGGCCGCCTTCAGATACTCCGGGTTCGGGTCGAGCGCGGCGGCCAGCCGGAAGTGGCGGGCGGCCCGGTCGGTGCGGCCGGAGCGCTCGAAGGTACGGGCCAGCGCGAAGTGCGCGAAGGCGTTGTCCGGTTCGCGCTCCAGGACGAGTTCGAATTCGAGTTCGGCGGGGCGCAGCTGGGCGGCGGCGAAGAACGCGCGGGCGCGCAGCAGCCGGGCCGCGGTGTTCTCCGGATGGGCCGCGATCACCGAATCCAGCAGTTTCACCGCGCCCCTGGGGTCGCGCGCGGCCAGCAGGTGTTCGGCCGCGCGGAAGTCGATGACGTCGGTCTCCGGGGTCCTCTCGGGCACGGTCTCGTCCTTTCCTTCGTCACCGGGTTCCCAACGTCCGGCCGCGACCGGGTATTCCGGTCCGGCCGGTGCCGGGGTCAGCCGGCCGCGGCGGCCCGCCCGGTCAGCTCCGACCAGACCTTGCGGACCTGCGGTTCCAGGTCCTCCAGCGGTCCGTCGTTGTCGATGATCAGGTCGGCCACGGCCCTCCGCTGCTCGCGGGTGGCCTGGGCGGCCATCCGGGCGCGGGCCTCGGGCTCGGTCATGCCGCGCAGCCGTACGAGCCGGTCGAGCTGGGTCCCGGGGCTCGCGTCCACGACGACGACCAGGTCGTAGAGCGGTGCCAGGCCGTTCTCGGTGAGGAGGGGGACGTCGTGGACGACGACCGAGTCGGGGCCCGCGGCCCGCTCCAGCTCGGCGGAGCGGGCGCCGACCAGGGGGTGGACGATCGCGTTGAGAGTGGCGAGCCGGTCGGTGTCGGAGAAGACGATCGAGCCGAGTTTCGGCCGGTCCAGGGTGCCGTCGGTGGTGAGGATGCCGGCGCCGAACGCGTCGACGACGGCCGCGAGCCCGGGGGTTCCCGGCTCGACGACCTCACGGGCGATCCGGTCCGCGTCGATCAGCACGGCCCCGTATCCGACGAGCAGCCGTGACACTTCACTCTTGCCGGCGCCGATCCCACCGGTCAGGCCCACTTTCAGCATGCCCGGCAGCCTAGTACGAGGGGGTGACCGGCGGGGGTGGTCAGGCGTCCCCCTCGCGCTCCGCGAGGAACCGCTCGAATTCGAGGCCGATCTCGTCGGCGGACGGCAGGTCCACCGGCTCGGCGACCAGGTTGCCCCGGGTCTCGGATCCGGCGACCGCGTCGTACTGGTGCTCAAGGCCCTCGACGAGCGAGACGAGCTCCTCGTCGCCCTGGTCGATCTGCCGGTCGATCTCCGTCTGGGTGCGGTGCGCCTCGGTGCGCAGCGCATGGGCGACGCTCGGCAGGACCAGGCCGGTCGCGGCCGTGATCGACTCCAGCGCGGTGAGCGCGGCGTCCGGGTACGCGGAGCGGGCGACGTAGTGCGGGACGTGGGCGGCGACGCCGAGGACGTCGTGTCCGGCCTCCATCAGCCGGTACTCCACCAGGGACTCGGCGGAGCCGGGCACCTGCGCCTCGTCGAAGGGGCTGCGGTGGCCGGGCATGAGGTCCGTGCGGTTACCGTGCGGGGTGATGCCGACGGGGCGGGTGTGCGGGACGCCCATCGGGATGCCGTGGAAATTCACCGCGAGGCGGACACCGAGGCGCTCGACGATCTGCTCGACGGCGGCGGCGAAGCGCTCCCACTCCACGTCGGGCTCGGGCCCGGACAGCAGCAGGAAGGGCGCCCCGGTGGCGTCCTGCACGACCCTGACGTCGAGCGTCGGGGTCTCGTAGGCGGCCCAGCGGTCGCGCCGGAAGGTGAGCAGCGGGCGTCGTGCGCGGTAGTCGACCAGACGGTCGTGGTCGAAGCTGGCCACGACCTGGTGCGGCAGCGTTTCGAGCAGACCGTCCACGATCTGCTCGCCGGTCTCGCCCGCGTCGATGTATCCGTCGAAGTGGTAGAGCATGACCAGGCCGACCGACTCCTGGGCGAGCGCCATGTCGACGACGGCCAGGCCCTTCGGCTCCCATTCGTACAAACTCTGCGGATCAGGCACGGTTACCGCTCCTCCTCGTGTTCGTCGAGAAGAACGTCCGGCAGGGCACAGGCATTCCCGGACTGTGCCCTTTCACCCGCCGGTTCATGCCGGATCCGATGCGAGAACCCGGGTACGGCCCGCAAGGCGGGCTCCGGTGGCGGGCGTCCGCCCTCCCGCTCGGGGCACAGGCGTTGATGTTCATGTCGGTGAACAACGGGCCGGTGAAGCCGAGTTCATGGCAGACCCCTGGCCGCCGGCTCCGCGCACGGGCGGGCAACGGACCGTCAGCTCCCCGTGCACCACACAGCCGTTCCCCGGTTCACCCGCTTCACCGGCCCACCCTCGCCAAGCATTGGTCCAGACATTGACAGGGCCACACCCCGTCCCTACCGTCACTGGGCAGAACGTTCAGAGACTCGCCCCACATTCATGTACGAGAACCTCGGACTCCTTCGACGGGAAGGCACCCCCCATGCGCACCCGCACTCTGTTCCCCGCCCTGCTGGCCACCGCGCTCACCACCGGCGGCCTCGCCCTCGCCTCCGCCACCGCGGCGGGCGCGGCGACGGTCATCGACGTGAGCACCGCCGCCCAGCTCAAGTCCGCCCTCACCGCCGCGGCCCCGGGCGACACCATCCGGCTCGCCGACGGCACATACACCGGCAACTTCAAGGCGACCGTCCCCGGCACCACTTCCGCCCGGATCACCCTGACGGGCTCGGCCAAGGCGGTCCTCACCGCCGGCGGGGGCTACGGACTGCACCTCGACGGTGCCTCCTACTGGACCGTCAAGGGCATCACCGTCACCGGCGGCCAGAAGGGCATCATGGCCGACACCGCCACCGGCGTCGTCATCGACTCGGTGACCGTGCACGACCTGGACATGGAGGGCGTCCACTTCCGCAGGTCCAGCAGGAACGGCGTCGTCAAGAACTCGCGGATCTACGACACCGGGCACGACGGCCGCGGCATGGGCGAGGGCGTCTACGTCGGCACGGCCGGCGATCTCTCCGACCGGAGCGACGGGGTCCAGATCCTGGACAACACGATCGGCCCGGGGGTCGGCGGCGAGAACGTCGACATCAAGGAGGGCACCACCGGGGCGAGGATCATCGGCAACACCTTCGACGGCAGCGGACTGACCGGCGCCAACTACGACGACTCCTGGGTCGACGTGAAGGGCAATGACGTCCTGGTCGAGGGCAACAAGGGCTCCCGTACGACCAACAACGGCTACGAGACCCACACCCAGCAGAGCGGCTGGGGCTGCGGCACCGTCTTCCGCGACAACACCTCGGACCTGACCGGCGCCAAGGGCGACAAGCAGCTCGCCGTCAACGTCACCAACTACGGCACGGACTGCCCGACCACCGTGTACAGCGGCAACACGGTGACCGGCGGCAAGGGGCTGACCAACATCGCGGTCACACCGTAATCGGATCCCGGAACGAGTGAGGCCCGCTCCCCGAGGGGAGCGGGCCTCACTTTTCAGCTACTGCGGTCGATCATCGACCGGAGGGGGCAGAGCGTCAGCTCTGGCCGCCCGCCAGCTTCTCGCGCAGGGCAGCCAGGGCCTCGTCCGACGCCAGGGCGCCGGAGTTGTCCGCGGACTCCGAGGAGTACGAGCCGCCGCCACCGCTGCCGCCGGAGGCAGCCGGGGCGCCACCGGCCGGGGCGGCAGCGCCCTCGGCAGCAGCGGCCTCGTCGGCCTCGCGGGACTTGATGACCTGGGCCTGGTGCTGCTCGAAGCGCGTCTGCGCCTCGGCGTACTGCGTCTCCCACACCTCGCGCTGAGCCTCGAAGCCCTCGAGCCAGTCGTTGGTCTCGGGGTCGAAGCCCTCGGGGTAGATGTAGTTGCCCTGGTCGTCGTAGGACGCGGCCATGCCGTACAGGGTCGGGTCGAACTCGACCGAGGCCGGGTCGGCACCGAAGGCCTCGTTGGCCTGCTTCAGCGAGAGGCTGATGCGACGGCGCTCAAGGTCGATGTCGATGACCTTGACGAAGATCTCGTCGTTGACCTGGACGACCTGCTCCGGGATCTCCACGTGGCGCTCGGCCAGCTCGGAGATGTGGACCAGACCCTCGATGCCCTCGTCGACGCGCACGAACGCACCGAACGGAACGAGCTTGGTGACCTTACCGGGAACGACCTGCCCGATCTGGTGCGTACGGGCGAACTGCTGCCACGGGTCTTCCTGCGTCGCCTTGAGCGACAGGGAGACGCGCTCGCGGTCCATGTCGACGTCGAGAACCTCGACGGTGACTTCCTGGCCGACCTCGACAACCTCGGAGGGGTGGTCGATGTGCTTCCAGGACAGCTCGGAGACGTGCACGAGACCGTCGACGCCGCCGAGGTCCACGAACGCACCGAAGTTGACGATCGAGGAGACGACGCCGGAGCGGACCTGGCCCTTCTGCAGGGTCGTGAGGAACGTCTGGCGAACCTCGGACTGGGTCTGCTCCAGCCAGGCACGGCGGGACAGGACCACGTTGTTGCGGTTCTTGTCCAGCTCGATGATCTTCGCCTCGAGCTCCTTGCCCACGTAGGGCTGAAGGTCGCGGACACGACGCATCTCGACGAGCGACGCCGGGAGGAAGCCGCGGAGGCCGATGTCGAGGATGAGACCACCCTTGACGACCTCGATGACGGTACCGGTGACGATGCCGTCTTCTTCCTTGATCTTCTCGATGGTGCCCCAGGCACGCTCGTACTGAGCGCGCTTCTTCGAGAGGATCAGGCGGCCTTCCTTGTCCTCCTTCTGGAGAACCAGGGCCTCGATCTCGTCACCGACCTTGACGACCTCATTCGGGTCGACGTCGTGCTTGATCGAGAGTTCGCGGCTCGGGATGACGCCTTCGGTCTTGTAACCGATGTCGAGGAGAACCTCGTCCCGGTCAACCTTGACGATGACACCGTCAACGATATCGCCGTCGTTGAAGTACTTGATCGTCTCGTCGATCGCCGCGAGGAACGCGTCCGCGTCGCCGATGTCGTTGACCGCAACCTGCGGAGTGGTGGCGGTGGTCTCGGTGCTGCTCGTCATGTGGGAAAGGGCTCCGGTACGGACAGTGAGTCGTAGGTACTGCTACGCCGGGAGCCCGTATCACCTCTGCAGAAGCCGGACAGCTCGGGAAACACCGAACCCGCTGGACCGGGAGGCGCCTCGTGAACCGAGGGGACATACAACAGATGCGAGCGCGGCCTGCTAGGTCTGAGGCGCGCAGGCTCGCAGCGCAACTTGTAGCATACGGGGGCAGCCGGGCACGGTCAATGCGCGAAGGCGCACACCGGGGGCGCAACGGCGCATATCCGGCACAACTCGTGTTCCCCGAGGCCAGATCGGCCCCAGGAGACAAACCCATGGGCACGGGAGCCGTACTCACAGGTACCCCCCAGGTACGTACCGCGTGCGGCGGGGTGAAGGCAAACTACAACGACGGACACGATGAGCCAAGAGATCTACCCGGCCGAACCCGGGACCGAACCCGAGGCGACCCGCCGCGACGCGTCGGAGGCCGAGAGCAGCCGGGCCAGTCGCGGCTGGTGGGACCGGAACGCCGACGAGTACCAGAGCGACCACGGCGCCTTCCTCGGCGACGACCGCTTCGTCTGGGGCCCGGAAGGGCTCGACGAGGCGGAGGCCGGTCTGCTGGGTCCCGCCGGGTCGCTGCGGGGCCTGGACGTCCTGGAGATCGGCGCGGGCGCCGCGCAGTGCTCGCGCTGGCTCGCCGCGCAGGGGGCCCGGCCGGTGGCGCTGGACCTCTCGCACCGGCAGTTGCAGCACGCGCTGCGGATCGGCGACGGGCCGGCGGTCCGGCTGGTGGAGGCGGACGCCGGGGTGCTGCCGTTCCGGGACGGCTCCTTCGACCTGGCGTGCTCCGCCTACGGGGCGGTGCCGTTCGTCGCGGACCCCGTGCAGGTGTTCCGCGAGGTGCGCCGGGTGCTGCGCCCCGGGGGCCGCTGGGTCTTCTCGGTGACGCATCCGGTGCGCTGGGCGTTCCCGGACGAGCCGGGGCCGGAGGGCCTGTCGGTCGCGGCCTCCTACTTCGACCGCACTCCCTATGTCGAACAGGACGAGCGGGGCGAGGCCGTGTACGTCGAGCACCACCGGACGCTGGGCGACCGGGTGCGGGACGTGGTGGCCGGCGGCTTCCGGCTGGTCGACCTCGTCGAACCGGAGTGGCCCGCCTGGAACCGCCAGGAGTGGGGCGGCTGGTCCCCGCTGCGCGGAAACCTGATTCCCGGCACGGCGATCTTCGTCTGCGAACGGGACTGATCCGGTACCGGTACGGGAGCAGGGGCGGATCGTACGAGACTGGGGGCGTGATCCGTACCGACGCCCTGGACCAGTTGCCCGTACGCACCGCTGTGCCCGCCCTGGAGCGGGCGCTCGACGACCGCGGTGCCGCAGTGCTGTGCGCCCCGCCGGGCACCGGCAAGACGACCCTGGTACCGCTGGTCCTGGCCGGTCTGACCGGCGGCGGTCCGGTACGCCGGGTGGTGGTCGCGGAGCCGCGGCGGATCGCGGCACGGGCGGCGGCGCGGCGGATGGCGTGGCTCATCGGGGAGCGGGCCGGCGGCCGGGTGGGGTTCACGGTCCGCGGGGAGCGGGTGGTGGGGCGCGACACGGTGGTGGAGGTGGTGACCACCGGTGTGCTGCTCCAGCGGCTGCAGCGCGACCAGGAGCTGGCCGGGGTCGACGCGGTGATCATCGACGAGTGCCACGAGCGGCATCTGGACGCGGACACGGTCGCCGCGTTCCTGCTCGACGTGCGGGAGGCGATCCGGCCCGATCTGCGGCTGGTCGCCGCGTCCGCGACGACGGACGCGCAGGGCTGGGCGCGGCTGCTGGGCGATGCCCCGGTGGTCGAGGCGGAGGGTGTCTCGCATCCGGTGGAGGTGGTCTGGGCGCCGCCCGCCGCTCCGGTGCGGCCGCCGCACGGGATGAGGGTCGATCCGGCGCTGCTGACGCACGTGGCCGCGACGGTGCGCCGGGCGCTCGCGGAGCGGGACGGGGACGTGTTGTGTTTTCTGCCGGGTGTCGGCGAGATCGGGCGGGTGGCCGGGCAGCTGGCGGGGGTGGCCGCCGAGGTGCTCCAGGTGCACGGGCGGGCTCCGGCGGCGGTGCAGGACGCGGTGCTGGCCGGGTCGTCCGGCGAGCGGCGGCGGGTGGTGCTGGCGACCTCGGTGGCGGAGTCGTCCCTCACGGTGCCCGGGGTCCGGGTCGTGGTCGACTCGGGGCTGGCCAGGGAGCCGCGTACCGATCACGCGCGGGGGCTGAGCGCGCTGACGACGGTGCGGGCCTCGCAGGCGGCGGGGCGGCAGCGGGCGGGCCGGGCCGGGCGTGAGGCGCCCGGGGCGGTGTACCGGTGCTGGGCGCAGGCGGAGGACGGCCGGCTCGCCCGGTTCCCGTCCCCGGAGATCAAGGTCGCGGACCTGGCGGCGTTCGCGTTGCAGGCGGCGTGCTGGGGCGATCCGGACGCGTCGGGGCTGGCGCTGCTCGACCCGCCGCCCGCGGGTGCGATGGGTGCGGCGCGCGAGGTGCTGACGGCGGTCGGTGCGGTGGACACGGACGGGCGGGTGACCGACCGGGGCGTACGGATGTCCCGTCTCGGCCTGCATCCGCGGCTGGCGCGGGCGCTGCTGGACGGGGCCGCCGAGGTGGGCGGCCGGCGGGCGGCCGAGGTCGTGGCGCTGCTGAGCGAGGAGCCGCCGCGGGAGTACGGGGACGATCTGGCGGCCGCGTTGCGCGCCGCGCGGCGGGGCGGCGACGGGTACGCGGGGCGGTGGCGGCAGGAGGTGCGCCGGCTGTCCTCCTTCGTCGCGGACGCGGGCCGGGGCTCCGGGCCGGACGACGTGGCGGTGGGCCTGGTGGCCGCGCTGGCGTTCCCGGAGCGGGTGGCGCGGGCCCGGGGCGAGGGGGCGTTCCTGATGGTGTCGGGGACGGGTGCGGAACTTCGGGACGGTTCGGGGCTGCGCAGTGCGCCGTGGCTGGCGGTCGCGGTGGCCGACCGGCCCGCGCACTCGGCGTCCGCGCGGGTGCGGCTCGCAGCCGTGATCGACGAGGACACGGCGCGGGCGGCCGCCGGGCATCTGCGGTTCGCGGGCGAGGAGGTCCACTGGGCCGGTGGCGATGTGGTGGCCCGCCGGGTGGAGCGGCTGGGGGCCGTCGAGCTGTCGGTGCGTCCGCTGAAGCAGCCGGCGACCGGGCTGGTGCGCGAGGCGCTGGTCGAGGGCCTGCGACGGGAAGGTCTCGGGCTGCTGCGGTGGACGCGGGAGAGCGGGCAGTTGCGGGAGCGGCTCGCGTTCCTGCGCCGTGAGCTGGGCGAGCCCTGGCCGGATGTGTCGCAGGGCGCGTTGCTGGAACGTACCGAGCAGTGGCTGGAGCCCGAGCTGTCACGGGCCCGGCGGCGCTCCGACCTGGCCCGGATCGACGCGGGGCAGGCGCTGCGGCGGCTGCTGCCGTGGGCGACCGGCGAGGCGGTGCGGCTGGACGAGCTGGCGCCGGAGCGGATCGAGGTGCCGAGCGGTTCCCGGATCAGGATGGAGTACGGCGGGGCGCAGCCCGTGCTCGCGGTGAAGCTCCAGGAGCTGTTCGGTCTGCGGGAGACCCCGAGGGTGGCCGGGGTGCCGGTCCTGGTCCATCTCCTCTCCCCGGCCGGCCGGCCCGCCGCCGTCACCGCCGATCTGGCGTCGTTCTGGCGGGACGGCTACCGGGCCGTACGGGCGGAGCTGCGCGGCCGCTATCCGAAGCACCCGTGGCCGGAGGATCCGACGACGGTGGAGGCGACCCGGTTCACCAAGAGGGCCCGGCGGTAGGCAGCCCCGCGACACCGCGGTGCCTGCCGCCGGGCCCTCCGGGGCGCGGCTCAAGCGGGAGCAGGGGCGGGGTCGGGTGCCGGGTCCGGGCGGCGCGAGCGGGCCTCCAGCCACAGGGCGAGGGCGAGCAGTCCGGCGCCGAGGACCAGGAAGCCCCAGGGCAGGTACGAGGTGAGGAGCAGGACCAGCAGGCGCTGGGACTTGACCAGGTCGACGATCGATTCGACGTAGTCCGGGCGCATCTTCACGTGCCCGGCGAACACGGTCATGGTGTCCTGCGGCATCCCCATCTTCCGGGCGTTGCGCAGCTCCTCCTTGTGGAGCTCCTCGCCGTTGACCGGCGCTCCGGTGACCGGGTCCACCCAGAACATCCGCTTGGTGGTGTACCAGCGGGTCATGCCCGTCTTCGCGATCTGTTCCGGTGTGACGCCCTTGATCGGCATCTTCTTCGGCATCGGGACCCTGGTCCACGGGATGGTCTGCTCGAAGTAGTAGACGTCCATGCCGTGGAAGGTGCGGGTGCCCTTGTAGTGGATGGGCGAGCTGGTGCGGGCCTGGGCGTCGAAGTACTCGTAGTCGCGCTTCTGGGTGAGGAAGGGCCACTTGAACTCGATGCCCTCGCGCCTGACCGGGTCGCCGTCGACCATTTCGCCGGTGGCGTGGACGGGGGCCTGGCTGTGGGCGTCGAAGATGTAGCGCTCGGGGATCTCGGAGACCATCTTGCCGTCCGGCCCGGCGACGTAGCTAAGCGCGTCCCAGACGACGACGTCGCGGCCGGCGCTTCGTTCGATCTTCTCGGACTCCTCGACGTTGCCCTTGAGGGTCTGCACGATGGTGACCTTGGGGACCGTCTTCACCTTCATGTTGTCGTTGTAGTCGAGGAGGGTGGCGGGCTTCGCCTCCAGCACCGTCTCCTGGTACTGGCTGGGCGGGATCTTCGCCAGCCTGGGGAAGGCGTACCAGCGCATCAGTGGCGACATGGCGGCGAAGAAGACGGCGAATGCCAGGAGTACGAGGCTGGCTCGGCGGCGCATGTGGGTGCCCTCCCTCGGCTTCGGTTGCTTCCGGTGGTCAGTGCCGGATCGGGGCACTAGTTCTTGGGGCCCGGGACGGTGGTCAGCAGGGGTTCGGGCGAGGTCTCTCCGGGCGGGGCACCGATCGCCGTGATGGTGAAGACGAGCGCGAGGGCTGCGGCGAGCCCGATGGCGGCGGCGACGAGAGCACGCATGCCGGTCCTCCCGGAGAGCATGGATCTGATGGGTCGTCAGGGTTGGGGCACCGTAGCAACGCGGGCGCGAGATGAGAACACGTGGAACAGCCCCTCTGCCGGGTGGTGGCAAAGGGGCTGTTCCGACGTGAGGGAGCGGGGTCAGGCGGTGGGCGTCCCGGAGGCCCCGGGCGTCTTCGACGGCTCGGGGGTCCCGGAGGGTCCGGGCGTCGCGGAGGGATCGGGTGTCCCGGAGGGGTCGGGTGTCCCGGTGGCCCCGGCGGCCTCGACCTTCAGCTCGATGACGACCGTGGCGCCGCCCTCGGTGGTGAGGCGCAGCTTGTAGGTACCCGCGGTGCCCTCGGCGTAGATCCTGGGCAGCTTCAGGGTGCCGTCGGCACCGGTCTTCAGGTCCGTGAGGGTACGGACCGGCTTGCCGTCTGCGTCCTCGTCCTTGAAGTAGGGGCCCTTGTCGTTCTCGACCGGCTTCTCGTCGTCGGTGATCATGGTGGCGGTGACGGCGACACCCGCCGCGACCGCGCCCTTGTAGGTGGCCTTGACCTCGACGGTGTCGGCGAACTCGGTGCCGGCCTCCGTGGTCAGCGCCTTCTCGTCGGTCCTGGCGATCGCGTCGGCCGGGCGGCCGGTGACGGTCGCGCGGTAGGCGACGGCGGGCAGCGAGCGGCCGGTGGCGACGGCCTGCACCATGAACTTCCCGGCCTCCTCGCCCGCCTTCAGGACCGGGGCGGTGACCGTGCCGTCGGCGCCGGTCCGGAGGGTGACCGTCTTCTTCCCGCCGTCGAAGGCGGCGTCGGTGTCACCGACGACGGTGAAGGTCACGGACACCCTGGCGAGCGGGCCGCCGAGCTTGTTCCTGGCCCTGACCTTGATCCGCTCGGCGAAGGCGTCGCCCGCGGTGGCCGTCAGCGGGCCGGTACCCGCGTTCTCCACACCCGCGAGGGTCTCGGCCGGCTTGGTGGGCGGTGTCGGCTCCGGGGTGGGGCTGGTCGGTCCGCCGTCGCCCGGCTTCGAGGGGCCGGGGGTCGGCCTGCCGGGCCCGGACGGCGAGGGCGACGGGCTCGGGCTGCCGGGGTCGCGGTCCGTACCGCCGCCGAGGCCGGGCGGGACGGTGCCCGTTCCGTCGGGGATCTCGTGGGTGCCGCGCTTGTAGTAGTCGAACCACGAGCGGACGGTACGCAGATAGGCGTCCGAGTGGTTGTAGCTCAGGACCGCCCGGTCGAGGTCCGCGGCGAGGGACAGGTCGCGGGAGCCGGCGCAGAGGTAGCGGCCGGCCGCGAGCGCCGCGTCGTAGATGTTGTTGGGGTCCTTGCGGCCGTCGCCGTTGCCGTCCTGGCCCCAGGTCGCCCAGGTGGACGGGATGAACTGCATCGGGCCGACGGCACGGTCGTGGGTCGAGTCCCCGTCGTACGCCCCGTTGTCGGTGTCCTTGATCATGGCGAAGCCCCGGCCGTCCAGGACCGGGCCGAGGATCGGTGAGAACGTGGTGCCGTTCGCGTCGACCCGGCCGCCGCGTGCCTGGCCGGACTCGACCTTGCCGATCGCGGCGAGCAGTTGCCAGGGCAGCCGGCAGGCGGCGTCGCTGCCGGCGACGGTCTGCTCGGCCTTCTTGTACGCGGCCAGGATCGAGGCCGGGATGCCGGATTCCGCGCTGCCGGTGACGGGCAGATTCGTGGAGGTGCCCGGCTTGTCGGGGGTGTTCAGCGGCGGCAGGTCCGTGTAGTACGGCGAGTTGCCGGTGGCCGCGCTGTCGTCTGGCGGAGGTGTCGACCCGGTGGCCTGCGGGTCGTCGCTCCCGGTGACCAGCGTGGCGCCCGGGGCCCCCGAGGCGGAGAGCGCCGCCACGGCGACGGCGGCCACAGCGGTGGTGGTCGCCCCCTTGCGAAGCCGGCGACCGAATTGCGCTGCCATACTCTGGCCCCTCCCCTTCGACGACAGTCCGCGCTCCCCAGCGACAGGACTCAGGCGACCCTACGGCAACTTGTGCCGCCGGGTCACTGCGCACTGACCGGTTCTTACCTGTTTTTCACGTTGCCGACGGCAAGTTGTACGGCGGTGGTCAGGGGGGCTCACACGGCTCGCGCATACTTGCCGCCATGCCGTTCACACTCAGTCATGCCGCCGCCGTACTGCCGGGGATGCGGCGGGACGGGACGGCGCGTGGGCCGCTGTTCGCCTCGGCCCTGGTAGCGGGTTCGTTCGCCCCCGACATGACGTACTACGCGGACACCGCGATCCCCGGCGCCATGGAGTTCGGGCAGGTCACCCACTCGGTGTGGGGCGTGTTCACCGTCGATGTGCTGATCACCGCGGCCGTGGTGGCGCTGTGGCTGCTGCTGCGCGAACCACTGGTGGCGCTGCTGCCGGCGGGTTGGCAGGGGCGCGTCCACGCGTTCGTACGCGGACGGCGCGGGGCCCGGGGTGTCCGGGAGGCAGGCGGGTTCGTGGTGTCGGCGATGATCGGGGCCGCCACGCATGTCGTCTGGGACGCCTTCACCCATCACGACCGTTGGGGTGTGCGCCTGGTGCCGGTGCTCGACGGGAGCGTCGGCGGATTCCCGGTGTTCCAGCTGGTGCAGTACGGCAGTTCGGCGGTGGCCCTGGCCGTGCTCGCCCGGTTCACGGCTTCGGGGCTGCGTGCCGCCGGGGCGCGTCCGGTCCCGCCGTCGGTGCCGGTGCTGGAGGGGCGGGGGCGGTGGGCGGCGGGGGTGCTGCTGGGCGTCTGCGCACTGCTCGGCGTCGTCCACCGGTGCGCGCGCTGGTACGCGTACTTCGGGCACATCGACACCCCGCTGGACATCATCCCGACCGCCTGCTTCGGCGCCGGGGCGGGGCTGGCGGTGGGCCTGGTGCTGTACGGGGTGTGGATGCGGCTGCGGGCGCGGCGGCCACGCCCGGCCGCACCCGTGACCGCCGGACGGACCTGAGGGCCGGTCCGGCACGAGCCGAACGAGACGCCCTAGGAGCGGATGGCGGTCGCGCAGTTGCCGCCCGTGGCCGTCGTACCGTCGCCCGTGTCGACCGGCTTGCTGCGGTCGTACGGATCGACCCGGCGGGCCCGGCCGGCGGGCTGCTCGCCGGCCGTGCCGAAGGGTGGCACGAAGTAGCCGGTCGGGGCGGAGCAGCCGCCGTTGGTCATGTCGAGCGCGTAGGAGACGAGGGACATCGTGCCCGGTTCGGTGATGATCCTGGCCGGGTCGTCCCAGCTCATCACCACCTGGCGCCGCACGATCGTACGGATGACCTCCGCGTCCCGCCCGCCGTCTCCCGCCGGGGTGACCGGGTACACGAAGGTGACGTCAGCCGTCACCTCGACCGCCCCCTTTCTCCCCTCCCGGTACGTGAGCCGGCCGCGGGTCCTGACCACGTCACCGACCGGCCGGGACTGCTCCGGCCGGAAGCGGCTGAACAGCAGCAGCGGGTCGGTCCTGCCGCTGGGCGCCTTCGACGACAGGGCGGTACGCAGATACTCCTGGACGTCCTTCTGATGCGGGTTCAGCAGCGCGATCGCCTTCGTGGGCCGCTCACCGCGCAGCACCCGGGAGTCGAGGCCCGCGGCCACCAGGAAGTCCCGGCTCCGGCGCAGTGCCCGCCCGACCTGGGCGGCGCCCATCCAGCCGGTCGCCTCGGCCGGCGGCACCGTGATTCCGGCCGCTCCGTCGGCCCAGCGGGCGGCGGGCGAACCCCGGAAGGGCTCGGCGACGGTAGGGGGCAGATCCCGCTCGGCTCCGGGAGCCTCCCGCGGGCGCTCCGACTCGGCGGCCTGCGGCGCCCCGTCCTGCCCGCCGTCGTCGCCGCCGAACCAGCCGATGACCTGCTGCGGGAAGAGCGTCACGACCAGCAGGGCCACGACCACCACCAGACCGGTCACGTACCGGCCCGTCCTGCGGCGGGGCCGGGCCGGAGCGTACGTACGCCATCCTCCCGGCTGCCCGGGGCTCTCCCCCAGCCGCCGCTCCACCTCACGGGCGCGCGCCGACGGCTCCACAGGAGCCCCGGGCACACCCGCCACCGATTCGCGGAGGAACCGCTCCCACTCCTCTTCGGACATGGACGACTCGTCCTGCCCCCCAGCCCCGCCCACGCCGCGCTCCCGTTCCCGCTCGATGTCCGGTGGCCCCATCGGCCGACCGTCCGATCAGTCGGCTGCGCACCGGTCCATCGAGAGCCGACCGTATGATCGCATGAGCAAGTCGGCGGCCCGCCGGGGCCGTGAGTGGCCGTCAGGTCGTCACGCTGTCCGCCGGCACGGGCGCGGCATCCGGCGGCGGAACCCGGGGCCCGGATACGCGGACGGGCCCGGGGCGGCGCGCCCCGGGCCCGTCCGGCACCTCCGGCAGGTCAGTGCGCCGCGGACTCCCAGTCCGTGCCGACGCCCACCGAGACGTCCAGGGGGGCGCGCAACTGCACGGCCGTGGACATCTCGTGGCGCAGGATCTCCTCGACCCGCTCCCGCTCGCCCCCGGCGATCTCCAGCACGATTTCGTCATGGACCTGGAGCAGCATCCGGGACTTCAGCTCCGCCTCGGTCAGCGCCCGGTCGACCTGGAGCATGGCCACCTTGACGATGTCCGCGGCCGTGCCCTGGATCGGTGCGTTGAGCGCCATCCGCTCGGCCATCTCGCGGCGCTGGCGGTTGTCGCTGTTGAGGTCGGGGAGGTAGCGGCGGCGGCCGAAGGCCGTCTCCGTGTAACCGGTGGCCCGCGCCTCCTCCACCACCCGGTGCAGATAGTCGCGCACTCCGCCGAACCGCTCGAAGTAGGTGTCCATCAGGCCGCGCGCCTCGCCGGCCTCGATGTTCAGCTGCTGGGAGAGGCCGAACGCGGAGAGCCCGTACGCGAGTCCGTAGCTCATGGCCTTGATCTTGCGGCGCATCTCCGGGTCGACGGCCGGCTTGTCGACGCCGAAGACCTGCGAGGCGACCGTGGTGTGCAGGTCCTCGCCGGAGGTGAACGCCTCGATCAGGCCCTCGTCCTCGGAGAGGTGTGCCATCACCCGCAGCTCGATCTGGCTGTAGTCGGCGGTCATCAGCGTCTCGAAGCCCTCGCCGACGACGAAGCCGCGGCGGATGGCCCGGCCCTCGTCCGTACGGACCGGGATGTTCTGCAGGTTGGGGTCGGTGGAGGAGAGCCGGCCCGTCGCCGCCACGGTCTGGTTGAACGTGGTGTGGATCCGGCCGTCCGCCGCGATCGTCTTGACCAGGCCCTCGACCGTGACCCGCAGCTTGGCCTGCTCGCGGTGGCGCAGCATGATCACCGGCAGCTCGTGCTCGGTCTGCGCGGCGAGCCAGGCCAGGGCGTCGGCGTCCGTGGTGTACCCGGTCTTCGTCTTCTTCGTCTTCGGCAGGCCCAGCTCACCGAAGAGGACTTCCTGGAGCTGCTTGGGCGAACCGAGGTTGAACTCGCGGCCGACCGCGGCGTGCGCCTCCTTCACCGCCTGCTGCACCGCACCGGCGAACTGCTGCTCCATGCCTTCCAGATGGGCCCGGTCGGCGGCGATGCCGTGCCGCTCCAGACGGGCCAGCAGCGCGGACGTCGGCAGCTCCATGCCGTGCAGCAGCTCTGCCGCGCCGACCTCCGCCAGCCGCGTGGTGAACGCGTCGCCCAGGTCAAGGACCGCGCGGGCCTGCGCCATCAGGGACTCGGCCTCGGCCTGGTCGTCCGCGCCGAAGGCCAGCTGCCCGTCGGACGCCGCGGCGGGGGCCAGCTCGCGGCCCAGGTACTCCACCGCCAGCGCGTCCAGCGCGAAGGAACGACGGCCCGGCTTGACCAGATAGGCGGCCAGCGCGGTGTCCATCGTGACGCCCTCGACCTGCCAGCCGTGCTCGGGGAAGACCCGCATGGCGCTCTTCGCGTTGTGCATGACCTTGGGCCGGTCCGCGTCGGCGATCCACGCGGCGAACGCCTGCTCGTCGCCCTCGTCGACCGCGGCCGGGTCGAACCAGGCCGCCGCACCGTCCGCCGCGGCCAGCGCGACCTCGGTGACCGCGCCGCTGCCCAGCGCCCAGGTGTCGACGGTGGCCACACCGAGCGGCTGCGCGCCGTGCTCGGCGAGCCACGGGGCGAGCTCGCCCGCGCCCAGCACCGCACCGTCCAGCTCGATGCCCGCGGCCGGCGCCGGAGCCTCGTCCTCGGCCGCGCCCGGGTCGACGGCCAGCAGCCGCTCGCGCAGGCTGGGGTTGCGGATCTCCAGGACGTCCAGCACGCCGGTCACCGCCGTGCGGTCGTACGGAGCGCGCTCCAGGTCCCCGGGGGTCTTCGGCAGCTCCACGTCGCGGACCATCTCGGTCAGCCTGCGGTTGAGCCGCACCGCGTCCAGGTGGTCCCGGAAATTCTGCCCGGCCTTGCCCTTGACCTCCTCGGCCCGCTCGACCAGCTCGGCGAACGAACCGAACTGGTTGATCCACTTCGCCGCGGTCTTCTCACCGACACCGGGGATACCCGGGAGGTTGTCCGACGGGTCGCCGCGCAGCGCCGCGAAGTCCGGGTACTGCTGCGGCGTGAGCCCGTACTTCTCCTCGACCTTCGCCGGGGTGAACCGGGTCAGCTCCGAGACACCCTTCGTCGGGTACAGCACGGTGATGTTGTCGGTGATCAGCTGGAAGGAATCCCGGTCACCGGTGACGATCAGCACTTCGAAGCCGGCCGCCTCGGCCTGCGTGGCCAGCGTGGCGATGACGTCGTCCGCCTCGAAGCCGTCGACCGCGAAGCGGTCCGCGTGCATCGCGTCCAGCAGCTCGCCGATCAGCTCGACCTGCCCCTTGAACTCGTCCGGGGTCTTCGAGCGGTTCGCCTTGTACTCCGGGAACTCCTGGGAGCGCCAGGTCTTGCGGGAGACGTCGAACGCCACCGCGAAATGCGTCGGCGCCTCGTCACGCAGTGTGTTCGCGAGCATCGACGCGAAGCCGTACACCGCGTTCGTCGGCTGCCCCGACCCTGTCGTGAAATTCTCCGCAGGCAGCGCAAAGAACGCCCGGTACGCCAGGGAGTGCCCGTCCATCAGGAGCAGGCGCGGTCGGTTGTCTGCCGTCTTCTTCGATGCCGTCTCAGCCACGCCCCCGATCCTGCCACGGACCACTGACATTCCCGACCGACCCGGCTCGCAGCCCGCCCTGTCCGTGCCGCGTGACAGGATCGGAAGAAGAACACGGACAGCACCGATGCGCACAGCACACCGCCCAGGTCCGCCGCCGGCTCGAAGGGGAGCACGCAATGGCCACCAAACCGCCCACGGGTGACCCGGTCCAGGACGCGCCGCGGGTCCAGCCAGCCCAGCACGCCGCCGCCGGGCTGCCCGCCGTCGCCCACAGCCTGCTCATGGCCCAGCAGCAGATGGGCGTGCGGCGCACCGCGCAGACCCTCCTCAAGGTCAACCAGAAGAACGGCTTCGACTGCCCCGGCTGCGCCTGGCCCGAGGGCGACAAGCGGCACACCGCGGAATTCTGCGAGAACGGCGCCAAGGCGGTCGCCGAGGAGGCGACGCTGCGCCGGGTCACCCCCGACTTCTTCGCCGCGCACCCGGTCGCCGACCTCGCCACCCGCAGCGGGTACTGGCTGGGCCAGCAGGGCCGGATCACCCAGCCGATGTACCTCCCCGAGGGCGCCGAGCGGTACGAGGCGGTGACCTGGGAGCGCGCCTTCGACATCATCGCCGAGGAGCTGCGCGCGCTCGGCTCCCCCGACGAGGCGCTCTTCTACACCTCGGGACGCACCAGCAACGAGGCCGCGTTCCTGCTCCAGCTGTTCGCCCGCGAATTCGGCACCAACAACCTCCCCGACTGCTCCAACATGTGCCACGAGTCCTCCGGCTCCGCGCTGACGGAGACCATCGGCATCGGCAAGGGCAGCGTCTCCCTGGAGGACCTCCACCGGGCCGACCTGATCATCGTCGCCGGACAGAACCCCGGCACGAACC
The DNA here is from genome assembly GCF_040634135.1 of Streptomyces sp. NPDC007164. Classification (NCBI taxonomy): domain Bacteria; kingdom Bacillati; phylum Actinomycetota; class Actinomycetes; order Kitasatosporales; family Streptomycetaceae; genus Streptomyces; species Streptomyces sp. NPDC007164. The sequence goes on from NZ_JBEYFB010000002.1 coordinate 212,247, forward strand.
ACCCCCGGATGCTCTCCGCCCTGGAGAAGGCCAAAGCGGCCGGAGCGAAGATCATTTCGGTGAACCCGCTCCCCGAGGCCGGCCTGGAGCGGTTCAAGAACCCGCAGACCCCGCTCGGCATGATCAGGGGCGCCGCGCTCAACGATCTCTTCCTGCAGATCCGGATCGGCGGCGACCAGGCCCTCTTCCGGCTGCTCAACAAGATGATCCTGGAGACCGACGGCGCCGTCGACGAGACCTTCGTGCAGGAGCACACCCACGGTTACGAGGAGTTCGCCGCCGCCGCCCGCGAGGCCGACTGGGCACAGACCCTCGCCGCCACCGGCCTCGACCGCGGGACCATCGAAGAAGCCCTGGCCATGGTCCTCGCCTCGAAGCGCACCATCGTCTGCTGGGCCATGGGCCTCACCCAGCACAAGCACTCCGTGCCCACCATCCGCGAGGTCGTCAACTTCCTGCTGCTGCGCGGCAACATCGGCCGTCCCGGCGCCGGGGTCTGCCCCGTCCGGGGCCACTCCAACGTGCAGGGCGACCGCACCATGGGCATCTTCGAGCGCCCCGCCCCCGCCTTCCTCGACGCCCTCGACGCGGAGTTCGGGATCACCTCACCGCGCCACCACGGCTACGACGTCGTCCGCTCCATCCGCGCCCTGCGCGACGGCGACGCCAAGGTCTTCTTCGCCATGGGCGGCAACTTCGTCTCGGCCACCCCCGACACGGACGTCACCGAGGCCGCGATGCGCCGCGCCCGCCTCACCGTCCACGTCTCCACCAAGCTCAACCGCTCGCACGCCGTGACCGGCACCCGCGCGCTGATCCTGCCGACGCTGGGCCGCACCGACAAGGACGTCCAGGCCGGCGGTAAGCAGTTCGTCACCGTCGAGGACTCCATGAGCATGGTCCACGCCTCGCGCGGCAACCTCACCCCCGCCGGCCCCCACCTGCTCTCCGAGCCCGCTATCGTCGCCCGCCTCGCCCGTGCCGTGCTCGGCCCCGCGTCGCACACCCCGTGGGAAGAGTTCGAGAAGGACTACGCCACGATCCGCGACCGCATCTCCCGCGTCGTCCCCGGCTTCGAGGACTTCAACGCCCGGGTGGCGCACCCCGGCGGCTTCACCCTCCCGCACGCCCCGCGCGACGAGCGCCGGTTCCCCACCGCGACCGGCCGGGCCAACTTCACCGCCGCCCCCGTCGAGTACCCCGAACTCCCCGAAGGCAGGCTGCTGTTGCAGACCCTGCGCTCCCACGACCAGTACAACACCACCATCTACGGCCTCGACGACCGCTACCGCGGCATCAAGGGCGGCCGCCGAGTCGTCCTGGTCAACCCCGACGACGCCCGCACCCTCGGCCTCGCCGACGGGGCGTACACCGACCTCGTCGGCGAATGGAAGGACGGGGTGGAGCGCCGCGCCCCCGGTTTCCGCGTCGTGCACTACCCGACCGCCCGGGGCTGCGCCGCCGCCTACTACCCGGAGACCAATGTGCTGGTCCCCCTCGACTCCACCGCCGACACCAGCAACACCCCGGCCAGCAAGTCCGTCGTCGTCCGCTTCGAGAACACCACCGCCCGACCGGAACACACGGCCGCGCCGCACACCGGACCGGACAGGCCCTAAGCGTCCGCTCAGTCGTCTGATAAGAACGATGCACACAGCAACGAAGCAGTGAACCATCGCAGACGATCGGAGCCGGACCCATGGGCGAGCACACCGCACCCAAGTTCCCCCAGGAGATCATCGACGAGTACGCCGCTCTCGGCGTCGACCTGCCCGCACTCTTCTCCGCCGGCCACCTCGGCGAACGCATGGGCGTCACCGTCGTCGAGGCCTCCGCGGAGCGCGTCGTGGGCACCATGCCCGTCGAGGGCAACACCCAGCCCTACGGACTGCTGCACGGCGGCGCCTCCGCCGTGCTCGCCGAGACCCTCGGCTCCATCGGCTCCATGCTCCACGGCGGCGCCACCAAGCTCGCCGTCGGTGTCGACCTGAACTGCACCCACCACCGCGGTGTGCGCAGCGGACTCGTCACGGGCGTCGCCACCCCCGTACACCGCGGCCGCTCCACCGCCACCTACGAGATCGCCATCACCGACGAACAGGACAAGCGGGTCTGCACCGCACGCCTCACCTGCATGCTCCGCGACGCCCCCCGGCCCGACGCCGCCTGACGGCCCGGAACACACCGCACAACACACCGCGACACCACTGCCCGGCCGGAACACAATCCGACCGGGCAGCGCCATACCCGCCACAACCACCCACTCCTGAACGGGAGTTGGCAAACAAACGCGCCAACTCCCTTGACCGGAACCAACGTTGTGTGGCCAACTCGGCACCCCACACACACCACACCGCGTCGATCACATCAGCCCCGATGTGACACTGAGTAACCGACGCCCGGTCCGCGGACACCCCCACGCGACCCCACCGACCCGGCCGCGAAGCCGCCGGGCACCTCGCCGCGCCCACCCGCGCCGCACCCCCTCCCACCTCGCGCGACAGCAGCATGATCGGCTCAAGCCCCTTAGCAGAGCTGCGTGTTCTCAGAATGCGGTCACTTCACGCTCCGGTAAAAAGCCGTACATGTCCGCACAGCCACCTCAAGCCTTCCTCAACGGCATAACAAGACAGTCACATCCTGCGGCTGAGTCATCCCGGACCCCCACACCTACGCCTAGAGTCACCGCCAGTCACCGCGCCGCCGGGCGCGTCTGCAGCACGTCCCTGTACCACCCAGTACGGCCCGGCGAACGTCACGGCACCTCAAGCAGAGGAGGCCGCGCCAGGGAAAGGACCTTTCGTGCGACACCGTTCTTTGCTCATCCTCACCACCGTGCTCACGACCGGAGCACTGACCCTCACCGCCTGCGGGTCGCGCGACGACAGCAAGAAGAGCAGCGACAGCGGCGGCACCCAGACCGTCGTCATCGGCGTCGACGCGCCGATCACCGGCGACCTGTCCGCCCTCGGCCTCGGCATCAAGAACTCCGCCGACCTCGCCGCCAAGATAGCCAACAAGAAGAACACCGTCCCCGGCATCAAATTCGAGGTCAAGCCCCTCGATGACCAGGCACAGCCCTCGGTCGGCCAGCAGAACGCCCAGAAGTTCATCGACGACGACACCGTCGTCGGCGTCGTCGGCCCCCTGAACTCCGGCGTCTCCCAGTCGATGCAGAAGCCGCTCAACGACGCCAACCTCACCCAGGTCTCCCCCGCCAACACCGGCACCGAACTCACCCAGGGCGAGAACTGGAAGACCGGCGACAAGAAGCGCCCCTTCAAGACCTACTTCCGCACCGCCACCACGGACCAGATCCAGGGCGCCTTCGCAGCGAAGTACCTCTACAACAACGCGAAGATCAAGCAGGTCTACCTCATCGACGACCAGAAGCCCTACGGCGCCGGTCTCGCCGCGTCCTTCAAGAACACCTTCACCACCCTCGGCGGCAAGATCGTCGGCTCCGACCACGTCAACCCCGACGACCGCGACTTCAACGCCGTCGTCACCAAGGTCAAGAAGTCCGGCGCCAAGGCCGTCTACTACGGCGGCGAATACCCCGCCGGCGCACCCCTGAGCCAGCAGCTCAAGGACAGCTTCCAGATCCCGCTCATGGGCGGCGACGGCATGTACAGCGCCGACTTCATCAAGCTCAACAAGAAGGCCCAGGGCGACATCGCCACCTCCGTCGGCAAGCCCGTCGAGGAACTCGACTCGGCCAAGCAGTTCATCGCGGACTACAAGACGGCCGGATACAAGGACGCCTACGAGGCGTACGGCGGCGGCACCTACGACGCCACCTGGTCGATCATCGAAGCCGTCAAGATCGCCGTCGCCGACAACGGCGGCAAGCTCCCCAGCGGCGACGACGCCCGCACCAAGGTCCTCGCGGCCATGGCCAAGGTCAAGTTCGACGGCGTCACCGGCCCCGTCTCCTTCGACGAATACGGCGACACCACCAACACCATGATGACCGCCTACCAGGTCGACGGCGGCAAGTGGACCTCCAAGATCAGCGAGACCTACAAGCCGTAACAAGCTCCCGGGCCACGCCCGACCCACACCAGACCGCGCGGGAGCGCCACCAGCGCCCCCGCGCGGTGCCATATCCGAACCACTCCACGGAGGCCCTGCGGTGAACGAACTGCCGCAACAGCTGGCCAATGGACTCATCCTCGGCGCGATGTACGGACTCATCGCGATCGGCTACACGATGGTCTACGGAATCATCCAGCTCATCAACTTCGCCCACGGCGAGATCTTCATGATCGGAGGCTTCGGAGCTCTCACCGTGTACCTCTGGATGCCGGCCGGTGTCTCCCTCCTCGCAATCATCCCCCTCATGATCATCGGCGGCGTCATATGCTCCGTCGCCGTCAGCACGGCCGCCGAACGCTTCGCGTACCGGCCACTGCGCACCGCCCCCCGACTGGCCCCGCTGATCACCGCGATCGGACTCTCGCTCGCACTCCAGCAAGCCATCTGGAAGTGGTACCCCGACGCCAAGAAGGACCGCTCCTTCCCCCAGTTCAAGGGCGAAGCGATCGACATCTTCGGCGCCCACATCCAACGCGGTGACCTCTTCGTCCTCATTACCGCACCCATCTGCATGCTCGCCCTCGGGCTCTTCGTCTCCAAGACCCGCGCCGGCCGCGGCATGCAGGCCACCAGCCAGGACCCCGACACCGCCAAGCTCATGGGCATCAACACCGACCGCATCATCGTCATGGCCTTCGCCATCGGTGCCGCGTTCGCCGCCGTCGCCGCCGTCGCCTACGGGCTCAAGAACGGCCAGATCGGCTTCAAAATGGGCTTCATCATGGGCCTCAAGGCCTTCACCGCAGCCGTACTCGGCGGCATCGGCAACATCTACGGAGCCATGCTCGGCGGCGTCGTACTGGGCATCGCCGAATCCCTCGCCACCGGCTACATGAGCAACGTCCCCGGCATGGACCTCTTCGGCGGCGGCGCCTGGAAGGACGTATGGGCCTTCGTCCTCCTCATCATCGTCCTGCTGCTCCGCCCCCAGGGCCTGCTCGGCGAACGCGTCGCGGATCGGGCGTGATACCGATGACCACCAACCACACCACCGCACCCGGCCCCGCGCCCCTGCCGATCCCCCCGGCCGCGGCCCGCATCGGCACCGCCGCAGGCTCCGCCGTCGCACTCGCCGGCACCTTCCTCGCCTGGACCTGGACCGACGAATTCCCCGGCGACCTCACCGTCACCGGCTACCCCGGCGGCCTCCAGGTCCTCACCCTCATCAGCGCCGCACTCACCCTGCTGCTCACGCTGTCCGGGTACGGCATCCGAGGCCTGCGCTGGCTCACCCCCGCCGGCACCAACAGCCCCGTCCGTCTCTTGGCCCTCGGCACCCTCGGCACCACCGGCTACACCATCGGCGCCATCGCCTACGACCTCGGCGGCATCGTCAACCTGGAACCCGGCGCCTGGGTCAGCGGCATCGGCGCCCTCATCGCCACCGTCACCGCACTCGGCCTCCCCGCCGACCAACCGCTCGACGGGACCGCGGCCACCGCCTGGCAACGCTTCCGCAACAGCCTCGGCGCCCCCCAGGCCCCCCGCGCCAAGGCACTCCCCTCCTGGGCCGAGATCCTCGTCATCGTCGCCGCGTTCGGCACCGGCCTCTACGTCTTCGCCTACGGCATCGACACCGACTACACCGAACTCTTCATCGGCTTCCTCATCACCGTCGGCTTCGCCTTCACCGCACTCCACCGGGCCGGACTCGTCTCCCGCCTCACCGCGCTGACCTCGAAGCACCGCAACATCACACTCACCGCCGCCCTCGTCGCAGCCGTCTGCTTCCCCTTCACCCAGCAGAAGGAAGAGTTCGCGCTCATCGGCGCCAACATCCTCATCTTCGGCACGGTGGCACTCGGCCTCAACGTCGTCGTCGGCCTCGCCGGCCTGCTCGACCTCGGATACGTCGCCTTCCTCGGCGTCGGCGCCTACGCCGCCGCCCTGGTCTCCGGCTCCACCATGTCCGCCATCGGCGTCGAATTCCCCTTCTGGGCCGCCGTCCTCACCGGCGCCGGAGCATCACTCGTCTTCGGCGTACTCATCGGCGCACCCACCCTGCGACTGCGCGGCGACTACCTAGCCATCGTCACACTCGGCTTCGGTGAAATCTTCCGCCTCACCGTGAACAACCTCAACGGCAACAGCGGACCCGACCTCACCAACGGCTCCCAGGGCATCCCCAGCATCCCCGACCTCAACTTCTTCGGATTCGACTTCGGGCTCAAACACAACATCCTCGGCTTCGACCTCGGCAGGTCCTCCAACTACTACCTGCTGATGCTCGTCTTCACCGCCGTCGTCGTGCTCGTCTTCCGCCGCTCCGGAGAATCCCGCATCGGCCGCGCCTGGGTCGCCATCCGCGAGGACGAGACCGCAGCCACCGCCATGGGCATCAACGCCTTCCGGCTCAAGCTGCTCGCCTTCGCCCTCGGCGCCACCCTCGCCGGACTCGCCGGAACCGTCCAGGCACACGTCAACTACACCGTGACGCCCGAGCAGTACCAGTTCGCCGGCTCCGTACCCCCCAACTCCGCCTTCCTCCTCGCCGCCGTCATCCTCGGCGGCATGGGAACCCTCAGCGGCCCCCTGGTCGGCGCCGCGATGCTCTACCTCATCCCGGCGAAGCTGCAGTTCATGCAGGACTACCAGCTCTTCCTCTTCGGCATCGCGCTCATCCTCCTGATGCGCCTGCGCCCCGAAGGACTCGTCGCCGACCGCCGCAAGCAACTCGAATTCCACGAGAACGACCAGCCCGACGTACCCGAACCGCGACAGTCCGAAGAGACCGCCGCCGGCATCGCCAAGGCGGGGGCGTGACCACCATGACCACCACCACGAAAACCGCCACCACCGTCCTCGACGCCAACGGTGTGACCATGCGCTTCGGCGGCCTCACCGCCGTACGCAACGTCGACCTCACCGTCAACGCGGGCGAGATCGTCGGCCTCATCGGCCCCAACGGCGCCGGCAAGACCACCTTCTTCAACTGCCTCACCGGCCTGTACGTCCCCACCGAGGGCAAGGTCAGCTACAAGGGCACCGTCCTGCCACCCAAGCCCCACCTCGTCACCCAGGCAGGCATCGCCCGCACCTTCCAGAACATCCGGCTCTTCGCCAACATGACCGTCCTGGAAAACGTCCTCGTCGGACGCCACACCAGGACCAAGGAAGGCCTCTGGTCCGCCCTCCTGCGCCTCCCCGGCTTCGCCAGGGCCGAACAGGCCAGCCGCGAACGCGCCATGGAACTCCTGGAGTTCATCGGACTCACCGACAAGGCCGACCACCTCGCACGCAACCTCCCCTACGGAGACCAGCGCAAGCTCGAAATCGCCCGCGCACTGGCCAGCGACCCCGGACTCCTGCTCCTCGACGAGCCCACCGCGGGAATGAACCCGCAGGAGACCCGCGTCACCGAAGAACTCATCTTCGCCATCCGTGACCAGGGCATCGCCGTCCTCGTCATCGAGCACGACATGCGGTTCATCTTCAACCTCTGCGACCGCGTCGCCTGCCTCGTCCAGGGCGAAAAACTCGTCGAAGGCTCCCCCGACATCGTCCAGAGCGACGAACGCGTCGTCGCCGCCTACCTCGGCACCCCCTTCGAAGGCGCCCCCGGCGCCGAAGAGGCCGCCGAGGTCGAAGCCGCCGAAGCCGACGCCGAAGCCGCGAAAACAGCCACCACCGGCACCGAGGAGGAGGACACCCGATGACCGCACTTCTGGAGGTCGAGGACCTCCGCGTCGCCTACGGCAAGATCGAAGCCGTCAAGGGCATCTCCTTCACCGTCGAAGCCGGCCAGGTCGTCACCCTCATCGGCACCAACGGCGCCGGCAAGACCACCACCCTGCGCACCCTCTCCGGCCTGCTCAAGCCGGTCGGCGGCCGCATCGCCTTCGACGGCAAACCCCTCAACGACGTACCCGCCCACAAGGTCGTCGCCCTGGGCCTCGCCCACTCCCCCGAGGGACGCCACATCTTCCCCCGGCTCACCATCACCGAGAACCTCCAGCTCGGTGCCTACCTCCGCAACGACAAGGCAGGCATCGAGAAGGACATCCAGCGCGCCTACGAACTCTTCCCCATCCTCGGGGAACGCCGGAAGCAGGCCGCCGGAACCCTCTCGGGCGGCGAACAGCAGATGCTCGCCATGGGCAGGGCCCTCATGTGCCGGCCCAAGCTCCTGATGCTCGACGAGCCCTCCATGGGCCTCTCCCCGATCATGATGCAGAAGATCATGGAGACCATCGTCGAGCTGAAGGCCCAGGGCACCACCATCCTGCTCGTGGAACAGAACGCCCAGGCGGCGCTCTCCCTCGCGGACCAGGGCCACGTCATGGAGGTCGGCAAAATCGTCCTCTCCGGCACCGGCCCGGACCTCCTCCACGACGAGTCCGTCCGCAAGGCGTACCTCGGCGAGGACTGACACCCACGGGAAAGGCCCGCGCCCCGGACATCCGGGACGCGGGCCTTCCTCGTACTCGCCTACGCCTACTCGGCCGCCTTCTTCTTCTCCTCGGCGTCCTCGATCAACGCCTCGGCCAGCTGCTGCATCGACAGCCGCCGGTCCATCGACGTCTTCTGGATCCACCGGAACGCGGCCGGCTCGGAGAGCCCGTAGTCCGTCTGCAGGATGCTCTTCGCCCGGTCGACCAGCTTCCGCGTCTCCAGCCGCTGCGCGAGGTCCGCGACCTCGGTCTCCAGCGCCTTCAGCTCCGCGAACCGCGACACCGCCATCTCGATGGCCGGCACCACGTCGCTCTTGCTGAACGGCTTCACGAGATACGCCATCGCCCCGGCGTCCCGGGCCCGCTCGACGAGGTCGCGCTGTGAGAACGCGGTGAGCATCAGGACCGGCGCGATGGACTCCTCGGCGATCTTCTCGGCTGCGGAGATCCCGTCCAGAACCGGCATCTTCACATCGAGGATCACCAGATCCGGCCGGTGCTCCCGCGCCAGCTCGACGGCCCGCTGCCCGTCCCCGGCCTCGCCGACGACCGCGTAGCCCTCTTCCTCCAGCATCTCTTTGAGGTCGAGACGGATGAGCGCCTCGTCCTCGGCGATGACGACGCGGGTCGTCAGCGGCGGAACGTGCGACTTGTCGTCGTCGGCGGCGGGCTGGGGCGACTCGGGCGTGGTCACGGGGCTCCTTGATCAAGGCAGGGGTACTGCTGCCAAGAGCCTACCCAGCTACGGTAAGGTGGTCGGGCAGCGGGTCGGGGGAAACCTACGATTCAGCGAGCCCCGGTAGTCCAATTGGTTAGAGACAATGGATTCAAAACCCATACAGTGTCGGTTCGAGTCCGACTCGGGGTACTTTTCCTTCGATTCCAAGGCCGCAGAAGAACAGCAAGACTTCACGTGAACGTGTGAATGTCGGCTTGCTCCGCCCCCTGGTTGCCGAAATCCGGACAGGCTCGGTCTGGTGTACGACCTCCATACGCGCAAGCGTGCTCTGGCCCTCGTCGCGCAGGGCTTCAGCCAGAACTCCGTAAGCAAGCAGACCGGTATCTCCCGTGCCGCCATCCGTTCGTGGCAGACACGAATGGACCCCCTCAGTCGTGCTGTGGACTGCCCACGATGCGGCAACATCCCGAGCGATCCTGAAGACCCCGCCGCGTACGCATACTTACTGGGCCTCTATCTCGGCGACGGCTGCATCAGCCCCAGCAAAAGGGGCGTGTATTTTCTCCGTATCGCCTGCGCCGACAGCTGGCCGGGCCTCATCGACGCCTGCGCCGAAGCCATTCAGCTCGTGCGCCCTGGCAACAAGGTGTTCCGAGCTCAGCGTCAGGGCTGCCAGAACGTGACCTGCTACAGCAAGCACTGGCCCTGCCTCTTCCCCCAGCACGGCCCAGGCAAGAAGCATGAGCGCACGATCTCCCTGGAGCCCTGGCAACAACAGATCATGTGCACCCATCCCTGGGAGTTCATCCGCGGTCTGATCCACTCCGACGGATGCCGGGTCACCAACTGGACCACGAGGCTCATCGGGGGAAAGCAGAAACGCTACGAGTACCCCCGGTACTTCTTCACCAACTTGTCGGCCGACATCCTGGGGCTCTTCACCGATGCCCTGGACCTCGTCGGAGTCGACTGGAAGCAGGCCAACAGCCGGAACATCTCCGTCGCCCGACGGGCGTCCGTCGCGCTGATGGACGCCCATGTCGGGCCGAAGTACTGACGACCGGCCTACTTGGGGCTGTCGTCCTCGCCGATGTGATGCACCCGTACCAGGTTCGTCGAGCCCGGGACGCCCGGCGGGGAGCCGGCCGTGATGACCACGACATCGCCCTTCTCGCAGCGGCCGATCTTCAGCAGCTCCTCGTCGACCTGGGCGACCATCGCGTCCGTCGAGTCCACCTGCGGGCCGAGGAAGGTCTCGACGCCCCAGGTCAGGTTCAGCTGGGAGCGGGTGGCCGGGTCCGGGGTGAAGGCCAGGAGCGGGATGGGTGAGCGGTAGCGGGACAGGCGCCGGACCGTGTCGCCGCTCTGGGTGAAGGCGACCAGGAACTTCGCGCCCAGGAAGTCGCCCATCTCGGCCGCCGCGCGGGCCACCGCGCCGCCCTGGGTGCGGGGCTTGTTGCGGTCGGTCAGGGGCGGGAGGCCCTTGGTAAGAATGTCCTCCTCGGCGGCCTCGACGATGCGGGACATCGTGCGGACCGTCTCGACGGGGTACTTGCCCACGCTGGTCTCGCCGGAGAGCATCACCGCGTCCGTGCCGTCGATGACGGCGTTGGCGACGTCGGAGGCCTCGGCGCGGGTCGGGCGGGAGTTGTCGATCATCGAGTCGAGCATCTGGGTGGCGACGATGACCGGCTTGGCGTTGCGCCTGGCGAGTTTGATCGCGCGCTTCTGGACGATCGGCACCTGTTCCAGGGGCATTTCGACGCCGAGGTCGCCGCGGGCGACCATGATGCCGTCGAAGGCGGCGACGATGCCGTCGATGTTCTCGACGGCCTGGGGCTTCTCCACCTTGGCGATGACGGGGAGGCGGCGGCCCTCCTCGTCCATGATGCGGTGGACGTCCTCGATGTCGCGTCCGCTGCGCACGAAGGAGAGGGCGATGATGTCGGCGCCGGTGCGCAGGGCCCAGCGGAGGTCCTCGATGTCCTTCTCGGAGAGTGCGGGGACGGAGACGGCGACGCCGGGGAGGTTGAGGCCCTTGTGGTCGGAGACCATGCCGCCCTCGATGACGGTGGTGCGGACGCGGGGGCCGTCCACCTCGGTGACTTCGAGGGTGACGCGGCCGTCGTCGACAAGGATGCGTTCGCCGGGGGTGACGTCGTCGGCGAGGCCGTCGTAGGTGGTGCCGCAGGTGTGGCGGTCGCCTTCGACGGGTTCGACGGTGATGGTGAAGCTGTCGCCGCGTTCAAGGAGTACGGGTCCTTCGCGGAAGCATCCGAGGCGGATCTTCGGGCCTTGAAGGTCGGCGAGGATGCCGACGCTGCGTCCGATCTCGTCGGAGGCCTTGCGCACGCGGTGGTAGCGCTCTTCGTGTTCGGTGTAGGTGCCGTGGCTGAGGTTGAGGCGGGCGATGTCCATTCCCGCTTCGACCAATGCCTTGATCTGGTCGTATGTGTCGACGGCGGGGCCCAGGGTACAAACGATTTTTGCTCGGCGCATGGTTCGACCCTAGACCTTACCTACGGGTAGTTATTCAGCGCGCCATGACCGCTCAACGACCTTTGGATGAAGGGTTATTGACAAGTGTTGAATTGTGCGGCGGGGTGCTCGGATGAGCATTCTCCTTTACAGTTTTGGCGGTGACATGATGAAGCGGGCGTTGACCTGGGCGTAGACGGTCTGGCGTTGTGGTTCGAGGTCGAGGGCGGGGGCGGCTTCGGGTGCCGCTCCCGCGAAGGCGGCTCTGCCGCGCATGGCGCCGGGGGCTGCGGGGACGGGTGGGGCGGTGTTCTCGGCGCCGAGGTCGGCGAGTTCGACGAGTGCGGTGAGCCGGGCGCCGAGGGCGTCGGCGTACTCGCGGGCGCGCTGGACGGCTTCGTGGACGGCCTGGCGGCGGGCGTTCGCGTGCGCGGGTGAGTCGGGGCGCAGTCCCCACCAGGGGCCATTGATCCGGGTCATTTCGAGGTCGGCGATGCGGGTGGTGAATTCGCCCAGTGCGGTGAAGTCGTTGAGGACCGCGGTGATGTGGACGCGGCCGTGGTAGGCGTGGATCTGTTCGTTGCGGCCCTTCTGGGTGAGTTCGGGCGTGATGGAGAATGCGCCGGTTTCGAGTTTTTCCACGGCTTGTCCGTAGGAGCGTGCGAGTTCGAGTACGTGGTCGTTGCGGCGGGTGAGGTCTTCGAGGGCGTTGCGGCGGTTCTTGCCGCGGGTGGTGACGGTGATGCCGATGCGGGCGGTCTCGGGGTCGACTTCGAGGCGGGCTTCGCCGCGGACGGCGACGCGGGGGTGTTCGGGGGTGCCGTAGGACGGTGGGGTGTCGGTCATGGGTCCACTGTGGCATTCGGGTCCGACAGCGGCTGGTCATCAGATCGAAACCCGCGAGGGGTGTTGCGTGGTGTGGCTCCTGGGTCAGAATCTACGCGCGTTGTGTGCGGTGGTCCTTGTTGCCGAGGAGCCGCTTCGCGCGAGAACTGAGCTGTGTGAGAACTGAGATGTGGGAGACGAAATGCCGCTGAACCGTAGGACGTTCCTGGGCACATCGGCGGCTGCCGGTGCGGGTGTGGCGATCGCGGGTGCCTCTGCGGTGCCTGCCTCGGCGCACGGTCACGGTCACGGCCATGGGCACGGTCACGGGCGTCCGCCGAAGCGGTACTCGTTCACGGTGATGGGCACCACCGATCTGCACGGGAATGTCTTCAACTGGGACTACTTCACGGACAAGGAGTTCGACGACAAGGCGCACAACGATGTCGGTCTGGCGAAGATCTCGACCCTGGTGGACCAGGTGCGCCGGGAGAAGGGCCGTCGCAATACGTTGATGATCGATGCCGGTGACACGATCCAGGGCACCCAGCTGTCGTACTACTACGCCAAGATCGATCCGATCACGGCGAAGCGCGGTCCGGTGCATCCGATGGCTCAGGCGATGAACGCGATCGGTTACGACGCCGCGGCGCTCGGCAACCACGAGTTCAACTACGGTATTCCGGTGCTGCGGAAGTTCGAGGAGCAGTGTGATTTCCCGCTGCTGGGTGCGAACGCGCTGGATGCGAAGACGCTGCGGCCGGCGTTCGCCCCGTATGTCATCAAGCGGATGCGTACTCCGCACGGCCGGGATGTGAAGGTCGCGATCCTGGGGCTGACCAACCCGGGGATCGCCATCTGGGACAAGGCGAATGTCAGCGGGAAGATGGTGTTCCCGGGGCTGGAGGAGCAGGCGGCGAAGTTCGTGCCGCGGCTTCGTTCGATGGGTGCGGACGTGGTGATCGTCTCGGCGCACTCGGGCAGCAGCGGTACGTCGTCGTACGGTGACCAGATTCCGTATGTCGAGAACGCGGCCGGTCTGGTGGCCGAGCAAGTGCCGGGGATCGACGCGATTCTCGTCGGGCACGCGCACCTGGAGATTCCCGAGTACTTCGTGGAGAACAAGCAGACCGGCAAGAAGGTGGTGCTCTCGGAGCCGCTGAAGTGGGGTCAGCGGCTGACGCTGTTCGACTTCGACCTGGTGTGGGAGAAGGGCCGCTGGGTGGTGGAGAAGGCGGGTTCGCAGGTGCTGAACTCCAACACGGTGGCCGAGGACCCGAAGATCACCCGGCTGTTGGCGGACGAGCACAAGAAGGTCGTGGCGTATGTCAACCAGGTGATCGGTACGTCGACGGCGGCGATGACGACGGCGGAGGCGGCCTGGAAGGACGAGCCGATCATTGATCTGATCAATGTGGTTCAGGCGGAGACGGTGAAGGCGGCGCTGGCGGGTGGGGCGTACGCGGCGCTTCCGGTGCTGTCGCAGGCATCGTGTTTCTCGCGTACGGCGCAGATTCCGGCCGGGAATGTGACGATCAAGGATGCGGCGGGTCTGTATCCGTTCGAGAACACACTTGAGGCGCGGCTGCTGACGGGTGCGCAGCTGAAGGATTACCTGGAGTTCTCGGCGCGGTACTACGTGCAGACTCCGGTGGGTGCGCCGGTGGACACGGCGAAGCTGACGAACGCGGACAACACTCCGGATTACAACTACGACGCGGTGTCGGGGCTGACGTACGAGATCGACGTCGCGAAGCCGAACGGTTCGCGGATCGTGGGCCTCTCGTTCGAGGGCAGGCCGATCGATCCGGCGGCGGAGTTCGTGCTGGCGGTGAACAACTACCGGGCCAGTGGTGGCGGGAACTTCCCGCATGTGGCGGGTGCCAAGCAGTTGTGGGCGAATTCGGAGGAGATCCGTAACACGATCATCGCCTGGGTGCAGGCGAAGGGTTCGGTGGATGGTGCGCAGTTCGCTTCGGTGGACTGGCGGCTGACGCGTGAGGGTACGCCGGTGTTCTAGTTTTCTCCGGTGGGCGGCCGTCTTCTCCTTCGGGAGGGGGCGGCCGCCTGTTGTGTGGTGGGGGTCAGTTGTTCCGGGCGAGGGGGATGAGGTCGGGGCCCTGGGCCGGGACGCGTGAGCCCTGCGGGGTGAGGCCGAAGGTGGTGAAGGCGGTGCGTTCGGGGAGGGGGTAGGGGTTGGTGCCGGTGAGGTCGTTGAGGATGGTGGCGCTGCGCCAGGCGGCGAGTCCGAGGTCGGGGGCGCCGACGCCGTGGGTGTGGCGTTCGGCGTTCTGTACGTAGACGTTGCCGGTGACGGTGGGGTCGAGGACGAGGCGGAACCGGTCGTCGATGCGGGGGCGTTCGGAGGCGTCGCGGCGCATGTAGGGGTCGAGGCCGGTGAGGATGCGGTCGAGGGAGCGTTCGCGGTAGCCGGTGGCGAGGACTACGGCGTCGGTGGTGAGGCGGGTGCGGGTGTTCTGCTGGGTGTGTTCGAGGTGGAGTTCGATGCGGGTGTTGGCGACGCGTCCGGCGGTGCGTACGGAGACGCCGGGGGTGAGGGTGGTGTCGGGCCAGCCGCCGTGGAGGGTGCGGCGGTAGAGCTCGTCGTGGATGGCGGCGATGGTGTCGGCGTCGATGCCTTTGTGGAGCTGCCATTGGTGGGGGACGAGTTCGTCGCGTACGGCTTCGGGGAGGGCGTGGAAGTAGCGGCTGTAGTCGGGGGTGAAGTGTTCGAGGCCGAGTTTTGAGTACTCCATGGGGGCGAATGCCTGGGTGCGGGCGAGCCAGTGGAGGTTTTCGTGGCCTTGGGGGCGGGCGCGCAGGAGGTCGAGGAAGATCTCGGCGCCGGACTGGCCGGAGCCGATGACGGTGATGTGGGGGGCTTGGAGGATTTCCTGTCGGTGGTGGAGGTAGTCGGCGGAGTGGATGACGGGGACGTTCTCCGCTTCGGTGAGGGGTTTGAAGAATTCGGGGACGTACGGTTCGGTGCCGATACCGAGGGCGATGTTGCGGGTGTGGGCGCGGCCGAGGGCTTCGGCTTCGCCTTCGCCGTCGAGTTGGGTGAAGTCGATTTCGAAGAGTTCGCGTTGGTTGTTCCAGCGGACGGCGTCGACCTGGTGGCTGAAGTGGAGGCCGGAGAGTTGGTCGGTGACCCATCGGCAGTAGGCGTCGTACTCGGCGCGTTGGATGTGGAAGCGTTCGGCGAAGTAGAAGGGGAAGAGCCGGTCCCGGCTGCGTAGGTAGTTGAGGAAGGTCCAGGGGCTGGCGGGGTCGGCGAGGGTGACGAGGTCGGCGAGGAAGGGGACTTGGAGGCTGGCTCCGTCGATGAGGAGGCCGGGGTGCCAGTGGAAGGCGGGGCGTTGTTCGTAGAAGGCCGCGGTGAGGGGGCGTTCGGTGGGTACGCCGTGGGCGAGGGCGGCGAGGGAGAGGTTGAAGGGGCCGATGCCGATGCCGATGAGGTCGTGTGGCTGGTCGGTGTCGGGGGTGGGGAGGTCGGTCATCGGGGGGTCTTGCCTTCCGCGAGATCGTTGGTGAGCCGGTCGACGAGGTCGAGGAGTGTGTGCAGGTCCTGGGTGGTGGTGTGGGGGTTGAGGAGGGTGGCTTTGAGCCAGAGGCGGTCGCCGGTGTGGGCGCGGCCGAGGACGGCGTGGCCCCGGGTGAGGAGGGTGCGGCGGATGGTGGCGACGGTGGTGTCGTCGGCGCCGGTGGGGCGGAAGAGGACGGTGCTGATGGTGGGGCGGTCGTAGAGGTCGAGGGTGGGGGTTTCGGTGATGAGGTCGGCGAGGTGGTGTGCGGCGGTGAGGGTGCGGTCGATGAGGTCGGCGAGGCCGGAGCGGCCGAGTGCCCGGAGGGTGACGGCGATTTTGAGGGTGTCGGGGCGTCGGGTGGTGCGCAGTGAGCGGCCGAGGAGGTCGGGGAGGCCGGCTTCGGTGTCGTCTTCGGCGTTGAGGTAGGAGGCCCGGTGGTGGAGCGGTTCGAGGTGGTGGCGGTGGGGGACGGCGAGGATTCCTGCGGATGCCGGCTGCCAGCCGAGTTTGTGCAGGTCGAGGGTGACGCTGTCGGCGCGGTCGAGGCCGTGGATCTTGGGTCGGTGGGTGGGGCTGAAGAGGAGGGGGCCGCCGTAGGCGGCGTCGATGTGGAGTTCGGCGCCGTGGGCGGTGCAGAGGTCGGCGATGTCGGTGAGCGGGTCGATGCGGCCGGTGTCGGTGGTGCCGGCGGTGGCGGTGACCAGGAGTGGGCGCCGGCTCCGGGTGAGGGCTTCCTGTAGTGCGGCGAGGTCCATGACGCCGGTGGGGGCGGGGATGACGACGGGTTCGGGGAGGCCGAGGAGCCAGGCGGCACGGGTGATGCTGTGGTGGGCGTTGGCGGCGCAGATGGTCTGTACGGGGCCGTTGCGCTCGCGGGCGAGGAGGAGTGCGAGTTGGTTGGACTCGGTGCCGCCGGTGGTGACGAGTGCGTCGGGGGTGGGCCGGTCGGGGTAGATCTCGGTGGCCAGGGCGGCGGTGATGTCGGCTTCCAGGGCGGAGGCGGCGGGGGCCTGGTCCCAGGAGTCCATGGAGGGGTTGAGGGCGGATGCGGCGAGGTCGGCCGCGGCGGCGAGGGCCAGGGGCGGGGTGTGGAGGTGGGCGGCGCAGAGGGGGTCGGCGGGGTCTGCGGCGCCTTCGGTGAGTGCGGTGATCAGGGTGCGCAGGGCCTCGTGGGGGCCGGTGCCGTGGTCGGGGAGGGCGGGGTGGGTGGCGGTGCGCATTCGGGGGGTGACGGCGTCGGGGCCGCCTGCGGGCAGGGGGCCGTCGCGTCGGTGGGCTCCGTCGTGGAGTGCGGTGAGGACGGTGTCGATGAGGGGGCGCAGGGCGGCGGGGCCGGTGGTGGTTCCGGCGAGGGGTGGGAGTGGTGGTGGGGTGGGCATGGGGTGGGGCCCTTCGGGTGTGGCCGGGCATGGGTGGACATGCCAGCTTGTCCGGGTTTTCGGTGGCGCCGCCGTGGAGCTGGGGGATGTGAACTCGAAAGGGGGATGGGTGGTGGGGTGTGGGGTGTTGCGGGGGGTTCTGGTGGTATGGGTGTGGCTCGGGATACGGGACATGGGTGTGCCCGGCGCCCCCTGTGGTGGGGGCGCCGGGCACGGGTGGTGCGGGTGGTGCGGGATGTGCGGGTCAGCAGCCCCGCGGCTGGCTCAGTGGCTCAGTGGGCGTTGCGTACGTCGAGGGCGCGGCGCAGGTCGTCGACCTGGTCGGTGAGCTTGCGGTGCAGGGCGGGGATGAGGGCCTGGTCGCCGAGGGCCTGTTCGCCGAGGTGGAGGTTCTCGGCGTCGACGGCGTACGCCGGGAAGGCGTAGCGTCCGGCGGCGTCCGCGATGGCGGGGCCCCGGCGGGTGGCGAGTGCGGTCGCCTCGGGGTAGTAGCGGGGCACGTAGTCCCGTACGAGGTCGGCCTGTTCGGGCTGCCAGAAGCCCTGGGCGACGGCGGTGAAGAGGTAGTTGGAGAGGCCGTCGTCGTTGAACAGGGCGTGCCAGGCGGCGGCCTTGGCCTCGGGGGTGGGGAGGGCGGCGCGGCAGCGGGCGGCGCCTTCCTGTCCGGTGGCGCTGGGGTCCTGTTCGAGTTCGGTGGCGATGGTGGCTTCGTCGGTGGCGCCGAGGACGGCGAGGCGGGTGAGGACGCGCCAGCGCAGTTCGGGGTCGAGTTCGGGTCCGCCGGGGACGGTGCCGTTGGTGAGCCAGTCGTGGATGGTGTCGGGCTGGGTCGCTGCGTCGATGAGGTGGCGTACGGCGATGAGGCGCAGGCCGGGGTTGTGGCCGTCCTCGGTGCGGCGGATGAGGTCGCGGCACAGGGCGGTGAGGATGGCGAGGGCTGCGGGGCGCTTGTCGGGGCTCACGTAGCGGCCGGCGACGTGGGTGGCGGCGAAGGCGAGTACGCCTTCGGCGAGGGCGAGGTCGGTCTCGTGCGGCAGGTGGGTGCGGGCCGCTTCGAGGTAGGTGGCGGGGGCGAGTTCGCCGTCGCGGACCATGTCGCGGGCGGTGTTCCAGATGACGGCGCGGGTGAGGGCGTCGGGGATGCCGGAGAGGCCGGTGACGACGGATTCCCAGGACCGGGCGTCGAGGCGGATCTTGGCGTAGCTGAGGTCGCCGTCGTTGAGGACGAGGAGCGCGGGGCGGTTGCCGGGGTGCGCGACGGGGGTGCCGTCGTGGGGGACGTCGATCTCGAACCGCTCGCGCAGGACGAGCCGCTCGGTGCCGGTGACCGCGTCCGGGGCCTGGTCGTAGGCGCCGACGGCGATGCGGTGGGGGCGGCTGCCGTCGTGGTCGATGCCGAGGGCCCAGGTGCCGTCGGATTCCTGGATGCGGGGGGTGAGGGTGTCGACGCCGGTGGTGCGCAGCCAGGCGTCGGCCCAGGCGTGGACGTCGCGGTCGGTGGCCGATGCGAGGTTGTCGATGAAGTCGGCGAGGGTGGCGTTGGCGAATTTGTGGCGGGCGAAGTGGGTGTTGATGCCGGCCAGGAAGTCCTTCTCGCCGAGCCAGGCGACGAGTTGGCGCAGGGCGGAGGCGCCCTTGGCGTAGGAGATGCCGTCGAAGTTGAGCATCGCGGACGCGGTGTCGGGGACGGCGTCCGGGTCGGGGGCGACGGGGTGGGTGGAGGGGCGCTGGTCGGCGTCGTAGCCCCAGCCCTTGCGGGCCACGCCGAAGTCGACCCAGGTGTCGGTGAAGCGGGTGGCTTCGGCAAGGGTCTGGTAGCCCATGTATTCGGCGAAGGACTCGTTGAGCCAGATGTCGTCCCACCAGGCAAGGGTGACGAGGTCGCCGAACCACATGTGGGCCATTTCGTGGGCGATGACCATGCCGCGGGTCTGGCGTTCGGTGTCGGTGACGGCGGAGCGGTAGACGAATTCGTCGCGGAAGGTGACGAGTCCGGGGTTCTCCATGGCGCCGGCGTTGAACTCGGGGACGAATGCCTGGTCGTAGGAGTCGAAGGGGTAGGGCTCGTCGAACTTCTCGTGGAAGCGGTCGAAGCAGGCCCGGGTGATGTCGAGGATCTCGTCGGCGTCCGTGTCGAGGTACGGGGCCAGGGAGCGGCGGCAGTGGATACCGAAGGGCAGTCCGGCGTGTTCGGTGGTCACGGAGTGCCAGGGGCCGGCGGCGACGGCGACGAGGTAGGTGGAGATGAGTGGGGTGGGGGCCAGGGTCCAGTGGCCGTCGCCCCGGTGTTCGGCAACGCTGTTGCCGAGGACGGTCCAGCCCTCGGGGGCGGTGACGGTGAGCGCGAAGACGGACTTGAGGTCGGGCTGGTCGAACGCGGCGAAGACGCGCTGGACGTCTTCCATGAAGAGCTGGGTGTAGGCGTAGGTCTCGCCGTCGGTGGGGTCGGTGAAGCGGTGCATGCCTTCGCCGGTGCGGGAGTAGCGCATGGCGGCGTCGATGCGCAGTTCGTGGGTGCCGGGGGTGAGTGCGGTGAGGGGGAAGCGGTTCTCGACGAGGTCGGCGGGGTCGAGGGGCTGTCCGTCGAGGCTGATCGAGCGCAGGGTGGCCGGCTTGAGTTCGACGAAGGTGTCTCCGGCCGCGGCGGCGGTGAACTGAATGACGGTGCGGGAGTCGAAGGTCTCCTCCCCCGCGGTGAGATCGAGGTCGATCGTGTACCGGTGTACGTCGAGGAACTGGGCTCGGGTCTGCGCTTCGTCGCGCGTCAGTACGGACATGTGTCCATGCTGCCGTACGCGGTGGACGGCCCGCAGCCGGGTTCTCGCACGGCTGAGCGACCTCCGCCGGGGCGGTCACCCCCGGTCGCCGCGGAACCTCCGGTACTCGTCGTGCATGAGGTCCCGGAAGGAGCGGTGGCGGACCGCTCCGGGCAGCCAGTGGGCAAGGTACCAGGCCTCCCACTCGCCGTCGGGGGTGACGACGCGCGGGTTGAGCAGGTAGACGTCCAGTGCCCCCGGGGTGTGGCTGATCTTGAGCAGATCGTTCAGGTATTCGGTCCGGATGGCCCAGGGTTCCTGCTCGCCGTAGACGAAGTACTCCTCGTCGGGGACGTCGTCCGGTTCCCCGCCGCCGGTCCAGCCCTCGATCAGCTCCGGGTCGAGATCCCTGACCCAGCCGATCTCGCGTACGGGCAGGAGTCGCCGGATCTCGCCCGTGGTGTCGAGCCATCCGTCGCTGGTCCGCAGGAACTCCCGGTAACTGGGCGGGAGTACGGCACCCAGTCGCGCTTCGAGCTCGGCTGGCTCCTGCGGCGTCGCACCCGCCGACCCCAGCCAACGGGCCGCCCGTACCTCGTCCGGAAAGGGCTCGGAGCGCTCCTGCTCGTGCAGGACGGGGTCGAGCCATTCGTCGCTCCAGCGTTGGAGCAGCTCGCGCCATGAGTGAGGAGCGGGGTGGAACTCGGGTGCGGGATCGTCCCGTTCGGTGTCCGGCATGGCTGAACGGTACGCGGGGCCGCTGACAGCCGCTCTGGCAGAATACGCGGCTGATGAGCGAGATCACGGAGTGTGTCCTGTGCGGCGGGACGGTCGCTCCCGACGGCCACTGCTGGGACTGCGGTGGCGCCCAGCCGTCGTTCCGGTCGAGGGTGGAGATCACGACGGGCAGTGGTGCGGCGGGGGTCAGTGACCGGGGCCGGCACCGGGGTGTCAACGCGGACGCGATGGCGCTGGCCACGGTCGGCGAATGGACGGCCGCCGTCGTCTGCGACGGGGTTTCCATGTCGCCGCGGTCGGAGCGGGCGGCCCGGGTCGCGGCCGAGGTCGGGCTGAACGTGCTGGTGGCGGGGTTGCGGGAGGGGGTTCTGCCGGAGTGTGCGCTCGACGACGCGGCCGTGCGGGCGGGGCGTGCCGTCGTCGGTCTTGCGGAGTCGGTGGATGCCGCGCCCGCCTGTACGTTCGTCGCCGGTGTCGCGGGCCCCGAGGGTGTCTGGAGTGCCTGGATCGGTGACAGCCGTGCCTACTGGCTGCCCGACGAGGGGCCGGGGACGGTGCTGACCGAGGACGACACGGGCGAGCACGAGGCGCTCTCCGCGTGGTTGGGGGCCGATGCCGGTGATCCGGCGCCGCGGGTGCGGAGCTACCGGCCGTCGGTGCCCGGCCGGCTGCTGCTGTGCACCGATGGGCTGTGGCGCTATCTGCCCGGCGCCGCCGCGTTGCGGGAGGTGCTCGGCCGTCATCCGGCCGGTGGTGGCGTTCCGGAGGAGGCACGGTCGCTGGTGGGGTACGCCCTGGAGGCGGGCGGGCACGACAACGTGACGGTGGTGCTCGTGCCCGTGGTGCCCGGTCCGCCGGGCGTGCCCGTGGCCGGGGCGTAGCCGGGCCGGGTCGTGCAACCGTGCGGGCGGCTGTCGCGTCCCGCGTTTGCGACGGGCGCTGTTGCCTGGTGCCGGGCGGGAGTGTGGGGGCGGAAATGGGGCGGGCGGTGTCCGAAGCGGTGCAGGGGTTGGACGAGGAGCAGGGGTTGGACGAGGGGCAGGGGGCGGCCGGGCAGGGCTCCGGCGGGGAGCGGCGGTGGGTCGTGGGGGTCGTGCCGTGGGGTGTGGCGGCGGGTGCGGTCGCCTGGTGTCTCGCGGGGGGCTGGCGGGCCGCGCACACACAGAACTATCCCTGGAACGTCTGGACCCCGGTCGGGTACGGGGCGGTCAAGGGGGTGTTCCTGGGGCTGCTGGCCGGCTGGTGTGCCGTGGTGGTGCTCCGGTTCGTTCCGGCGGACCGGTGGCGGGCGGGTGGCGGGGCTGCGGCGCGGCTCGCGGGGCCGGTGTTCGCCGGCGGGCTGCTGGGCGGTCTGGTGCCCGGGACCCTGCGGGATTTCCTGGGTGAGCCGCAGCCTCGGACCCTGTACTACTTCGACGGGCCGAGGCCGGAATCGCAGTGGTACTGGGGGCCGTTGCTGGCCGAGTGGCTGACGTACACGGTGCTGCCGGCGTTCGGCTGTGCGGTGCTGCTGACCGTGGGCGCCGTGGTGTCGGCGCGGTCCTCGCGCCGTGACCGGTTCGGCTGGGCGGTGCCCGCCGTGGTGGGGGTGGGGCTGCTGTTCCTCCCCGACTGGGCGGCCGCCGGGCTGCCCGAACCCCAGGGCAGCGGTGATCATGTCAACGAGTCGGCGGGGGCCGGGCTCGTCGTACTGGCCACGGGGCTCGGGCTGCTCCTGAGTGCCTGGGCGGTGCGGTCGCGGCGCGGGCCGCGTCGGCCGGTGGGTCCTCGGGCCCCGGTGCTCACGCCTCCCCGTTCGTCGCCGACTCCTCCGCGATCCGCTCGTGATGGCGGATGACCTCCGCCACGATGAAGTTGAGCAGCTTCTCGGCGAAGGCCGGATCCAGGTGCGCGCTCTCCGCCAGTTGCCGCAGCCGTTCGATCTGCCTGCTCTCGCGGGCCGGGTCGGCCGGCGGGAGGTGATGGGCGGCCTTGAGGTGGCCGACCTGCTGGGTGCACTTGAAGCGCTCGGCGAGCATGTGGACGACAGCGGCGTCAATGTTGTCGATGCTCTCGCGCAGCCGGTTCAGTTCCGCGCTCACGGACTCGTCGATGTCCCTGGTGGTCATGGTCAGCGAGCTTAGACGGCCGGGCCCGGTGGGGTGATCGTCGGTGGGTGCTCCGGGTCCGGAACCCGGTCGCTCCAGCCGCCGGGCACGTTGCGGCCCTGTTGCTCGCGGAAGCGGACCGGGGCGGTGCCGACCCGGCGGGCGAAGAGGCGGGAGAAGTACGCCGGGTCGTCGTAGCCGACGCGCCGGGCGACGGCGGCGACCGGCAGGTCGGTGGCGGCGAGGAGCTCCTTGGCGCGGCCGAGCCGGATGCCGAGGAGGTAGTCCTTGGGGCTGCATCCGGCGCCCCGGCGTACCGCCGTGCGCAGTTCGGCGGGGGTCATGCCGTGCCGGGCCGCGTGCTCGGCGACGGACAATGGCTGGAAGGCGTCGCGGGCCAGGGCTTGGAGCACGGGGTCGCCGTCGGGGCTGACATCGGCGCGGGCCCGACGCAGGGCGACGAGGAGTTCGTGGACGGCGGCGCCGGTCTCGACCTCCAGCAGTGGGTTGCCGCGCCGGGCCGCGCGTACGATCCGTCCGATCGCGGCGCGGGGGCCCGCCGTGTCGGCGAGCGGGACGAGCGGGCGGTCGGGCTCGATGTAGCCCAGTTCGGTGTAGGTGGCGGTGGCGGGGCCGGTGAAGTCGACGAAGCTCTCGTCCCAGCCGGTGCCCGGGTCGGCGCCGTAGTGGTGCGGGGTGCCGGGGGTCAGCCAGATCAGGCTGGGGGCGGTGACGGGTACCCGGCGGCCGTCGGGTGCGGTGAACCAGCCGCTGCCGGAGTTGACGACGACGGCCACGTGGTGGTCCAGGGTGCGGGGGCCGACGGTCGGCAGCGCGCCGTGCTGGAGTCCCACGCCCAGGCAGACGAGGCCGAGCCGGTGGTGGAGCGGGCTGGGGGTGAAGAAACGCATCCAGGTGTGGTACATCGGCCTTCCTTCCTCCCCTTTCTCACGTAGGTACGAACAGTTCTCACGCAGGTCCGGACAGCCGGCCCGGACCATTGGTCCGAACAATTGTGTCCAAACAGCAGTGATCTTTGTCCATGGACCGGCCGGGCGCCAGGGGGCGAAGGTGGTGGCAACATTCCTCCCGGGTTCGCCCGCTCCGTGGTGCGTGCCGTCGTACGGGCCCGGTCGTGCGGTTCCGGGGGCCGCACGCACAGGAGAGTACGAGCACGATGGCTGACTTCACCGTGGGGGACGACCACTTCCGGATCGACGGGAAGCCCGTACGGCTGCTGTCGGGGGCCCTGCACTACTTCCGGGTGCACGAGGCGCAGTGGGATCACCGGCTGTCGATGCTGCGCGCCATGGGGCTCAACTGTGTCGAGACGTATGTGCCGTGGAATCTGCACGAGCCGCAGCCGGGCCGGTTCCGGGACGTGGCGGCGCTCGGCCGGTTCCTGGACGCGGCGCAGCGGGCCGGGCTGTGGGCGATCGTCCGGCCGGGTCCGTACATCTGCGCCGAGTGGGAGAACGGCGGGCTGCCGGTCTGGGTGACGGGGCGGTTCGGCCGGCGGGTGCGGTCGCGTGACGAGGAGTACCTGGGCGCCGTGGAGCGGTGGTTCGGTGTGCTGCTGCCGCAGGTGGTGCAGCGGCAGATCGGGCGCGGCGGGCCGGTGATCATGGTCCAGGCGGAGAACGAGTACGGGAGCTACGGCTCCGATCAGGTCTATCTGCGGCGGGTGGCCGGGATGCTGCGCGAGCGCGGGGTGACCGTGCCGCTGTTCACCTCCGACGGGCCGGAGGACCACATGCTCACCGGCGGCTCGGTGCCGGGGCTGCTGGCCACGGCGAACTTCGGGTCGGGTGCCCGGGAGGCGTTCGAGGTGCTGCGCCGTCATCAGCCGAAGGGGCCGCTGATGTGCATGGAGTTCTGGTGCGGGTGGTTCGAGCACTGGGGTGCCGAGCCGGTCGTGCGGAAGCCGGCGCAGGCCATCGGGGCGTTGCGGGAGATCCTGGAGTGCGGGGCGTCGGTGAACATCTACATGGCGCACGGGGGGACGAACTTCGCCGGGTGGGCGGGGGCGAACCGGTCCGGGCCGATCCAGGACCAGGACTTCCTGCCGACGGTGACGTCGTACGACTACGACGCGCCGATCGACGAGTACGGCCGCCCCACGGAGAAGTTCCGGCTGTTCCGCGAGGTGCTCGCCGAGTACGCGGACGGGCCGCTTCCGGATCTTCCGCCGGAGCCGGCCGGGCTGGCGGCTCCGGTGCGGGCCGAGCTGACCGACTGGGCGCCGCTGGGTGCCGTGCTGGACGCGCTGGGCGACGAGGAGGCGGCGCCGTCCGGTGTGCCGCCGACCTTCGAGGAGCTGGGTGTCGACCGGGGTCTGGTGCGCTACCAGGTGTCCGTTCCCGGTCCGCGCAAGCCGTACGCCCTGGATGTGACGGGGCTGCGGGACCGGGCCGTGGTGTACGTGGACGGGGTCCGGGTGGGGGTGCTCACCGAGGAGAACAGTGCCCTGGACGAGCCGGTGGCCGGGCCCGCGGAGGTCGAGCTGTGGGTGGAGTCGCTGGGCCGGGTCAATTACGGGCCGCGGCTCGGTGAGCCCAAGGGGATCACCGGCGGGGTGCGCCACGAGCGGCAGTTCCTGCACGGGGTGCGGGCGCGGGCGCTGCGGCTGGAGGCGTTCGAGGAGCCGGACGCGCTGGCCGGGGTGGTGTTCGCCGGCGCCGGGGGGGCCGGTTCCACCGGGCTGTTCCGGGGGACGTTCGAGGTCTCCGGGGCGGCCGGCACCGGGCATGCCGGGCTCGAACTGCCGGACTGGACGCGCGGGTTCGTCTGGGTGAACGGCTTCTGCCTGGGGCGCTACTGGTCGCTGGGCGCGCAGCGGACGCTGTACGTGCCGGGGCCGGTGCTGCGGGAGGGTGTGAACGAGGTGTGGGTGCTGGAGCTGGAGGGCGCGGGCGCGCCGTACGCGGATCTGGGCCCGGGGGCGCCCGTCAGGACGGGCACCCCCGGGGATGCTCAGGTGTGACTCAGGATCCGGCCGGGGCCGGGGTCAGAGCGTGGCTGCCGCGGACGCGATGTTGGCGGCGAAGGTCGAGACCTCGCTGTACACGCCGGGGTAGCCGGGTTCGGCGCAGCCCTGGCCCCAGCTGACGATGCCGACCTGGATCCAGGCTCCGGCGTTGTCCTTGCGGAACATGGGGCCGCCGGAGTCGCCCTGGCAGGTGTCGACGCCGCCGGTGTCGATCAGCCCGGCGCAGATCTCGTCACCGGGGACGAGGTCGCTGCCGTACGCGGCCTCGCAGTCGGCGTCGGAGACGAACGGCACGGAGGCCTTGAGCAGGTAGCGCTGCTGGGCGCCGCCCTCGGTGGCCGCGCCCCAGCCGGCGATGGTGAAGTCGCCGTTGTTGTACGCGGTGGTGGTGGCGATCTTCAGGGTCGGCAGGTCGATGGGCTTGGCGAGCTTGATGAGCGCCCAGTCCTTGCCCGCGCCGTTGTAGCCGGGGGCCTGGAGGACCTTGGTGGACTTGACCTTGACGGCGCTGGAGGACTGCAGGTCGACGACGCCCGCGGTGGCGGTGATGGAGGTGTTGTTGCCCGAGCCGTCCACGCAGTGCGCGGCGGTGAGGACGATGTCCTTGGCGTAGAGGGCGCCGCCGCAGCCCATCGACAGCCGGACCATGAACGGGAATTCACCCTGTGCGGCGCGGGTTCCGCCGACGACCGGCTGGGGAGCCGCGGAGGCTCCGGCGGGCTGGAGGCTGACGGCCGCGAGAACCACGGCGGCTATGACGGAACATCTCTTCACGGCACGCAGAAGCTGCTTCAAGAGACTGCCTTCTTTCGTGGGGGGTGCTTGTGGGGGGTACTTGTGGGGAGTGCCTGCCGCCCGGGGCGGGTGCCGACCTCGGGCGGCAGCCACCGCACCGATAGTCATGCTCCCGACAAGGGCGTGGTTCGGATTATCGGGAAATGATCACGACCCCCACAAGGATCACTTTCCGGCCAAGATCATCTGCGGTCCTGCGGCTACAGTGAAAGCCGGTCGGACCTCACGGACGGGGGTGGCACGTGGCGGACGAGGGCCGGAGCGCCGGCAGCCCGGTGGTCCACGGTTTCCCGCACCTCGACACGGTCCGGTCCGCGATCACGGCGCTGTACCGGCGGCTGTCGTACGACGGTGTCCGCGGCTACGCCACGAGCCTCGCCCCCGTCGAGGCCGCCTTCGCCGACCAGGACGATCTGTATCTCGGCAGCCAGCGGGTGGCCCGGGCGGTGGTCCGGCATCTCCATCTGCCGGACGCCCGCATGATCGTCGGCTTCCGCGCGATGGAGCACGCCGCCGGGGTCGAACTGACCGCCGGACCCGAGTACTTCGTCGAGCTCAACGACCGCTTCCGCACCCACCGCAGGGACATCGGGGCCGCGCTGTCGCACGAGGTCACGCATGTGCTGCTGCACCGCCTCGGCCTGGAATTCCCCGGTACGCGGGACAACGAGATCCTCACCGACACCGTGACCACGTACCTGGGCGTGGGGTGGCTGCTGCTCGACGCCTTCCGGGAGGACCGGGTCTCCAGCCAGAAGCTCGGCTACCTCACCCCGGAGGAATTCGGGTACGTCCTCGCCAAGCGGGCGTTCGCCTTCGACGAGGACCCATCGCCGTGGTTCACCAGCCCGCAGGCCTACGAGGCTTACACCAAGGGGCGCGCACGGGCCCTCCAGGACATCCGGCAGCCGCCCCTGGCGGCCGCCGGATGGGCGGGCCGCCGCCGCTACGCCAGGGACCGGCGGCACGCCCTGGACCGGCCGGGCGCCCCCGCGGACCCCGGCGTTCCGTACGCCTTCGAGGGCGGCCCGGACGGGCTGCGGGTCTCCTTCGCCTGCTCGGTCTGCCACCAGCGCGTCCGCGTACCGGTGCGCGGACGGGTGCGGGCCCGCTGCGGGCTGTGCCGTACGGTCCTGGACTGCGAGACCTGAGCCGGGCGGGAGTGCGGCGCCGTCTTCCGCGACGGCGCACGGAGCAGGACCTCCGTCCGGGTCAGTCCGTCGTGCGGGGGAAGTCGTCGGCCGCTGTCCGCGAGCGGCGCGACGGACGGTCCGGCGGGGGCCCTGCGATGGGGCAATGGGTTCCGGTGTAGATCGTCGGCATGCACTTGTTGCAGTGGATGCACAGGGAGCGCACCTCCGGCTGCTCCCTCATGCGGTTGACCAGGTCCGGTTCGCGCAGCAGGGCGCGGGCCATGGCCACGTACTCGAAGCCCTCCGCCATGGCCTGCTCGACGGTCGCCCGGCGGGTGATGCCGCCGAGCAGGATCAGCGGGAGGCTCAGCGCGGCCCTGAACTGACGCGCCGAGGGCAGCAGGAACGCCTCTTCGTAGGGGTAGGAGCGCAGGAATCTGCCACCGGCCAGGCGTATGCCCAGACGAGCCGGCCAGGGGAAGGCCGCGGCGAACTCGGTGAGCGGCGCGTCGCCGCGGAACAGATACATCGGATTGAACAGGGAACTCCCGGCGGTCAGTTCGAGGGCGTCGACCGTGCCGTCCTCCTGGAGCCGGCGGGCGACTTGAAGGCTCTCGTCGAGCCAGAAACCTCCGGGCACCCCGTCGTCCATGCTGAGCTTGGCGGTGACCGCGATGGTGTCGCCGACCTCGTCGCGGACGGCGCGGGCGATACCGAGGGCGACCTTGGCACGGTTGGCGAGGCTGCCCCCGTAGGCGTCGTCGCGGTGGTTGAGGCGGCGGCTGAGGAACGAACTGGCCAGGTAGTTGTGGCCGAAGTGCAGTTCGACCGCGTCGAATCCGGACTCGACGGCCAGCCGGGCGGCCGTGGCGTGGGCGCGGACGACCCCGGCGATGTCCTCGGCGGTCGCCGCCCG
This sequence comes from Streptomyces sp. NPDC007164, assembly GCF_040634135.1. NCBI lineage: Bacteria > Bacillati > Actinomycetota > Actinomycetes > Kitasatosporales > Streptomycetaceae > Streptomyces > Streptomyces sp. NPDC007164. The sequence continues at coordinate 241,038 of NZ_JBEYFB010000002.1, forward strand.
TGTCATCCGCATGCCGAGCGGGCTGAGGAACCGTCCGGGGGCGAGCGCCGGGAGCCGGTTGGAACGGGCGTCGGCGACCGGGCCCGCATGGCCGAGCTGGGCGCTGATCGCGGCCCCCTCGCGGTGCACGGCGTCCGTGAGCCGGCGCAGCCCCGGCACCGCCTCGGGGCGCATCCAGATCTGACGGCGCTCGGTGCGGCCCTCGGGGGCGACGGCGCAGTACGCGACGGTGGTCATGCCCACTCCGCCGGCGGCGGGCCGGCGGTGGTACGCGATCAGCTCGTCGGTGACCAGGCCGTCGGGTGTCACGCCCTCGAAGGTGGCGGACCTGATGACGCGGTTGCGGAGGGTGAGGGGCCCCAGGCGCGCGGGCGCGAAGGGGTCCGGTGCGGTCGGTACGGGGGCGGCGGACTGTGAAGGCATGCCGGTCTCCGGTGTGTGCGACGACGTTGGACGTGAACGACGGGGCCGGGCGGGGCCGGCGGGGCGGGCTGCGGGCTCCGGCAAGGACGGGAGCACGAACACCCGCACGGCGGACGACGAGACAGCCGGGGGCATGAACACCCCCAGGACGGCCGGCCACCCGACAACCAGGGGCGCGACGGCGCGGTCGGCGACGGGTCCGGGACGCGATCGGCGGCGGCCGGCCTACCGCGCCCCGTACACCGGCTGCGCCGGCTCCGCCCGGGCGAGCAGCTTCCGTACCGCCTCTCCTGCCTCCTCCGGCGCCCACCGCGCGCCCCGGTCCGCGGTGGGGCCGGGCCGCCAGCCCTCCATGACCGTGATCCGGCCGGCCTCCGCCTCGAAGACCCGTCCGCTCACCCCGTCGCTCGCGGCCGAGCCGAGCCACACCACCAGCGGGGACACGTTCTCCGGGGCCATCGCGTCGAACTCCCCCTCCCCCGGCGCCGCCATCGTCCGCGCGAACGTCCGCTCGGTCATCCGGGTCCGGGCCGCCGGGGCGATCGCGTTGACCTGGACCCCGTACCGGGCCGTCTCCTCCGCGGCGACCAGTGTCAGGCCGACGATCCCGGCCTTGGCGGCGGAGTAGTTGCCCTGGCCGACGCTGCCGAGCAGCCCCGCGCCGGAACTGGTGTTGATCACCCGGGCGACCGGTGCGCGGCCCGCCTTCGCCTCGGCCCGCCAGTGCGCCACCGCGTGCCGCAACGGCAGGAAGTGGCCCTTGAGATGGACCCGCATCACGGCGTCCCAGTCGTCCTCGTCCAGATTCACCAGCATCCGGTCGCGCAGGAACCCCGCGTTGTTGACCAAGGTGTCCAGCCGCCCGAAGCCCTCCAGCGCGGCCGCGACCAGCGAGGCGGCCCCTTCGGTCGTGGCGATGTCGCCCCCGTGGGCGACCGCCTCGCCGCCCGCCGCCACGATCTCGTCGACCACCAGCTGCGCCGGGCCGAGGGAGCCACCGTCGCCGCCTGGACCGACCCCCAGATCGTTGACGAGCACCTTCGCGCCCTCGGCGGCGAAGGCGAGCGCATGGGCCCGGCCGAGGCCGCGCCCCGCACCCGTCACGGCCACCACACGGCCGTCGCACAGACCAGTCATCACTCGTCTCCCCACTCGTCTCCTTGTTGGCGATGCGGGGGCAGGCTGCTACCTTCCACACCTAACAAATGTTTGGTGGAAAGGTAGCTGATTCGCTCATGGGTGTCTCCACCACAAGCCCCGCCAAGGGCATCAGGCTCGTCACCGTCGACCACCCGCCCGTCAACGCGCTCCCCGTGCGGGGCTGGTACGACCTCGCCGACGCGCTCCGCACGGCGGGCCGCGATCCCGAGGTCCGCTGCGTCGTGCTGGCCGCCACCGGACGCGGGTTCAACGCGGGTGTCGACATCAAGGAGATGCAGCGCGACACCGGGCACACCACCCTGATCGCCGCCAACCGCGGCTGCTACGAGGCGTTCGCCGCCGTCTACGAGTGCGAGGTCCCGGTCGTCGCCGCGGTGAACGGCTTCTGCCTCGGCGGCGGCATCGGCCTGGTCGGCAACGCGGACGCGATCGTGGCGAGCGACGACGCCACGTTCGGCCTGCCCGAGCTGGACCGGGGCGCGCTCGGCGCGGCGACCCATCTGGCCCGGCTGGTGCCCCAGCACCTGATGCGGGCGCTCTACTACACCTCGCGCACCGCCACCGCCGCCGAACTGCACGCCCACGGCTCGGTCTGGAAGGTCGTATCTCGCGATGAACTCCTCGGTGCGGCCCTGGAGTTGGCGGGCGAGATAGCCCGCAAGGACGGATATCTGATCCGGCTGGCCAAGGCCGCCATCAACGGCATCGACCCGGTGGACGTACGCCGCAGCTACCGCTTCGAGCAGGGCTTCACCTTCGAGGCCAACCTCAGCGGGGTCGCCGACCGCGTACGCGAGTCCTTCGGCAAGGAGGCATGACCATGACCGACAAGACCATGACGGCCGACGACGTCGTCTCCCGGCTCAGCAGCGGGATGACGATCGGCATCGGCGGCTGGGGCTCGCGCCGCAAACCCATGGCGCTGGTGCGGGCGCTGCTCCGCTCCGAGGTCACCGACCTCACCGTGATCTCGTACGGCGGCCCCGACGTGGGGCTGCTCGCCGCCGCCGGCAAGATCCGGAAGCTGGTCGCGGCCTTCGTCACGCTCGACTCGATCCCGCTCGAACCCCACTTCAGGGCGGCCCGCCAGCGCGGCGCGATCGAACTGATGGAGATCGACGAGGCCATGTTCATGTGGGGGCTGCACGCCGCCGCGAACCGGCTGCCGTTCCTCCCCGTGCGGGCCGGCCTCGGCTCCGGCGTGATGCGGGTCAACCCGGGCCTGCGCACGGTGACTTCGCCGTACGAGGACGGTGAGGAGTTCGTCGCGATGCCCGCGTTGCGGATGGACGCCGCGCTGGTCCATCTGAACCGCGCCGACCGGTCCGGCAACGGCCAGTACCTCGGTCCCGACCCGTATTTCGACGACCTGTTCTGCGAGGCCGCGGACGCCGCGTACGTGTCCTGCGAACGCCTCGTGGAGACGGCCGAACTGACCGGGAACGCCGCCCCGCAGACCCTCCTCGTGCGGCGGCACTCCGTCACCGGTGTCGTCGAGACCCCGAACGGCGCGCACTTCACCTCCTGCGTGCCCGACCACCCGCGCGACGAGGCGTTCCAGAAGGCGTATGCGACCGCCGCCGCCGACCCCGGGGCCTGGGCGGCCTTCAGCGAGCGGTTCCTGCCCGCCGGGGGCGACGAGAAGGGCTACCAGTCGGCCGTCCGGACCTGGCACGAGGAGCAGAAATGACCACACGGAACGCGACCGCGAACCCGGGCGCCGTCACCCGGGCCGAGTACTGCGTGATCGCCTGCGCCGACGCCTGGCGCGGCAACGGCGAGGTGCTCGCCAGCCCGATGGGCCTCGTCCCGTCCGTCGGCGCCCGGCTCGCCAGGCGCACCTTCTCGCCCGATCTGCTGCTCACCGACGGCGAGGCGATGCTCCTTGCCCCGGACGGCACGACGGAGGGCTGGCTGCCCTACCGCCGGCACCTCACCATGGTCACCGGCGGCAGGCGCCACGTGATGATGGGGGCGAGCCAGATCGACCGGTTCGGCAACCAGAACATCTCCTGCATCGGCGACTGGGAACAGCCCTCCCGCCAGCTGCTCGGCGTGCGCGGCGCCCCGGTCAACACCCTGAACAACCCGGTCAGTTACTGGATCCCCCGGCACTCCACCCGGGTCTTCCTCGAGCGCGTCGACATGATCTGCGGGGTCGGCCACGACAGCGCGGCGGCGGCCGGTCCGTCGGCCACCCGCTACCACCGCATCCCGCGCGTGGTGAGCGATCTCGGCGTCTTCGACTTCGCGACCCCGGACCGCTCCATGCGGCTGGCCTCGGTGCACCCCGGCGTCACCGTCGACCAGGTCCGCGAGGCCACCGGTTTCGCGCTCACGATCGCGGACGACGTCCCGTGCACCCGGGAGCCGACCGCCGAGGAACTGACCCTGATCCGCGAGGTCGTCGACCCGCAGGGCACCCGGAACCGCGAGGTCGGGGCCTGATGCGGACGGCGCTCACGGAGCTCGTCGGCGTCCGCCACCCCGTCATCCAGACCGGCATGGGCTGGGTCGCCGGGCCCCGTCTGGTCTCCGCCACGGCCCGGGCCGGCGCCCTGGGCATCCTGGCCTCCGCGACGATGACCACCGGGCAGCTGCGGGCGGCGGTACGGGAGGTCAAGTCCCGTACGGACGAGCCGTTCGGCGTCAATCTGCGGGCCGACGCGGGCGACGCGCGCGAGCGGGCACGGATCATCGTCGACGAGGGCGTGAGGGTGGCGTCCTTCGCGCTGGCCCCCTCGAAGGAGCTGATCGCCGAGCTGAAGGACGCGGGGGTGGTCGTGATCCCGTCGGTCGGCGCCCGACGCCACGCCGAGAAGGTCGCGGCGTGGGGCGCGGACGCGGTGATCGTGCAGGGCGGCGAGGGCGGCGGGCACACCGGTGAGGTGGCGACCACGGTGCTGCTGCCCCAGGTGGCCGACGCGGTGGACATCCCGGTGGTCGCGGCGGGCGGTTTCCATGACGGCCGGGGCCTGGTGGCGGCGCTGGCGTACGGGGCGGCGGGCATCGCGATGGGCACGCGGTTCCTGCTGACGTCGGACTCGACCGTGCCGGACGCGGTGAAGGCCCGGTATCTGGCGGCGGGCGTCAAGGACGTCACGGTCACCAGGGCAGTGGACGGGCTGCCGCACCGGATGCTGCGTACGGAGATGGTCGCGGCACTGGAGCACGCGGGCCGGGTCCGGGCGCTGGCCCAGGCGGTGCGCCGGGCGGCGGGCTTCCGGCGGATCTCCGGGACCAGCTGGTCCCGGATGGTGCGCGACGGCCTGGCGATGAGGCACGGCAAGGACCTGTCGTGGAGCCAGGTCCTGCTGGCGGCCAACACCCCGATGCTCCTGAAGGCGTCCATGGTGGACGGCCGGACGGACCTGGGGGTGATGGCCTCGGGCCAGGTGGCGGGCCTGATCGAGGACCTGCCCAGCTGCGCGGAGCTGGTGGAACGGGTGATGGCCGAGGCCCACGAGGCCCTGGGCACGGTGGTCCGCGCGGCGGGCACGGACGCGTAGCCGGCGGGCGCGGACGCCGTGGCCGCTGGGCACGGACGCGGACACGGCAGGCACGGACGCCGTGGCCGGCAGGCACGGACGCGGACACGGCGAGGGGCGCCCGGATCCCTCCGGGCGCCCCTCGCCGTGTGTGTCGCTGCGTACGTACCGCTACGCGGCCCTGCGGCCACGTCCCGCCGCCGCTCCGCCGCGGCCGGCACCGGAGCGCCCGGCACCCGCGCCGCGCGGCTCGCCGTTGCCACGGCCGCCGCCCGCACCCGCGCTGCGCGCGGAGCCGCCCGTGCCCGCGCCGCGCGAGGCGCCGCCCGCGGAGCGGGTCTCGCCACCGCCCTGTCCGGCACCACCGCGCCGGCCACGGCCCCGGCTGCCCGAGCGGAAGCCGGTGCCGCCCGCCGAGGTCCCGCCCGAGCGCGTGCGCTGCTTCGGCGGGGTCGGCTGCGGGACCTCGACGACGATCGCGATGCCCGACGGTTCGCGGGCCCCGGTGATCCGGCTGAGCTCCTCGTCGCTGGACTTGATCCGGGTGGTCTGCGGGGCGATGCCCGCGTCGGCCATCAGCCGGGTCATGTCCCGCTTCTCCTCGGGCAGCACCAGCGTGACGACGCTGCCGGACTCACCGGCGCGCGCCGTGCGCCCGCCCCGGTGGAGGTAGTCCTTGTGGTCGGTCGGCGGGTCCACGTTGACGACCAGGTCCAGGTCGTCGACGTGGATGCCGCGGGCCGCCACGTTGGTCGCGACGAGTGCGGTGACCTGGCCGTTCTTGAACTGGTCCAGGGTCCGGTTGCGCTGCGGCTGCGAGCGCCCGCCGTGCAGGGCGGCGGCCCGTACACCGCTGGCGAGCAGCCGCTTGGCGAACCGGTCGGCGGCGCGCTTGGTGTCCACGAACATGATCACCCGGCCCTCACGGGCGGCGATCTTCGTGGCGACGGCCTTCTTGTCGGTCTCGTCGATCACATGGAGCACGTGGTGCTCCATGGTGGTGACGGCGCCGGCCGACGGGTCGACGGAGTGCACGACCGGGTCGGTCAGGAACATCTTGACCAGCCGGTCGATGTTCTTGTCGAGCGTCGCGGAGAACAGCATCCGCTGGCCGTCCGGCTCGACCTGCTTGAGCAGGGCGACGACCTGCGGCATGAAGCCCATGTCGGCCATCTGGTCGGCCTCGTCGAGGACGGTGATGGCGACCTGGTCGAGACGGCAGTCGCCGCGCTCGATGAGGTCCTTCAGCCGTCCCGGCGTGGCGACGAGCACCTCGGCGCCCCGGCGCAGCGTGCCGGACTGCTTGGTGATCGACATGCCGCCGACGACGGTGGCCAGGCGCAGGTTCACGGACGTCGCGTACGGCGTCAGCGCGTCGGTGACCTGCTGGGCCAGCTCGCGGGTCGGGACCAGGACGAGTGCCAGCGGGGCCTTCGGCTCGGCGCGCCGGCCGGCGGTGCGGGCCAGCAGGGCGAGGCCGAACGCGAGGGTCTTGCCGGAGCCGGTGCGGCCGCGGCCGAGGATGTCCCGGCCGGCGAGCGAGTTCGGCAGGGTGGCGCCCTGGATCGGGAAGGGTTCGGTCACGCCCTGCGCGGCAAGGGTCTTCAGCAGGGCTGCAGGCATGTCCAGCTCGGCGAACGCCGCTACGGCGGGCAGTGCGGGGGTCATGGTTTCGGGCAGGGCGAATTCACCCTGCGGCGGCGTGGCCCTGCGACGGGGCGACGCCTTGCCGGATCCCTTGCCGGAACCCTTAGCGGTTGCCTTTGCCGGGGCCGTGCCGCGCCCCCTCGACGGGCGGTTGCGGGCGGGTCGGTCCTGGCGTTCGGAGCGGGTCATACGGAATTGCCCTCCTGGGGGATTCCTGAGGAGTCCTGGGGATTCCTGAGAACTGCGTGGGACTGCGGGGAACTGCACGGGGCTGCCGGGAGGGCGCCGTGGGCGGGCGCGCCTGTTTCCGGCATGTCCCGGGGACAGCACAAACCGGGACCCGCACCTTCACGGTGCGGGCCCCGGTTGCGAGGTACGCGTCCGGCGATTAGGCCGGGACGATGTTCTCCGCCTGCGGGCCCTTCTGGCCCTGCGTGACGTCGAAGGAGACCTTCTGGCCCTCCTGGAGCTCACGGAAGCCCGAGGTGGCGATGTTGGAGTAGTGGGCGAAGACGTCGGCGCCGCCGCCGTCCTGCTCGATGAAGCCGAAGCCCTTTTCCGAGTTGAACCACTTCACGGTTCCAGTAGCCATGTCATTCTCCTAAAAGAGGTGCAGTGCCGGAAATCCGCACTTTACGAATTTCAAGTCGCCGCATTGAGCCCCATCCGGAGAAAGCCGGAAAACAATAATGCGCCTGAGGAAGCATTCCCGTCAGGCGCACATAAAGTTCATGGGTACCAAAACTGCAACTCGGCAACCGTAGCACGTTCCGTCGGCGAGCGGTGGGAACACGCCGCGCGGCCGGTCGGCGGATTCGGGTCCGGCCCTTGCGGGAACTGGCCGGGCGGGGCCGGAAAAGCCGCCGGAATCCTTGGCGCGACCGGTGTCGCGGCGGCCCGGCGGCCGGGTCCGGCCCGGGTCCGCGGTCAGAGCCGTTCGATGATCGTCACGTTCGCCTGGCCGCCGCCCTCGCACATGGTCTGGAGGCCGTAGCGGCCGCCAGTGCGCTCCAGTTCGTGCAGCAGGGTCGTCATCAATTTCGCGCCGGTTGCGCCGAGCGGGTGACCGAGGGCGATCCCGCCGCCGTTGACGTTGACCCGGTCGGGGTCGGCCCCGGTCTCCTTCAGCCAGGCCAGGACGACGGGGGCGAATGCCTCGTTGATCTCGACCAGGTCCATGTCGTCGATGGTCATTCCGGCTTTCTTGAGCGCGTACGCGGTGGCCGGGACCGGTGCCGACAGCATGCGGATCGGGTCTTCGCCGCGCACCGAGAGGTGGTGGACGCGGGCGCGCGGGGTGAGGCCGTGCTCGGCGACGGCCCGCTCGGAGGCGATGAGCAGGGCGGCGGCGCCGTCGGAGATCTGCGAGGAGCACGCGGCGGTGATGGTGCCGCCGTCCAGGACCGGCTTCAGCCCCGCCATCTTCTCCAGGGTGGTGTCGCGGCGCGGCCCCTCGTCGGTGGTGACGCCCGCGAGGGCGACGGTCTCGCGGGCGAAGCGCCCCTCGTCGATGGCGCGGATCGCGCGCCGGTGGGAACGGAGCGCGAACTCCTCCATGTCCCGGCGGCTGATGTCCCATTTCTCGGCGATCAGCTGGGCGCCGTGGAACTGGTTGACCGGGGCGTCGCCGTACCGGGCGCGCCAGCCCTCGCTGCCCGCGTACGGGCCCTCGGTCAGCCCGAGGGGTTCGGCCGCCTGCCGGGAGGCGAAGGCGATGGGGATCTGTGTCATGGACTGGGCGCCGCCCGCGACCACCAGGTCCTGGGTGCCGGAGAGGACGCCCTGGGCGGCGAAGTGCAGGGCCTGCTGGGAGGAGCCGCACTGGCGGTCGACGGTCACGCCGGGGACCTCCTCGGGCAGTCCGGCCGCCAGCCAGCAGGTGCGGGCGATGTCGCCGGCCTGGGGTCCGACGGTGTCGAGGCAGCCGAAGACCACGTCCTCGACGGCCGCCGGGTCGATCCCGGTCCGCTCCACGAGGGCCTTCAGGACATGGGCGCCGAGGTCGGCGGGGTGGACGGCGCCGAGGCCGCCCCCGCGCCGGCCGACCGGGGTGCGTACCGCTTCGACTATGTATGCCTCGGCCATGACTGCTGCTCCTTGGTGAGCGCGGGTGGGGTCAGGTGTCGAGGGCGATGCCGTCCAGGACCATCGAGAGGTACTGGCGGGCGATCTCCTCGGGGCTGTGCAGTCCGCCCGGCCGGTACCAGGACGCCGCGACCCAGACCGTGTCGCGGACGAAGCGGTAGGTCAGGCGGATGTCCAGGTCGGCGCGGAAGCTGTGGTCGGCGACGCCGCGTTCCAGGGTGCCGAGCCAGGCCTTCTCGAATTTCTGCTGGGAGTCGGCGAGGTACTGGAAGCGCGGCTGGTCGGCCAGATGCCTGGCCTCCTTCTGGTAGATGGCGACGGCGGCCCGGTGCCGGTCGATCTCCCGGAAGGACTCGGTGACGAGCGCCTCGATGGTCTGCCTGGGGGCCAGTCCGGCGGCGAGGACCGTGTCGTACCCCTCCCAGAGTTCGGTGAGGAAGGTCGAGAGGATCTCGTCGAGCATCGATTCCTTGGAATCGAAGTGGTAGTAGAGGCTGCCCGCGAGCATCCCGGCCGCGTCCGCGATCTTGCGGACGGTGGTGGCGTTGTATCCCTGGGCGGCGAAGACCTCGGCGGCGGTGGCGAGCAGTTCGCGGCGCCGCTCGGGCGAGGGGGTCACCTGGGGCTTCTTCTTGGTAGGCACCCGGCCATTCTCCGCCCGGCGGCCGCTGCCGGGGGTGTCCCGTGCCGTCGCACGGTCAGGCCCGCTGACTGCTGACGGAGACGACCTCGCCGGTCAGGTACGAGGAGTAGTCGCTGGCGAGGAAGACGATCACGTTGGCGACCTCCCACGGCTCGGCGTACCGGCCGAAGGCCTCCTTCGCGGTCAGTTCGTCCAGGAGTCCGGCGGAGGTGACCTTCACCAGGTGCGGGTGCATGGCGAGGCTGGGCGCGACGGCGTTGACGCGTACGCCGTACTCGGCGGCCTCGATCGCGGCACACCGGGTGAGCGCCATGACGCCGGCCTTCGCGGCGGCGTAGTGCGCCTGGCCGCTCTGGGCGCGCCAGCCGACGACGGAGGCGTTGTTGACGACGATGCCGCCGCGGCCCGCCGCCTTGAGGGAGCGCAGGGCGGCGCGGGTGCAGCGGAAGGTGCCGTTCAGGGTGACGTCGAGGACCTTGGTCCACTGTTCGTCGGTCATTTCGGTGAGTTCGGCGGTGCCGCCGAGGCCGGCGTTGTTGACGACGATGTCGAGCCCGTCGTGGGTCCGTTCGGCGAGTTCGAACAGGGCCCGGACCTGGGTCTCGTCGGTGACGTCGCAGGGCAGTGCGGCGACGCGGTCGGCGCCGAACTCCTCGGCGAACGCCTGCTCGGTCTCCTTCAGCCGGCGGGCGTGCGCGTCGCCGATGACGACGCGGGCGCCCTCCTCCAGGAATCTGCGGGCGGTGGCGCCGCCGATCCCGGCGCCCGCGGCGGCGGTGACGACGGCGGTGCGGCCGGCCAGCAGCCCGTGCCCGGATACGTACTGCGGTGCGCTCACGCCCGTACCTCCTCGGTCCCGGTCCTTCGGGTCCTCGACGGTGCTCGTGCCGGTACGTTAACCTACCAAACACTTGTTAGGGAAGGATGAGCCGATGCCCTCTGCCCACGCCCCCTCCGCCGCCGGCCACCGGGACGGCCCGGTGCTCTACGAGCGCCGCGGCCCGGTCGCGTACCTCACGCTGAACCGCCCGCGCTACCGCAACGCCCAGAACTCGGCCATGACCTACGCCCTGGACGACGCGTTCTACCGGGCCGCCGAGGACTCCGAGGTCAAGGTGGCCGTGCTGGCGGGCGCCGGGGAGCACTTCTCGGCGGGCCATGACATCGGCACGCCGGAGCGCGACGCGCATCTGCCCTTCGAGCGCCGGGCGGGCCTGTGGTGGGACCACTCCGACAAGACCGGCGCGGAGAGCCGCTTCGCCCGCGAGTCGGAGGTCTATCTGGGCATGTGCAGGCGGTGGCGCGAGCTGCCGAAGCCGGTCGTCGCCTCCGTGCAGGGCGCCTGTGTGGCCGGCGGGCTGATGCTCGCCTGGGTCTGCGACCTGATCGTGGCGAGCGAGGACGCCTTCTTCGCCGATCCGGTGGTGCGGATGGGCATCCCCGGTGTCGAGTACTTCGCCCATCCCTGGGTGATGCCGCCCCGGATCGCGAAGGAGTTCCTGTACACCGGCGACCGGATGAGCGCCCGCCGGGCGTACGAGGTCGGCATGGTGAACAAGGTGGTGGAGCGGGAGGAACTGGCGGACGCCACCGATGAGCTGGCGCTGCGGATCGCCGCGATGCCCCGGCTCGGGCTGGCGCTCACCAAGCGCGCGGTCAACCAGGCCGAGGACCTCCAGGGGATGCACACCGGGATGGACTCCGTCTTCGGGCTCCACCACCTCGCCCACGCGCACAACGCGGAGACGGCGGCGGATCCGCTGGGCGGCATGGACATCGCCTCGATGAAGAAGCAGGCGGACGGCTGATGGATCTGTCGGGCACGGAGCAGGAGGCGGCGTTCCGGGACGAGGCGCGCCGGTGGCTGCGGGCCAATGTGCCGGCCGCCCCGCTGCCGTCGCTGGAGACCGCCGAGGGCTTCGCCGCGCACCGGGAGTGGGAGGCGCGGCTGTACGCGGACCGCTGGTCGGTGGTCTCCTGGCCGGCCGAGTACGGCGGCCGGGACGTCGACATCTTCCGGTGGCTGGTCTTCGAGGAGGAGTACTACGCGGCGGGCGGCCCCGGCCGGGTCTCGCAGAACGGCATCAACCTCCTCGCTCCGACCCTCTTCGACCACGCCACGGACGAGCAGCGGGCGCGGGTCCTGCCGTCGATGGCGAGCGGCGAGGTGATCTGGGCGCAGGCCTGGTCCGAGCCGGAGTCGGGCTCGGACCTGGCGTCGCTGCGTTCGCGGGCGGTGCGCACGGACGGCGGCTGGCTGCTCTCGGGGCAGAAGACCTGGTCGTCCCGGGCCGCCTTCGCGGACCGGGCGTTCGGCATCTTCCGTACGGATCCCGGGGCGGCCAGGCCGCACCACGGGCTGACGTATCTGATGTTCGACCTGTCGGCGCCGGGGGTCTCGGTGCGGCCCATCGGGCGGCTCGACGGCAAGCCGGCCTTCGCCGAGCTGTTCCTGGACGAGGTGTTCGTACCGGACGAGGACGTCATCGGGGAGCCCGGCCAGGGCTGGCGTATCGCCATGTCGACAACGGGCAATGAGCGGGGGCTGACGCTCCGCTCCCCCGGCCGTTTCCTGGCCGCCGCCGACCGGCTGGCCGTGCTGTGGCGCACCCATGGCGACCCCTCGGACACCGCGACGCGGGACCGGGTGGCGGACGCGGTGATCGGGGCGCGCGCGTATCAGCTCTTCACCGCCGCCAACGCCTCGCGCTTCGCCGCCGGGTCGGTCATCGGCGCGGAGTCCAGCCTGAACAAGGTGTTCTGGTCCGAGTACGACATCGCGCTGCACGAGACCGCGCTCGATCTGCTGGGCCCGGACGCGGAACTCGCCACGTCCGACTGGGCCGAGGGTTACGTCTTCTCCCTCGCGGGCCCCATCTACGCCGGCACGAACGAGATCCAGCGCGACATCATCGCCGAGCGGCTGCTCGGCCTGCCGAAGGGACGGCGCTGATGCGTTTCCTCCTGGACGACGAGCAGCGGGAGTTCGCCCGTTCGCTGGACGCGATGCTGGCCGCCGCGGACACCCCTTCGGTGGTACGGGCCTGGGCCGCCGGGGACCACGGTCCCGGCACGGCTCTGTGGGCGCGGCTGGCGGAGGCGGGGGTCTTCGCACTCGCGGTGCCGGAGGCGTACGGGGGTGTCGGCCCGTTGCCGGTCGAACTCGCGGTCGCTTTCACCGAGTTGGGGCGTCATGCGGTGCCGGGGCCGGTGGTGGAGACGGTCGCGGCCGCGGTGCTGCTGGCGGACGTGGGTGGTCCGGCGGCCGAGGAGTGGCTGCCCCGGCTGGCGTCGGGCGCGGCGTCGGCGACGCTCCGGACGGACGGGCACGGGCCGTACGCGCTGGACGCGGACGCGGTGGACGCGGTGTTCACGGTGACCGGTGACGAGCTGCGGCTCGCACCGGGGCCGGGGGTGCTCAGCGTGTCGGCCGACCCGGCGCGGCGGCTGTGGCGCCCCGCGCCGGGCGGGGAGCTGCTCGCCTCGGGGCCCCGGGTGGCCGGGGCGGCGGTACGGGCGGCCGGGTGGGCGGCGTTCGTGACAGCGGCGCAGGCGCTCGGCACCGGCGAGACGCTGCTGCGGACCACGGTCGAGTACGTGAGGCAGCGCACCCAGTTCGGTACGGCCATCGGCTCGTTCCAGGCGGTGAAGCACCGGCTGGCGGACACCCTGATCGGGCTGGAGTTCGCCCGTCCGCTGCTGTACGGGGCGGCGCTGGCGCTCGCCGGGGACGCGCCGGACGCCGGTGCGCGGGTGGCGGCGGCCAAAGTGGCGGCGGGCGAGGCGGGGTATGCGGCGGCCCGGGCGGCGCTGCAGTTGCACGGTGCGGTGGGGTACACGCAGGAGCTGGATCTGGCGCTGTGGCTGCGGAAGGCGCGGCCGCTGCGGGACGCGTGGGGGACGCCGGGGGCGTGCCGGGCGCGGGTACTGGCCGACGGGCCGGCCGCATCCGCCGCCCGGCGGCCCGGGCAACCGGGGCCGCCCGGGTCGCCGGGCGGGCCCTCAGGTGGTCTCGCTCAGTGAGCCGTCGTCGTTGCCCCTTCGGAAGACGCGCAGCGGGTGACCGGGGCGCCAGCTCCGGACGACCATGGTGTCGCCGCCTTCGATCCCGGTGTGCACCACCTCGGTCAGCTCCACACGGAAGAGGTGGAAGGGTTCCGGCGGCTTCACCTCCTCGATGAAGCGGGCCAGCACCGCGGGGTCGGTCGTCACCACCGCACGGCCGGAGATCCGGACGTCGCCGTCGGCCATCTCGGCGTCCGGGCCGGGGTTGGCCTGCACCGCGAACCGCGGGTCGCGCAGCAGGTCCAGCGCCTTGCGCGAGTCCGGCATCATGCCGAGCCACACTTCGCCGAAGCGGAAGTCCACCTCCAGCCCGGTCACCCGCGGCGATCCGTCCTTGCGCAAGGTGGCCAGGACGTGGTGCTTGTACAGCTGGAAGCGGTTGCGGACGGTTTCGGCGAAAGCCGGCTCCGCCGACCGGAAGTCTTCCCAGGAGCTCGATGTCATACGTCCATGGAACCCCGGAAACCCGACATCTCCTGTCCTGATTTCCCGGCCCGCGCCGACTCGTCCGCCCTTCGGCCCAGCCGGCTCAGCCGGCCGACAGGGTGACCAGCAGCGCCCACCCGTGGGTCCGCACCACCCCCGCCGCCGCGTCCCGCGTCAACAACGCGTCGTAGCGGTCGAGTTCGGTCTCCGAGCCGTCGAGCACCGCACCGTCCTCCAGCGCGACGGCGAGCACCGCCCCGCCCGGGGGTGCCGACAGCCGGACCGTGCCGCGCACCACCGCGACGGCCGCGCTCGTCCTCCCCCTGCGGCACATCACGTTGAGGTTGACGACCGGGCCGCCGAGCAGTGTGCCGTCGGTCGCCGGGTCACCGGGGAAGTCGTGCGGCCAGTACGGCTCGTCGACGATGTGGTGCTCACCGTCCACCATGAGGTCCAGGCCGGCGCCCTCGACGACCGTCAGGATGCGGTCGACGCCGGGGAAGGCGGAGAACGGCCCGTCCTCGGTCACCTCGGCGAGGCTGACCCGCCAGTCGAAGGCGTCCATCGGCGCGCCCTCGGGGTACGCCGCGATCTCCCGGGTGACTCCCCCGCCGTTCTTCCAGGGGGTGGCCGTACGGCCGGCCGCCCGCAGCACCCGGGCCGTCACTTGACGATCCCCCGGGCCCTGGCCGAGGCCAGCCACTGCGGGTATTCGGCGACGATCCGGTCGTACAGTTCGGCGTCCGGGACCCGGCGCGGGTCGGGTCCGGCGTGGAAGAACCCGGCGTTGTCCACGGCGCGCTTGGCGGGCACGGCCAGTTCGTCGAGCTTGCGCAGGAAGTCGAACTGGTTGCTCCGCTTGTCGCCGAAGCCGATGAACTGCCAGAACAGGGGGAGTTTCGCCGCCTTGCAGAGATATCGTTCCGCCGCGTGCTTGCTGATGGGGCCGCCGTCGGTCTGGAAGACGACGAGCGCGGGCGCGGTGGAGCCGCTGTCGAGGTAGTGGTCGATGACGGCGTCCATGGCCAGGTGGTAGCTGGTCTTCCCCATGTGCCCGAGGCCGGCCACGATCGCGTCGACCCGGCCGCGGTGGTTGTCCAGCGCGATGTCGGTGACGGCGTCGACCTCCGTGGAGAACAGCACGAGGGGGACGCGGCCGTCGTCGTCCAGATGGGCCGAGAGCCCCAGCACCCGGTCGGCCAGGGCCTGGACGCTGCCGTCCTTGTAGTACTCCCGCATGGAGCCGGAGTAGTCGAGCACCAGATAGACCGCGGCGCGCTCGCCGCTCATGCGGTGCTTCGTCAACGAGACCGCGGCGCTCCGGTAGAGGCCGGCCAGCGCGGGCGCGCTCTCCTCGATCTTGCGGAGGCTGATAGCCGGACCTGTTGCGGCGGCGGGCGAGCCGGCCATGCGGTGTCTCCGATCCTCGGTGTGCCGGGACCTTCGAGCGTAGGCCACCCGGACATGCCCCGGCCGGGCGGTGTTCGCTATGTTGATCTGCCGCCGTCCCCACCGGCCGCTCGTGTCCGCCCACCCGTGAAGGAGCCTGCCGTGGAGGCCGCGGTCACCACCTGTTATCGCCATCCGTCCTACGAGACGTATGTCAGCTGCACCCGCTGCGAACGCTTCATCTGCCCCGACTGCATGCGTGAGGCCGCCGTCGGCCACCACTGCGTGGAGTGTGTGAAGGAGGGGCAGCGCTCGGTCCGGCAGGCGCGGACCGTGTTCGGCGGCGCGGTGTCGCGAACCGCGGTGCCGGTCGTCACGTATGTGCTGATCGGGCTCAACATCGCCGCGTACCTGGGCGAGTTGATCCGCCCGGGGATCATCGGCCGGTTCGAGATGCTCGGTGCCGGGCTGAACGGACCGGACGGCGCCCAGTACGTCTACGAGGCCGGGGACTTCCCCGGCTTCGATGTGATCGGGGTGGTGGGCGGCGAGTGGTACCGGCTGCTGACCGGGGCCTTCCTGCATCTGCCGCCGAGCGGCTCGTCCCTCGGTTCGCTGCCGTTCGGGGTGCTGCACATCCTGTTCAACATGTACGCGCTGTGGAACCTGGGCCGGGTCGTGGAGGAGCAGCTGGGCCGGGCCCGCTATCTCGCGCTGTATCTGCTGTCCGCGCTGGGCGGTTCGGTCCTGGTCCATCTGATCGCGCCGTTCACCGGCACGGTGGGCGCCTCGGGTGCGATCTTCGGGCTCGGGGCGGCGTTCTACGTCATCAACCGGCGGCTGGGCCGCGACATGCGAGCGGTCAACCGGTTCATGGCCGGCTTCCTGATCTGGATGCTGATCTCGGCCGGATTCGCCTCGTGGCAGGGCCACTTGGGCGGGCTCCTGACGGGTGGCATCGTCACGCTCGCGTACGCCTACGCCCCGGCGAACCGCCGTACGGCGGTCCAGGCCGCCGCGTGTGTGGTGCTGTTCGCCGTGCTGGTGCTGCTGGTGGTGCTCAAGAACTCCGCGCTGACGGGCTGAGCCGGGGCCGGTGATGATCCGCCGGGCGCCCTAGAGCGGCTCGCCCGGCGCCAGCCGGTGCACTCCGGGCAGGTGGGCGTCCAGCTCGCCGGGGGCGAACCGGGTCATGCCCACCACGTGCCAGAACTCACCTGCGGCGTCCCCGTCGTACTTGTATCCGCCCGCCGGGGTCAGCGTCGCCCAGCCGCCGGGCAGCCCGATGAGCGTGGCCGTGGGCACCGGAACCGAGCCGTCCGGCGGCAGGTCCCACAGCCGTACGGTGCCGTCCGCGCCCGCACCGGCCAGGGTGCGGCCGTCCGGGCTGAACACGAGCGAGAGGATCCGTCCGGTGGGGCCGGTGAGTACCGCGATCCGTTCGCCCGTCTCCGCGTGCCACAGGCCGACCGTGCGGTCGTCGCCCGCCGTGGCGAGCAGCGGCCGTACGGGATGGGCGGCGACGGTCCAGAGCTTGCCCGTGTGACCGGTCAGCCGCAGCGCCGGGGCGCCGTCCCGCCAGACGGCCGCCAGGCCGTCCCAGCCCGCGGTGGCCAGCCAGTCGCCGCCGCCGCCGAAGGCCACCCCGTACACGCGGTCGGTGTGCTCGCGCAGCTCCGTCAGGAGTTCGCCGGTGTCGGCCCGCCACAGACGTACGGCTCCGTCGTCGCAGCCGGTGGCGAGGGTGGGCGGGCCGCCGGAGCCGAAGGCGATGGACCTGACCCTGCCCCGGTGTTCGGACAGGGTGACGACGGGTGCCCCGGTGGAGCGGTACCAGAGGCGGACGGTGTCGTCGTCGTTCGCGGTGGCGATCAGGGTGCCGTCGGCGCTGAACGCGCCGGCCCAGATGTGCTCGGTCTCGGCGTCCAGTTCACGCAGATGCGCCCCGCCCACGGCGCTGCGCAGCTGGATGTCGCCGTCGTTGCTGACGGTGGCGAGGATGTCCTCGGCAGGGCTGAAGAAGGCGGAGACGAGATGGTTGCTGCGGCCCGTCAGTTCGTCGGCGCACTGTCCCGTCCGGGTCTCCCACAGCCGTACGGCGCCGTCGTTGCCGGTGGCCGCGAGCAGTGAGCTGTCGGCGCTGAACGAGAGCCCGGTGACCCGGCGGCCGTGGCCGCGCAGGATGCGGCGGCCCTGCCCGGTGTCGGCGTCCCAGATCTGGGCGCCGCCGTCGTTGCCGACGGTCAGGAGCCTGCGGTCGCCGGGGCGGAAGGCGCAGGCCCAGGCGGAGCCCCGGTGTGCGGTGGGCTGCCGGTCGTGGAGGGTGACGGTGCGGCCCGTGCGGGCTTGGCCCGACACCTTCCACAGCCGGACCTTGCCGTCGCTGTCGCAGGAGCCGAGCAGCTGTCCGGTGGGGTCGAACAGCACCACATAGACCGCGCCCGTGCAGCGTTCCATGACGCCCGCGGGCGTACCGACGACCGGGTCCCAGAGCCGGACCTGCCCGTCGGTGTCGCCGGTGGCGAGCAGGTTTCCCCCGGGGTGGAAGTCGAGGGCGTAGACGCGCCCGGTGTGGCCGGTGAAGGTGTGCAGCAGCCGGGCGTCGTCGGCCCGCCATATCCGTACCGTGCCGCCGTGCGGGCCGCCCTGGTCGGCGGTGGCCAGCAGTGTGCCGTCGGGGCTGAACCTCGCCCGGTACACGGTGCCTTGATGGCCCGTCAGCTCTCCCGCGCAGGCCCCGTCGGAGAGGTTCCAGCGCCGGACGCGGCCGGCCGCGTCCCCGGTGATCAGGGTGTCCCCGCCGGGTGCGAAGACGGCCGTGTAGACGGGGGCGGTGTGTCCGGGCAGCCGGTGCACCGGCTGCCCGGTGGCCACGGACCAGACCGTGACCATGCCCTCGCGGTCACCGGTGGCGAGCAGGGTGCCGTCCCGGTCGAGCACGACCGGCCACACCCCGCCCGGATGCACCTCCAGCCGGTGGCGGCAGGCCCCGGAGACCGGGTCCCACAGGCGTACGGTGCCGTCGGAGCAGCCGGTCGCGACGGTGTCCCCGGCGATCTTCACCGCGTACACCCGGCCCGAGTGCCCCTGGAGCGTGCGCAGGGCCATGCCGGTCTCCGCGTCGCAGATCAGTACGCCGCCGTCCTCGCTGCCGACCGCGAGGAGCTCTCCGTCGGGGCTGAAGGCGATGGGTTCCGGGAGCCTGCTGGTCCGGGTGTCGAAGCCGTAGGGCACGCCGACCGCGGACGGGCGGTAGCCGGCTTCGACGGGCATGCCGGGGGCGATGGCCGCGACCCGCAGTTCGGGGGCCGTCCGTACGGCGTCGTCCCAGACCGGGGCGATCAGCGCGGCCCGGTTCCAGCGGCTCCCGGCGAGTTCCGCGCCGGTGAGGTCGGCGCGGGTGAGCCTGCTGCCGGTGAGGTCGGCGCCCGTGAGGTCCGCGCCGCGGAGGGCGGCGTGGTCGAGCCTGGCCCCGGCGAGGGTGGCGTCGCGGAGCACGGCGCCGGACAGGTCCGTCCCGGTGAGCCGGGCGTCGGTCAGGACGGCTCCGGACAGGTCGGCCCCCGAGAAGTCCCGGTAGGACAGGTCCTCACCGGCCAGCCTGGCCCCGCGCAGGTCGGCTCCGGCCGGAACCCGGAGCCGGTCGCCGACGCGCAGGGCGTTGCCGCGGGCCGCCTCGCTCACGGCGGGGCCGTCCGGGGCGAGCGTGTCGCGGACCCAGCCGGCGCAGGTCTCGTGGTCGGCGAGGTCGCAGAGGAATTCGATGGCGAGACGGCTGAACGGGCGGGCGGCGAGCAGCCTGTCGTCGCCCTGGCCCAGCCGGTTCGCGGCCTCCCTGGCGACCAGCCATTCGAGTACGGAGCCGTGGATGAACTGGAACACGCCGTCGTCGCTGCGGACCAGCAGGCTGCCGGCGCCGACCGCCTGGGCCTGCTCGTCGGAGGAGAGGGCCGCGGTCGGGAGTGCCGGGCCGGTGAGTCCGCCGAGAGCGGCGGCCACGGTCTCGGCCAGTTCGTCCAGGCGCAGTGCGGTCCGGCCGGACTCCCACAGGTGCAGGGCGAGCGCGGTGACGGCGGACCACAGGGCGGCGGCGCCGAGGCCGGGGGCCGCGCCGGCTCCGCCCTGGCCGCGCCGTTCTTCGTGGTCGATCCAGGAGGTGAAGACGTCTTCGTAGAGCCGGGCGGGGCTGAGCGCGTGGCCCGCTCCGGCGACGGCCCGCAGCCGGTCCTGACTGAGCAGCGAGGCGAAGGAGAGCAGTCGCGGGTTGCCGCACAGCGCGAGCAGGTCCGGGATGTTGCACAGCAGTTGGAAGCGCTGTTCGGCGGTCTCCTCGTCGCCGAAGACCCGGACGAGGTAGGAGCGCACCTGGTCGGGGGTGAATCCCTGGACGGCGAGAATCCGGCGCTGGGGCAGCAGTCCGACGCGTTCGCCGAGGGCGGTGAGGATCTGGTCGTGGGACTTGAAGTGCTGGGTGCGGCTGCTGACGACGATCTTCGCCCGGTCCACCGCCGCGTCGAGGAGGACCTGCAGGTGGTCGGCGGCGCGGTGGTAGCTGACCCGGTTGACGAGTTCGTCGAAGCCGTCGAAGAGCAGGACGACACGGCCCTGGGCGAGCATGTAGCGCAGTGCCCGCAGGTCGATGGTGTCGACGCCGTGGCCCGCGAGGTGGGCGGCGACCAGGCCTTCGAGGCTGTGGGCACGGTCGAGGGCGTTGAGCGGGATGAGCAGCGGGACGAGGTGGGGAAGCTGTTCGGGGATGCGCCGGGCGAGTTCGCGCAGGGCGAAGGTCTTGCCGTGGCCGAAGTCGCCGAGGAGCAGCAGGAACCGTCCCTGGTCGCTCTCCAGGAGGTCGATGAGATCCTCGACGAGTCCGTGGTGTTCGGTGTTCTCGGACCGGTCGGCGTCGCGGTAGCGCTGGGGCAGGTAGCGGGCGGGCGGGTACTGATCGCTGCTGTTCAGCCGGGCGGTCTGGGCGGCGACGTATTCGCGCAGGTCCAGCAGTCCCTGGAATTCGATGAAGCTGCGCAGCCGGATGCGGACGGGCCGGGAGGCCGCGCGCTCGCGCAGTGCCGGGTCCGGGGCGTCGCCCGCGTAGACGACCATGGCGTCGGTGGCCGGTCCGGCGGCGTGCGCCCGGGCGACGAAGCGGTCGAGTTCGGGTTCGGTGGGGGTGGTGGGGTGGACGGCGATGCGCTGCTGGCGCACCACTCCGTCCTCCTGCCAGGTGGCCATGATCTGGGCCATGTCGGCGGGGTCGCGGCGGGGGATGTCGCGCAGGAGTACGCCGTCCCTGCGGGCCCGGCAGATCTCCTTGACTCGGTCGGTGAGCGAGTCGCCGGAGGCGTCGGCGGCCGGCTGGTCGAAGTCGGGGGCCGTCGGGGCGGTGGCGGCCGGGTCGCCGGCCGGGAAGACCCGGCCGGTGCCGCGCCATGTTCCGGGAATCCGGACGGGGTCCGTGGCGGTGGTGCGGCCGTCCCAGCGGGTGACGCCGTCCGCGGCGATCTGCAGGAGCTGGAAGCCGGCGGGGGCGGCCGCGCCGAACACGGGCAGTTCGCCGGAGCCCGCCGTGACGGTGTGGTGGCCCGGTTCGGCGTCGGTGGTGCGGGGGCCTCCGGTGGGGCCGTGCAGCAGCAGGTTGAGCCGGGGGCCGGCCAGCCGGGCAAGGGCGTCCGCGTCGCGCAGCGCGCCGGGGCCGCCGGCGGCGTCGGCGCGGTGGCGGGCGGCGGTGAGCGGGTGGCGCAGGGCCCCGAGGCGCAGCCAGCCCTGCTCCTCGTAGCCGCGCAGCGCGTCGGCGAACCAGGCGGCCTGGTCCCGGCCGACGGCGCCGTACTGATCGTCGGGGCGGTGGCTGAAGGCCATGGAGGAGTTGAACCCGGCGACCACCGTGTTGAGTTCGGGCACCGGGTACAGGGTCCAGGGCTGGTCGCTGTCGAACACGACGTCCAGGCCGTGGTACAGACTGCGGAAGAGCCGGGTGTAGTGGCGCCATTTGGGCCAGTACGGGGGCTGCGGTGCGACCTCGTCCGCCTCGCAGCTGTGGAAGTAGCCGCGGCAGGCAGCCTGGTTCACGTCCTGGGCGCCGGGGACCACCATCACTCGTTGCGGCGGCAGGTCGAGTTGTGAGCGGATCGCGGTGAGGAAGCTGAGCGCCTGGTCGCATTCGCGGGGGCTGCCGGAGGAGGTGAGGTCGCCGGTGACGACCAGCAGATCGGGGGCGGGTGCTCCGGCGTCCCGGAGTTCGACGATGTCGCCGCGGATCTGCCGGCTGAGGGTGTCGGGTTCCCTGCCGCGTCCGAAGTCGGGGCCGGCGAGGTGCAGGACGGTGACCGTCTCGCGGGCCGCGGCCGCCGCCGCGGCGGGCGGGAATCCGGGGGCGCGGGCGGGCCTGCGGCGGCCCGACCGGCCGGAGGTGCGGGCGGCGAGGGGGTTCGGGCCGGGGGGATACGGGTCCGGGCCGGTGGCGGGTCCGCCGGGCCCCGAGCCGGGGTATCCGGGGCGGCGGGCCGGCCTGGCGTGCCCGTCCATGGCCTGTCCCACCCGGGTCAGCAGCAGGGAACGGGCGGTGTCGGCATCGGCGACCCCGACCAGATCCACGTAGGTGATGGTGGCCAGGAGCCCCTCGATCGGGATGTCGTCGACCCGTACGGTCAGCAGCCGGCGTTCCGGGTCCTCGGGGGCGGCGCGCAGCGCGGCCTGCCATTCCATGCGGCCGTAGGTCGAGCGTTCGTAGTGGCGGGAGAGGACGGCGATGACGGCGGCGGACTCGCTGACCCCGCGGTCCATGTAGTCGATGAAATTGGTTCCGGGGACGAAGTCCCAGGCCTGTACGACGGTGCGGTACCCGGCGGATTCCAGCGACCACGCTATCCAGGCGGCCCACTGTTCGTCGGCCGGGGAGTAGCTGATGAAGAAATCGAACTCACTTGCCGATAAACCCAGCTCACCGTCTGCCACCATGGGTCCATGGTAGGAGATCTCCCCTTGCGGCGTCTGCGTGACGGGCAGTCCGAAGGCGCCGGTGCACGGTCCGTCGTGCGGCGGCTGCATCCACTGGACTGGCTCGCGGGCGGGCTGCTCGTGCTGGGAGTGGCGGCGGTGGCGACCGGGCTGCTGCCCGCCGATCCGGCGGCCGAGCAGATGCGGCGCATCGGTCCGCTGCTGGTGTTTCTCGCCACCGTGATCGTGATGGCCGAACTGGCGGGCCGGGCGCAGGTCTTCGATGTGGTGGCGTCCTGGGTGGCGCGGGCCGGCCGGGGCCGGTATCCGCTGCTCTTCGGGCTCTGTGTGGTCTTCGCCTCACTCACCACCATCACCCTGAACCTGGACACCACCGCGGTCCTGCTCACTCCGGTGATGCTGGCGCTGGCGGCACGGGTGGGCATCGCGGCGGTGCCGCTGGCGATGACGACGGTGTGGCTGGCGAACACCGCGAGCCTGCTGCTGCCGGTGTCGAACCTGACCAATCTGCTGGCGGCGGACCGGGTGGCGCTGTCGCCGTCCGGTCTGGCGGCGGTGATGTGGCTGCCCCAGCTGGTCTCGGTCGGGGTGACGTCGCTGTGTCTGTGGATCTTCTACTGGCGGCGCGGCCGGCGGGGCGCGGACCGGTACGTCCCGCCCGCGGTGCCCGCGCCGGACGATCCGGTGCTGCTGCGGATCTGCTCGGTGGCGTGCGGTGGATTCCTGCTGGCGATCCTGGTCGTGGACGTACCGCTGTGGTCGGCCTCGCTGGTCGCGATGCTGGTGGTGGTGGCGGCCTTCGCGGTGCGGCGGCGGGAGGAGGTACGGCTGTCGTTGGTCCCGTGGCGGCTGCTGGTGCTGGTCCCCGGCATGTTCCTGGTGGTGGAGACGGTCAGCGCGCACGGTCTGCACGATCTGCTGGGACGGGCGCTGGGATCGGACGACGGTCTCGTGGGCATGCTGCGGTCGGCCGGCGTGGGCGCGGGGCTGTCCAATGTGCTGAACAACCTTCCGGCCTACGTGGCGGGCGAGGCGGTCATCCCGGTGGCCAACCACGACCAGTTGCTCGCGCTGCTGGTCGGGGTCAACGCGGGGCCCGTCATCACCCCGTGGGCGTCGCTGGCGACCCTGCTGTGGTTCGAGCGGTGCCGGTGGCACGGGACCCGGATCCGCACCGGGCGCTTCGTGCTGACCGGTCTGGTGCTGTCGGTGACGGGGACGCTCGCCACCACCTGCGCGCTGGCGCTGGTCCTCTGAGGCCTCATCCGGGCGGGTCCGGACGGGCCGCCGAATCCACCTGTGCGAGCAGGTAGTCGAGCGCGTCGGCACGAGCGGCGACAAAGCTGTGTCCGTCGCCCCGTCCGGTGTCCTCGGGCCGGAACACCTCGCCGCGCAGCGTCCGCAGGTGCACCCCCGACTCGGCGGCGAGCAGCGCCCCGGCGGGCAGGTCGAGGCCCTCGGCACGGTATCCGACGAATCCGTCGATGGTGCCCCGGGCCAGCATGCTCCAGCCCAGCAGCGGGGCCCACAGCTGGAGCACCCGGCGGCAGCCCAGCTCCAGGTGCCGGCGGAGTCCGGTGGCGACGGCGTCGGCCCGGCCCACCCCGTACCCCTGGGTCCAGGCGATGACCGGTCCGGTCGCGGGCAGGGTTCCGTCCGGGCCGGTGAGCGGGCCGGACTCACCGTGCGCGCCCCGGCCGGAGACCGCGTGCCAGGTGCGGCGGGTGAGCGGTTCGTGGATCACGCCGAGCACGGGCGCTCCGGCCACGCACAGTGCGATGCCGACGACGTACGCCGGCAGGCCGATGGCCACGTTGTTGGTGCCGTCCAGCGGATCGACCAGCCAGGTGCGGCGGCTGCCGCCGTCGAGCAGTCCGGCTTCCTCCGACAGGATCCGGTCGTGCGGGAAGTGCCGCCGCAGTCTGCCGAGCACCACCTCCTCGGCCGCGAGGTCCAGGGAGGTCACGACGTCCCCGGACGCGCTCTTCGTACGGACCGTCATGGGCGCCCGGAAGTGCTCCCGGAGCACGGTCCCGGCCGCTTCGGCCGCGGCCACCGCCACCGTCCGTTCGTGCTCGTACGGGCTCGCGGGGTCCGGGTCAGGCGCTGATGCGGCCATCGATCCTCCTGAGTGCCGTACGGACCAGCTCCGTCGTCTGCTTCTCGTCGCACAGTCCGCGGGTCATGGTGCGCGCGGGGCCGTCGAGGGGACCGAGCGACAGGTCCGCGCCGCCGGGCACCGAACGGCCCAGCACCAGCGTGGCCGCCGGGGCCGGGTCCGCGACGGAGGTGGCGTGGAACTCCCCCGCGGTGAGCGTGTACGTCTCCCCGCGGCCGCTGATGTGCGCACGCCCCGGTTCGCCGCGGACCAGCTCGGTGGTGGGCACGATCTCGTCGACGCCGCCGGGACCGCTGCGCACCTCGAATATCCGGTGGGTGGGCCGGGCGGTGGCCGCGCTGACCCGCACCGGAACGTTGGCGACCCTGCCGTACAGGACGTGGCTGCGCAGCTCCCAGCTGTGGGCGTGCCATGCCGCGGTGTCCGGTTCCGCGCCGTAGCCCGGATCGAAGAGGTGGACGCAGATTCCCCGCGGTCCGTCGCGCAGCACCGGCAGACAGAGGAAGCCCAGCGGATGGCGGACGGCACGCAGTACGCGAACGCCGGTGGCGACGTCGGTGAGCGCGTCGACCGTGTGGCCGCGGGCGTCGGCGGGGCTCCGGCCGCCGTCCACGAGGGCCCGTTCCAGCTCGTCGTAGTCCATGGGATCGCGCCGGCGGCGCCTCACCTCCGGTAGGGGTCCTCCGCGTGCAGTGCCTTGACGATGATTTCGCCGATGTCGCTGTCGGTGAACGTACGGGGCAGGGGCAGATCCAGTGCCTCGAAGAGACCGCGGGTCTCGTCGACCGTGGGTTCCTCGCTCAGTGGCGCGTCGGTGCGGATCGGGATCGCGACGGCCTGTTCCCGGCTCTGGTGGAGTTCGGTGACGTAGTAGTCGTAGAGCGGCTGTCGTCGTTCCACCAGGAGGTTCACCCGCGATGTGTCGTCCTGGGTGACGATCAGGCAGGACTCGGACAGGTCGAAGCGGAGCGTGGGCACGGCGGCGGAGAGGTGCACCGAGATGTCCAGGGTGGTGAGTCTGCCCTGGTACCAGCAGGCGGCCAGGACCGTCGCGTACGACTCCTTGCGGACCCTGTCGGTCGTCCAGTGTCCGGGGTGCCCGGTGAGGGTCCGGCCGGCGAACATCTGCCGGAACCTGGCGTACGCCTGGCAGATCCGTTCGTCGGCCGGGTTGATGATGTCGATCTTCATCGTGAGCTGGGAGCGCTGCTCCCTGGCGGTGGCGACGCACTGGGGCAGGGTGACGGCCCGCAGGTAGGTTCCGGTACCGCCCTTGAAGTACCAGAGGTTGGTGTGCTGCCGGGCGGTGCGCAGCGCCTCGGCGACCTCGTTGCCCGCGAGGGAGCGCACCATGGTGAGGTCCTCCAGCGCGCGGCGGGTGCCGGCCATCGCGTCCTGGATCGCGGCCGGCTGGCGCAGCCGTTCCACTATCGAGCCGAGTGCCAGAGCACCGAGGACCACCAACGTGGCGCCGGACGACACGTCGCTGGAGATCACGTCGCCGAAGATGTCCAGGAAACCGATGGTCAGCGCGACGCTCGCGGCGATGACGACGTCGATGTTCTTCAGGATCCAGGCGACGGACTGCTCCAGGCGCCGTCCGCGCGCAGTCATGGGCATGCTCCTCCCCCGTGGAATGCCCTCCAGATCGTAGGAGAACGGGGCGGTGGGCCGCCAGGGGGTATGAGGGGCTCACGGCCGCGGCCCGTGAGCCCCCTCCCCCACGGACCGGCCCCGGTCGGTCGCGAGCTGCCTCCCTCACGGACCGGCCCCGGACGCGCCACGGCGCCTGCCGAATCGTCCGGTCGGGGACGGGCAGGCGCCGCGTTCAGTTCCGCACGCCGTTGTGCGGGACGTCTGTGTGTGCCGTGATCAGACCGTCAGCGAACGGTCCGTCGGGCGGATCGGGGCCGGCAGGGCGCTGGCTCCGGTCAGGAAGCGGTCCACTCCGCGGGCCGCGGAGC
This sequence comes from Streptomyces sp. NPDC007164, assembly GCF_040634135.1. Lineage (NCBI taxonomy): Bacteria > Bacillati > Actinomycetota > Actinomycetes > Kitasatosporales > Streptomycetaceae > Streptomyces > Streptomyces sp. NPDC007164. The sequence goes on from NZ_JBEYFB010000002.1 coordinate 267,405, forward strand.
GGCCCTCGGCGATGGCCCACACGATGAGGGACTGGCCGCGGCCGGCGTCACCGGCGACGAAGACTCCGTCGACGTTGGTGGCGTAGTCCGCGTCGCGCGCGACGTTGCCGCGCTCGTCGAGCTCCAGGCCGAACTGCTGGACCAGACCGTTGGCCTGGTCGGTGCCGGTGAAGCCCATGGCGAGGGTGACCAGCTGCGCGGGAATCTTCCGCTCGGTGCCGGGCTTCTGCTCCAACTTGCCGTCCTTGAGCTCCACCTCGACCAGGTGCAGCGCCTGGACATTGCCGTCGTCGTCGCCCTCGAAGTGGGTGGTGGAGACGGAGTAGACCCGCTCGCCGCCCTCCTCGTGCGCGGAGGTGACCTTGTAGAGCATCGGGAACGTCGGCCAGGGCTGGTTGGCGTTCCGGTCCTCGCCCGGCCGGGGCATGATCTCCAGCTGGGTGACGGAGAGCGCGCCCTGGCGGTGGGCGGTGCCGACGCAGTCGGCGCCGGTGTCGCCGCCGCCGATCACGACGACGTGCTTGCCCTCGGCGGTGATCGGGGAGACCGTCAGGTCGCCCTCCTGCACCTTGTTGGCCAGCGGCAGGTACTCCATGGCGAAGTGCACGCCGTTCAGCTCACGGCCCGGGACGGGCAGGTCGCGCGAGACGGTGGCGCCCGCGGCGATGACGACCGCGTCGTAGCGGCGGCGGAGCCTGGCGGCGTCGACGTCCCGGCCGATCTCCGTCTCGGTGCGGAACTTGGTGCCCTCCGCGCGCATCTGCTCGATGCGGCGGTTGATGTGCGACTTCTCCATCTTGAACTCGGGGATGCCGTACCGGAGAAGACCTCCGATGCGGTCCGCGCGCTCGTACACGGCGACGGTGTGGCCGGCCCGGGTCAGCTGCTGGGCGGCGGCGAGGCCCGCCGGGCCCGAGCCGATCACGGCGACGGTCTTGCCGGAAAGCCGCTCGGGCGGCTGCGGGGTGACGTCGCCGCTGTCCCACGCCTTGTCGATGATGGAGACTTCGACGTTCTTGATGGTGACGGCCGGCTGGTTGATGCCGAGCACGCACGCCGACTCGCACGGGGCCGGGCAGAGCCGCCCGGTGAACTCCGGGAAGTTGTTCGTGGCGTGCAGGCGCTCGGACGCGGCCGACCAGTCCTCGCGGTAGGCGTAGTCGTTCCACTCGGGGATGAGGTTTCCGAGCGGGCAGCCGTTGTGGCAGAACGGGATGCCGCAGTCCATGCAGCGGCCGGCCTGCTTGCTGATGATCGGGAGCAGCGAGCCCGGAACGTAGACCTCGTTCCAGTCCTTGACGCGCTCGCCCACGGGGCGGGTCTCGGCGACCTCGCGCCCGGTGGTCAGGAAGCCCTTGGGGTCAGCCATTGGTCGCCGCCTCCATCATCTTCTCGGTGGTCTCCTGCTCGGAGAGACCGGCGAGCTCAGCGGCGTCCTTGGCGGCGAGCACTGCCTTGTAGGTGGACGGGATGATCTTGCTGAAGCGGGCCACCGCGGCGTCCCACTCGGCCAGGAGCTTCTCGGCGACCGTGGATCCGGTCTCCTCCTGGTGGCGGCGCACCACGTCGTGCAGCCACTGCCTGTCGGTGTCGGTGAGTTCCTCGACCGCGCCGAGGTTGCCGGCGTTGACGTTGTCGCGGTTCAGGTCGATGACGTACGCGACACCGCCCGACATGCCCGCGGCGAAGTTGCGTCCGGTCTCGCCGAGGACGACGGCGTGGCCGCCGGTCATGTACTCGCAGCCGTGGTCGCCCACGCCCTCCGAGACGACCGTGGCGCCGGAGTTGCGGACGCAGAACCGCTCACCGGTGCGGCCGCGCAGGAACAGCTCGCCGCCGGTGGCACCGTAGGCGATGGTGTTGCCCGCGATGGTGGAGTACTCGGCGAGGTGGTCGGCGCCGCGGTCCGGGCGGACGATGACGCGGCCGCCGGAGAGGCCCTTGCCGACGTAGTCGTTGGCGTCGCCCTCCAGGCGGAGCGTCACACCGCTCGGCACGAACGCGCCGAAGGACTGGCCCGCGGAGCCGGTGAAGGTGATGTCGATGGTGTCCTGCGGCAGACCGGCGCCGCCGAACTTCTTCGTCACCTCGTGGCCGAGCATGGTGCCGACGGTCCGGTTGATGTTGCGGATCGCGATCTGGGCCCGGACCGGCTGGGCGGCTTCGGCGCTGTCCGCGTTCAGGGCGTCGGCGGCGAGCCTGATCAGCTCGTTGTCGAGCGCCTTGGACAGGCCGTGGTCCTGCTCGGTCCGCGCGTGGCGGACCGCGCCCTCGGGCAGCTCGGGGACGTGGAAGAGCGGCTTCAGGTCGAGGCCCTGCGCCTTCCAGTGCGTGACCGCACGGTCGGTGTCGAGCAGCTCGGCGTGGCCGACGGCCTCCTCGATCGTACGGAAGCCGAGTTCGGCGAGGATCTCGCGGACTTCCTGGGCGATGAACTCGAAGAAGTTGACGACGTACTCGGCCTTGCCGGAGAACCGGTCGCGCAGGACCGGGTTCTGGGTGGCGATGCCGACCGGGCAGGTGTCCAGGTGACAGACGCGCATCATGACGCAGCCGGAGACGACGAGCGGCGCGGTCGCGAAACCGAACTCCTCGGCGCCCAGCAGTGCGGCGATGACGACGTCGCGGCCGGTCTTCAGCTGGCCGTCGGTCTGTACGACGATGCGGTCGCGCAGGCCGTTGAGCAGCAGGGTCTGCTGGGTCTCGGCGAGGCCGAGTTCCCAGGGGCCGCCCGCGTGCTTCAGGGAGGTGAGCGGGGAGGCGCCCGTTCCGCCGTCATGGCCGGAGATCAGGACGACGTCCGCGTGTGCCTTGGAGACACCGGCGGCGACCGTGCCGACGCCGACCTCGGAGACCAGCTTTACGTGGATGCGGGCCGCCGGGTTGGCGTTCTTGAGGTCGTGGATCAGCTGGGCCAGATCCTCGATGGAGTAGATGTCGTGGTGCGGCGGCGGCGAGATCAGGCCGACGCCCGGGGTGGAGTGCCGGGTCTTCGCGACCCAGGGGTAGACCTTGTGGCCGGGCAGCTGGCCGCCCTCACCGGGCTTGGCTCCCTGCGCCATCTTGATCTGGATGTCGTCCGCGTTGACCAGGTACTCGCTGGTCACCCCGAAGCGGCCGGAGGCGACCTGCTTGATGGACGAGCGGCGCGCCGGGTCGTAGAGCCGGTCGGCGTCCTCGCCGCCCTCGCCGGTGTTGGACTTGCCGCCCAGCTGGTTCATGGCGATGGCGAGGGTCTCGTGCGCCTCGCGGGAGATCGAGCCGTACGACATGGCGCCGGTGGAGAAGCGCTTGACGATGTCGGAGACGGACTCGACCTCGTCGACGGAGATCGCCTCGCGGTCCGACTTGAAGCCGAACAGACCACGGAGCGTCATCAGCCGCTCGGACTGCTCGTTCACCCGGTCGGTGTACTTCTTGAAGATGTCGTAGCGCTTGTTACGGGTGGCGTGCTGGAGGCGGAAGACCGTCTCCGGGTCGAACAGGTGCGGCTCGCCCTCGCGGCGCCACTGGTACTCGCCGCCGATCTCCAGCGCCCGGTGCGAGGCGGAGATGCCGGAGGCGGGGTAGCCCTTGGCGTGCCGGGCGGCGACCTCCTTGGCGACGACGTCGAGGCCGGCGCCGCCGATCTTGGTGGCGGTGCCGTTGAAGTACTTCGCGACGAAGTCCTCGTCCAGGCCGACGGCCTCGAAGACCTGGGCGCCCCGGTAGGAGGCGACCGTCGAGATGCCCATCTTGGACATGACCTTCAGGACGCCCTTGCCGAGCGCGTAGATCAGGTTCCGGATGGCCTGCTCGGCCTCGATGCCCTCGATGAACGTACCGGCGCGGACCAGGTCCTCGACGGACTCCATCGCCAGGTACGGGTTGACCGCGGCGGCGCCGTAGCCGATGAGCAGCGCGACGTGGTGGACCTCGCGGACGTCCCCGGCCTCGACCAGCAGCCCCACCTGGGTGCGCTGCTTGGTGCGGATGAGGTGGTGGTGGACGGCCGAGGTGAGCAGCAGCGACGGGATCGGGGCGTGCTCGGCGTCGGAGTGCCGGTCGGAGAGGACGACCAGGCGGGCGCCGTCCTCGATGGCGGCGTCGACCTCGGTGCAGATCTCTTCGATCCGCGCGGCCAGCGCGTCGCCGCCGCCGCCGACCCGGTAGAGACCGGAGAGCGTGGCGGCCTTCATGCCCGGCATGTCGCCGTCGGCGTTGATGTGTATCAGCTTGGCCAGCTCGTCGTTGTCGATCACCGGGAACGGCAGCGTGACGCTGCGGCAGGACGCGGCGGTCGGCTCCAGCAGGTTGCCCGACGGGCCCAGCGTGGAGCGCAGCGAGGTGACGAGCTCCTCGCGGATGGCGTCCAGCGGCGGGTTGGTGACCTGGGCGAACAGCTGGGTGAAGTAGTCGAAGAGCAGCCGGGGGCGCTCGGACAGCGCGGCGATCGGCGAGTCCGTGCCCATGGAGCCGAGCGGCTCGCCGGCGGTGCGGGCCATCGGCGCGAGGATGACGCGGAGCTCTTCCTCGGTGTAGCCGAAGGTCTGCTGGCGGCGGGTGACGGAGGCATGCGTGTGCACGATGTGCTCCCGCTCGGGGAGGTCCTCCAGCTCGATCTCGCCGGTCTCCAGCCACTCGCCGTACGGCTGCTCGGCGGCGAGGGCGGCCTTGATCTCGTCGTCCTCGACGATGCGGCGCTCGGCGGTGTCGACGAGGAACATCCTGCCGGGCTGGAGGCGGCCCTTGCGGACGACCTTGGCGGGGTCGATGTCCAGGACGCCGACCTCGGAGGAGAGCACGACGAGACCGTCGTCGGTGACCCAGTAGCGGCCGGGGCGCAGACCGTTGCGGTCCAGGACCGCGCCGACCTGGGTGCCGTCGGTGAAGGTGACGCAGGCCGGGCCGTCCCAGGGCTCCATCATCGTGGAGTGGTACTGGTAGAAGGCGCGCCGGGACGGGTCCATCGAGTCGTGGTTCTCCCACGCCTCGGGAACCATCATCAGCACCGAGTGCGGCAGCGAACGGCCACCGAGGTGGAGCAGCTCCAGGACCTCGTCGAAGGAGGCGGAGTCGGAGGCGTCGGGGGTGCAGACGGGGAAGATCCGGTCGAGCTGCGCCGTACCGAAGAGACTCGACGCGAGCTGGGACTCGCGGGCCTTCATCCAGTTGCGGTTGCCCTTGACCGTGTTGATCTCACCGTTGTGCGCGACGAAGCGGTACGGGTGGGCGAGCGGCCAGCTCGGGAAGGTGTTGGTGGAGAACCGCGAGTGGACCAGGGCGATCGCGGTGGCGAAGCGGCGGTCGGAGAGGTCCGGGAAGAACGGCTCCAGCTGCCCGGTGGTGAGCATGCCCTTGTAGACGATCGTGCGGGCGGAGAGCGAGGGGAAGTACACCCCGGTCTCCCGCTCGGCGCGCTTGCGCAGCACGAAGGCCTTGCGGTCGAGGGCGATGCCGGTGCTCTCACCGTCCGCGACGAAGAGCTGACGGAACTCGGGCATGGTGGCGCGGGCGCCGTTGCCGAGGATGCCGGGGGTGACGGGGACCTGACGCCAGCCGAGGACCTTGAGGCCCTCCTCCGCGGCGGTCTTCTCCAGCTTGCGGACGGCCTCGGTGGAGTCGTCGGCGGGCAGGAAGGCGATTCCGACGGCGTAGGCACCGGCCTCGGGGAGTTCGAAGGCGGTCTCTTCGCGCAGGAAGGCGTCCGGTACCTGGAGGAGGATCCCGGCGCCGTCGCCGGAGTCGGGCTCGGATCCGGTGGCACCGCGGTGTTCGAGATTGCGCAGCACGGTCAGCGCCTGCTCGACCAGCTCATGGCTGGCCACACCGGTCAGAGTGGCCACGAACCCGACACCGCAGGCGTCGTGCTCGTTACGGGGGTCGTACATCCCCTGCTGGGCGGGGCGACCGTCCATGGGCGACCAGGCGTCGATGCGCATTGGCTCTCCCGTCGTCGTCGTGGCATGTGCAGTGCCGAGGGACGACGTTGGCCCTCTGCGAAATTTCGTGCAGATTACATGATGGGGCGCTTCTCAAGAAGCGGATAGCTCGTTCCAACATGCGGACACCGTCCGAGACGGTGGGGGTGGGTCGCAGCCGGAGGATCGGCGCCCGAGGGGGACCGCAGAGAGCAGGCGTCGTTGCCTGCGGTGTCTACGGGTCATGCCCGGCGGCAAAGGAAATGAAACCGCCGAGTAACGGCTACTTATGTGTAGCCCTGCATAGGGACTCATTTTAAGCCCGTGGCGGCCGTTCCGCCCAGAGGCGTTCACCAAGACGTACGTCACACGGGTGGCGGACACGTTACGGGCAGCCACCCCCACCTGCGGGGATGCCTGCCCGTTCCTTCGACGTTCCGTTCCTTCGGCGTCCGGGGTGCGGTCAGCTCCCGACGGCCACGCCGAACAGCGTGCCCAGTCCGTAGGTGATGGCGGCCGCGGCCCCGCCCAGCACCAGCTGGCGCAGCCCGCTGTACAGCCAGCTGCGGGCCGTCACCCTGGCCACCACCGCGCCGCAGGCGAACAGCCCGACCAGCGCCAGCAGCACGGCCGGCCACAGCGCGCTCGCGCCGAGCAGATACGGCAGCAGGGGCAGCAGGGCGCCCAGTGCGAACGCGCCGAACGACGACACCGCGGCGACCAGCGGCGAGGGCAGATCGCCCGGGTCGATGCCCAGCTCCTCGCGGGCGTGTATCTCCAGGGCCTGCTCCGGGTCGCGCGACAGCTGCCGCGCGACCTCGCGGGCGAGCCCCGGCTCGACGCCGCGGGACTCGTAGAGCTCGGCGAGCTCCCGCTCCTCGTCCTTAGGGTGCTTGCGCAACTCCCGCCGCTCGACGTCGAGTTCGGCCTCGACCAGCTCACGCTGCGAGGCCACGGAGGTGTATTCGCCGGCCGCCATGGAGAACGCGCCGGCGGCCAGGCCCGCCAGACCGGTGATCACGATCGTCTGCTGGGAGACGGAACCACCCGCGACGCCGGTCATCAGCGCGAGGTTGGAGACCAGCCCGTCCATGGCACCGAAGACCGCGGGACGCAGCCAGCCGCCGTTCACATCACGGTGGGTGTGGTTGTCGCGATGCGCCTCGTGCAGTACGGCGTCGGTCTCGATGATGGACATGCCTCTCCCCTTCTCCGGCAGCGGGTTTCCCGCGCTCCGCCCCCGCTCAACACCATCGAAAGTACGCACGAAAAACGGCTCCCGCCAGCAAGGCAGGCCGTACTTACCCCGTCCCTGACCAGGTAAGTACGGCCTGGCTCAGTAGCTCTGACGCGTCATCCGACTGGCCCTTTTGTTGCGATTGTCGGCCTCTGTCGGCGCTCCGCGTGGCACAGATCGAGGAGGACGAGAACTGGCTCGGTGCGAGCGGAGGGTCGACGCGATGGAGCTGATCGCAGGAAATCCGGCGGAGCCGCGGACCGGCGGCGCGGAATCGGGGATGCCGGAACGCGCGGGGCGGAGCGGGGCACCCCGGGGAGACCTGGCCGACCGGGCCCGCGGCTCTCTGCTCGGACTCGCGGTCGGGGACGCGCTGGGCGCACCGGCGGAGAACCTGCGGCCTTCGGAGATCCGTCGCCGCTGGGGCCGGATCGAGGGCTTCGTGAGCGACGATCCCGCGGGCACCGACGACACCGAGTACGCGATCTTCTCCGGGCTGCTGCTCGCCCGGCACGGTTCCGCGCTGACCGTCACACACGTGGAGCGGGCCTGGCACCTGTGGATCGCCGATCTCGACGAGGGGCCGTTCCGAGGTGCCGGGTTCAGCGAGCGGGGAACGCTGGAGAATCTGCGCCGGGGGCTCGCCGCCCCGATCTCCGCCCAGCACCGGCACGCCTGGAGCGACGGCCTGGCCATGCGGGCGGCGCCGTTCGGCGTCTTCGCGGCCGGCCGGCCGGCCGAGGCGGCGCGGCTGGTCGCGGTGGACGGGCGGGTCAGCCATGACGGGGAGGGCATCTACGGCGGCCAGGCGGTGGCGGCCGGGGTGGCCGCCGCGATGACGGGTGCCGGGGTCACATCGGTGATCGCCGCCGCGCTGTCGGTCGTCCCCATGGACTCCTGGACGGCGCGTTCGCTGCGGCGCGCGGTGGCGGCCGCGCAGCGCGGCTACCCCGACCGGCTCACCATGGAACGCGCGGTGCGCTCGGCGGTGGTGGTCGGTGGCTACCCGTGGACGGACCTGGCACCCGAGGCGGTGGGCCTGGCCTTCGGGGCGTTCGCGGCGGCGCACGGCGACTTCCGTACGGCGGTGCTCACGGCGGTCAACATGGGCCGCGACGCGGACACCACGGCCGCGGTGGCGGGGGCCCTGGCCGGCGCGCTGAACGGGGCGTCCGCGATTCCGCAGCACTGGGGGGACGCGATCGGCCCGGTCCGGGGCAGCTGTCTGCCGACGATACGGGGTCACCACGTCCTGGAAATCGCGGAGTTGCTCACTCCGGACGAGGCGGAGGAGGTGGGCCAGGTGAGTGAGGCGGGCAAGGCGGACGGGACGGACGGGGCGGCGCACATGCCGGACGGGGTGGACGGGGCGGATCCGGCGCACGGTGCCGACGACACGCGCGCCGGCGGCACCGGCGACGGGGGCCCGGCCCGGACCCGCCGGCGCACGGATACGGTCTCGGTCTCGGTCGCGGTCGCGGGCACGGGCACGGGCACGGATACGGTCGCGGGCACGGATACGGTCGCGGACACGGATACGGTCGCGGTCGCGATCCGGAGCAACGAGCCCCGGAGCAAACCGCGTACGACGGCCGACGCACCACCACCCCCGCACGACACCTCCTGCGCCCCTGCCGCTCCCGCCGGTTCTGCCAGCCCTGCCACTCCCACCAGTTCCACCACTCCCGCCAGTCCCACCACCCACGTCTCCCCCACCACCCCCGGGCCCACCTCCCCCGCCGCCGCCCGGCTCCGTACCCGGCCCGCCGTCGGGCACCGGGCCCGGATCGAGGGGCTGTTGCTCGGGCTCGCCGCCGGTGATGCCGCCGGATGGCCCGCCGCCCGGCACCGGGCGGCCCGGATGCCCGAGTGGACCCGGCGCCTCACCCGGGAGCTCGACACCTTCGCCGAGCAGAACGCCACCACCACGCTGCCCGTCCCCATCGCGCTCAACCAGCCGCCCGAACCGCTGCGGCTGGGGCCCTCCGACGACGCCGAATGGGCGGCCTTCGCCGCCGGGACCGTACTCACCTCGGCGGCCGGACCGCTGCACGGCCTCTCCCCCGAACGCCGGATGCGGGCCGCCATCGACGTCGCCTGGAACGCGCTGGCCGCCGAGGTCGCCGCGGCGGCCGCCCGCGCCCCCGAGGTCGAGTCCGCGGTGCTCCCGCTGCGTGCCCGGATCTCGGTACGGGCCGGGCTCGGCAATCTCGCCGCCGGGCTCCGCCCGCCCGCCACCGGCCACGACAACCCGCACTACTTCGACGACGCGGCCTGCGTACGGGCCGCCGTGCTCGCCGTCGCCCACCCCGCCGACCCCGCGGCCGCCGCCGGCCTCGCCGAGTTCGACGCGCGGTACACCCAGGACGGCGACGGGGTGCATGGCGCCCGCGCGATGGCGGCGGCGATCGCCGAGGCGCTGGGCGGTGCGGACGTGGACACCGCGGTGAACGCCGCGCTCGCCCAGCTCCCCGAAGGCACCGAGATCGCCCGCAACGCCGCCCACGCCGTACGGATCGCCCGTGACTTCGTCGGCGAGGCGGCGGGCGCCTTCGCCCTGGTCCCGGTGCTGGAGCATCAGATCGTCGACCACGTCTACAGCTACGGGATCGCCGCCGCCGAGACCGTCCCGGTCGCCCTCGCCCTGGCCACCGCCGCCCGCGGCCAGATCGCCCAGGCCGTTCCCGCGGCGGCGTGCCTGTCCCGGGTGGCGGACTCGGCGCCCGCCCTGGCCGGTGCGCTGACCGGTGCGCTCGGCGGGATCGGCGCCGTCCCGGACGGCTGGCGCGAGGCCTGCCGCACCCTCGCCGGCTGTGCGCTGCCCCGTCTCGCGGGTACCGATCTCATCGAACTCGCCGGGCTGCTGGCAGACACGGAACCGAAGCCCCCGGGTGGACAATTCGGACATGACATCCACGACGCCCACGCTGCCCGAGGCCGGACCCACGACACTCACACTCGATGAACGGATCGCCGGCGCACTCGTCGGCGCCGCCGTCGGCGACGCGCTCGGCGGCCCGGTGGAGGGCCGGTCCCCCGAACAGATCGTGGCCCGCCACGGCGGGCGGATCGACGGCGTCGTGGGCCCGTGGGACGGCGAGAACTGGCGCACCGCACGCCCCATCGCCCCGTACCACAAGGGCGACGGGCACGTCACCGACGACACCTTGATGACCCATGCGCTGGTGCGGGTGTACGGCGAAGTGCGCGACCATCTCGACGCCTACGCGGTCGCCGGCCATCTCGTGCCCGAGCTGATCTCCCACCCCCGCTGGATCCCGGAACTGGAGGCCGAGGCACTGCCGCTCCAACGGATCTTCCTCGCCGAGAAGTGGATCGTCGCCCGACTGCACTACGGCCACGTCGATCCGCGCGAGGCGGGCTCCGGGAACATCGTCAACTGCGGTGCGGCGATGTACATGGCCCCGGTCGGCCTGGTCAACGCCGCCCATCCGGAGGCCGCGTATGCCGAGGCGCTGGACATCGCCGGCGCCCACCAGTCGAGCTACGGGAGGGAGGCGGCCGGGGTCTTCGCGGCGGCCGTCGCCGCCGCCTGCGCGCCGGGCGCGACCCCCGCCACCGTCGTCGACACCTGCCTGTCGCTCGCCAAGGACGGCACCCGCTCGGCGATCGAGGCGGTGTGCGAAGCGGCCGCCAACCACAACGACTTCGAGTCGGCGCTGATCCCGCTGCGCACCGCCGTCACCCCCTTCGACACGGTCGGCCCCGACTACCGCGCCCCGTCCCTCGGCGCCCGCAGACCGTCCCGGCTGCACGCCGTCGAGGAGCTCCCGATCGCCCTCGGCATGCTGCTCGTCGCCGACGGCGACTACCGGCACACGGTCCTCGGCTCGGTCAACTACGGCCGGGACTGCGACTCGATCGCCACCATGAGCGGCGCCGTGGCGGGAGCGCTGCACGGTACGCGGGCGATCCCCGCCGACTGGGTGAGCACGGTCACCGAGGCCAGCCGCCTCGATCTGCACGCCCCCGCGCGGACCCTGGCGGACGTCGCCCGCGAGGTGTTCGTACGGGACACCGCCCGGCGCCGCGCGCACGAGTCGGCGTTCGCCGCACTGGTCGGTGCGCCATGACCGTACGGGTGACATGGGTGCAGCCGGAGGACCTCGTCGGGCACGAGCTGCGCCAGGCGGCCGAGGACGGGCGGGACGCGCGGGACGTCGCGCGCCGGTGGTACGAGGCGGGCGGCTCCCCCGCCCCGGAGCGTGCGGGCGCGTCCACCCAGCCGGCCCCCGAGCTGCGGACCCTCGCCGAGCGACTGCTCGACGAACTCGCCCTGCTGGGCTCGCCGTTGGCGGCGGACGAGCCGACGGACCGGGCCGCGATCCGGGCCGCGTGCCCCGACTGGCCGGCGCCCCGGACAGACGCACCGGCGGTGAGCCGGGACCGGCTGCACGCCGCCTGGCTGGGGCGGGCGGCCGGCTGCCTGCTCGGCAAACCCGTCGAGAAGCTGCCGCTGGAAGGCATCCGCGCACTGGCCCGCGCCACCGGCAACTGGCCGCTCACCACCTGGTTCACCGCCAAGGGGCTGCCCGCCCCGCTGGCCGCCACCTACCCCTGGAACCGTCGCTCCGCGCCCAACTCGCTGGCCGAGAACATCGACGGCATGCCCGAGGACGACGACCTCAACCATCCCCTGCTCACTGTGCTGTTGCTCCAGCGGTACGGCCCGTCCTTCACCACCGGCGATCTCGCCCGGCTCTGGCTCGACGAGCTCCCGGCGGGCCGGACGTTCACCGCCGAGCGGGTCGCGTACCGCAATCTGCTGGACGGCGTCGAACCCCCGCACACAGCCAGGTACCGCAATCCGTTCCGGGAGTGGATCGGCGCGCAGATCCGGGCCGATGTGCACGGCTGGACCAACCCCGGCGACCCGGCGGCCGCTGCGGAACAGGCCCATCGCGACGCCCTGCTCAGCCACACCGCCAACGGGGTCTACGGGGCGATGTTCACCGCCGCGGCGCTCGCCGAGGCGGCCGGGGGCGGCAGCGATGTGCACGCGTGCCTGGCGGCCGGCCTACGGGTCGTACCACCGCGATCGCGGTTCGCGCGGGCGGTGCGCTTCGGCGTCGCGGCGGCCCGCGGCAGCGCCGACTTCGACACGGTGGCCGACCGGCTGCACGCCGAGTACGGCAGCTACCACTGGGTCCATGTGCTGCCCAACGCCGCACTGCTCGCCGCCGCCCTCACCCACGCCGACGGCGACTTCTCGCTCTCCGTCTGCCGGGCGGTGTCCGGCGGCTGGGACACCGACTCCAACGGTGCGACCGCCGGTTCGCTCGCCGGACTGCTGGCCGGGGCCCCCTCGCTGCTGCCCGACCGCTGGACCACCCCGCTGAAGAACCGTCTCGCCTCGTCCGTCCCCGGTTTCGACTCCGTCGGCTTCGACGAACTCGCCGAACAGACCCACCGGCTCACCCACAAGGAGGCACTGTGCCCATGACCGGCATCGCGGTGCTCGGCAGCACCAACATGGACCTCGTCGCATACGTCGAACGGGCCCCTGGGCGCGGAGAGACCGTCACCGGACGGGAGTTCCGCACCGTCCCAGGCGGCAAGGGCGCCAACCAGGCCGTCGCGGCCGCCCGCGCGGGCGGCGAGGTGACGATGATCGGCGCGGTCGGGGACGACGAGTACGGCGTACTGCTGCGGTCGAACCTGGAGCACGCGGGCATCGACACCGATCTGCTGCACACCGTCGAGGGCCCCAGCGGCACCGCGCACATCGTGGTGGACGACACGGGGGCCAACTCCATCGTGGTGGTCCCCGGCGCCAACGGCACCGTCACCGCCCTCGGCCCCGGCGAGATGGCCGCCATTGCCGGAGCCGATCTGCTGCTGCTCCAGCTGGAGCTGCCGCTGTCCGCGGTGATCGAGGGCGCCCGGGTGGCCCACGCCCAGGGCGTCCGGACCATCCTCACCCCCTCTCCCATGCAGCCACTGCCGTCCGAACTCCTCGACTGCGTCGACCTGTTGATCCCCAATGAACACGAGGCGGCCGCGCTCTCAGGCTTCACCGACCCCCATGCCTCGGCGCGGTACCTGCTCAGCCAGGTCCCCGCGGTCGTCATCACGCTCGGCTCGAAGGGCTGCCTGTACGCGGCCCGGGGCGGCGAACCCGTCGTCCTGCCCGCCCCCGAGGTCACCGCCGTCGACACCACCGCGGCCGGCGACACCTTCGTCGGCACGCTCGCCGTCGCACTCGGCGAACGACGGCCCATGCCCCGGGCGCTGGCCTGGGCGTCGTCGGCCGCCGCACTGTGTGTACAGCGGCCGGGCGCCTCGACCTCCATGCCGTACCGCACCGAGATCGACGCCGCATGACCGCGCCCGCGCAGGCCGCCCTGACCGGGCTGCGGGTCGTCGACCTCGCCACGCTCTTCGCCGGTCCGCTCTCCGCCACCATGCTCGGCGACTTCGGCGCCGAGGTGATCAAGGTCGAGCATCCGAACCGGCCCGACCCCTCGCGCGGGCACGGCCCGACGAAGGACGGCGTCGGCCTGTGGTGGAAGCTGCTCGGCCGCAACAAACGCAATCTGACCCTGGATCTGTCCACTCCCGGCGGCCGCGGCATCCTGCTCCGGCTGGCCGCCGAGACCGATGTGATCATCGAGAACTTCCGGCCCGGGACACTGGAGCGCTGGGGCCTCGGCTGGGCGGAGCTGCACGCGGTCAACCCGCGCCTCGTCCTGGTCAGGGTCACCGGGTTCGGACAGTTCGGCCCGTACGCGCACCGCCCCGGCTTCGGCACCCTGGCCGAGGCGATGAGCGGTTTCGCCGCGATCACCGGGGAGCCGGACGGGCCGCCCACGCTGCCGCCGTTCGGCCTCGCCGACTCGATCGCGGCACTGGCCACCGCGTACGCCGTGATGGCCGCGCTCGCCGGACGCGAACGCACCGGCCGGGGGCAGATCGTCGACATGGCGATCATCGAGCCCATCCTGACCGTGCTCGGCCCGCAGCCCATCTGGTACGACCAGCTCGGCTATGTACAGCCGCGCACCGGCAACCGCTCCCGCAACAACGCCCCGCGCAACACGTACCGCACCTCCGACGGGCACTGGGTCGCGGTCTCCACCTCCGCGCAGTCGATCGCCGAGCGGGTGATGCGTCTGGTCGGCCGGGCCGAACTGATCGACGAGCCCTGGTTCGCCGCCGGCACCACCCGTGCCGAGCACGCCGACGAGCTCGACGAGGCGGTGGGCAACTGGATCGGCCGGCACACCCGCGAGGAGGCCGTCTCGGCCTTCGAGAAGGCGGAGGCGGCCATCGCGCCGATCCATGACGTCCAGGACGTGATGGAAGACCCGCAGTACCGGGCCCTGGACTCCGTCACCGAGGTCGACGATCCGGAGCTGGGCCCGCTGCGGATGCAGAACGTGCTGTTCCGGCTCTCCGCGACACCGGGCGCGATCCGCTGGGCGGGCCGGCCGCACGGCGCGGACACCGAGGAGATCCTCACCGGGCTGGGCCTGTCGGGCCCGGAGATCTCGGCACTTCGGGCGGAGCACGTCCTGTGACGGCGGCGGTACCGCTCACCTGGCTGTACGTCCCCGGGGACCGGCCGCAAGTGGTGCGCAAGGCGCGGGACTCGGGCGCGGACGTGGTGATCGTGGACCTGGAGGACGCGGTCGCCCCGGACCGCAAGGAGTACGCGCGCTCGGCCACCGCCGAGCTGCTCTCCGAGGCGGCCGGGGACACGGCCGTGCCGGTCCACGTCCGGGTCCACACCGAGGCGGACGTCATCGCCCTGGCCGGGCTGCCGGGACTGGCCGAGCTCCGGCTGCCCAAGATCACGCACGCTGCGTCCGTCCACCACATCGCGGCCGTGGCGCCGGGCGTCGCGCTCTGCCCGCTGCTGGAGTCGGCGCTGGGCATCGAGCACGCGTACTCGGTGGCCGCGTCCCATCCCCAGGTGCGTTCCATCGCCCTCGGCGAGGCGGACCTGCGGGCCGACCTGGGGGTACGGGACGACGCCGGCCTCGACTGGTCGCGCAGCCGGGTGGTGGTCGCCGCCCGTGCGGCCGGACTCGCCCCGCCCACCCAGTCGGTGTTCCCGGACGTTCGGGACCTGGACGGCCTGTGGACCTCCTGCGCGCACGGCCGGTCACTGGGCTTCCTGGGCCGGGCGGCGATCCACCCCCGCCAGCTCCCGGTCATCGAGCGGGCGTTCCGCCCGACGCGGCAGGAGGTCGAGGCGGCGGCGGAGATCGTGGCGGCGGCCGTGGCGGACGAGGGTGCGCTGGCCCTGCCGGACGGCCGGTTCGTCGACGCGGCGGTGGTGGCCTCGGCCCGTCGGACGCTCGCGCTGGCGGGCGAGTGAGACCACATGCGTGGGGCCCCGGACCGATCGGTCCGGGGCCCCACGCACGGGTTCACACGGCTCAGCCCTTCTTGGCCGTCTCCGCGGTGCCGTTCTTCTCCGATGTCTCGACGGCATCCGCGGGCCCGGCGTCGCCGTCCGCCTTCGGAGCCTTCTTCAAAGCCTTGTCCGCGCCGCCCTCGGCGGCCGCGGAAGCCTTGGTGTCCTTGGAAGCCTCGGTGTCCTCGGCGGTCTCGACGCCCTCGGCGTCACCGGACTCCGCCGCGGCCGCCGCGTCCTCCGCGGCTCCCGGCTCCACGATCTCCTCGCGCCCCGGCCGTACCTTCGCCGAGATCACGAAGTAGACCACGGCCAGCACAAAGACGATCAGCGCGGTCCACACGTTCAGACGCAGGCCCAGGATGTGGTGGGCCTCGTCGACCCGCATGTACTCGATCCAGGCCCGCCCCGCGCAGTACGCGGCGACATACAGGGCGAACACCCGGCCGTGTCCGAGCTTGAAGCGGCGGTCCGCCCAGAGCACCAGCAGAGCGGCGCCGATGCACCACAGCGACTCGTAGAGGAACGTCGGGTGGTAGGTGCCGGCGACCCGGTTGGGGCCCTCGCTGATCTTCAGCGCCCACGGCACGTCGGTCGCCTTGCCGTACAGCTCCTGGTTGAACCAGTTGCCCCAGCGGCCGCAGGCCTGGGCGAAGGCGAGGCCGGGGGCGAGCGCGTCGGCCCAGGCGGGCAGCGGGATCCCGCGGCGGCGGCAGCCGATCCAGGCGCCGACGGCACCGAGCGCGACCGCGCCCCAGATGCCGAGGCCGCCCTGCCAGATCTTGAAGGCGTCGACCCAGTTCTCACCCTCGCTGAAGTACAGCTGGTAGTCGGTGATCACGTGGTAGAGCCGGCCACCGACGAGGCCGAACGGCACCGCCCAGACGGCGATGTCGGCAACCGTGCCGGATCTGCCTCCCCGGGCGACCCAGCGCTTGTTGCCGAACCAGACGGCGACAAAGACACCGATGATGATGCAGAACGCGTAGCCGCGGAGCGGGATCGGGCCGAGATCGATCACGCCGGTCGACGGGCTGGGAATATAGGCAAGGTCCATGGCAAGGTCGACGCTACCTTGCCGGGTGGGGCGTACGGCAACCCACCCGACAACGTCTGGGTAACGGGCGGGTCATCGATTCCCCTTGCCGGACCCCGCCCGGGGACCGGTCAGGAACCCGACGGGGCGGGGGTGACCGTGCCCGGTTTCTTGCCCTTGTTGGCCTCGGCCACCCACTTCTTCAGGTTCGCCGCCGTGATCGGTTCGCTCCCCTTCTTCGGGAAGATCGACTCGCCGTTGAGCAGCGCGGTCGGTGTGCCCTGGAATCCGCCGTTCTGGAACGCCGTGTTGGACTTCTGGACCCAGCTGTCGTGCCTGCCGGCGTTCACACAGCCGCGGAAGCCGGGGGTGTCGAGCCCGGGTACCTTCCCCGCGAGCTCGATCAGCTTGTCGTTGTCACCGAAGGTGTCGACGGACTCCTGGGGCTGGTTGCGGTAGAGCACGTCGTGGTACGCGGGGAACTTTCCGGCGTCCTGTGCGCAGGCCGCCGCGTTGGCCGCCCGCAGCGAGCCGCTGCCGCCGAGATTCCCGTCGATGATCGTGGCGAGGTGGTACTCGACCTTGATCTGTCCGCTGTTCTCCAGCTGGTGGACCGTGTCACGGAAGGCGTTCTCGAACTGGGCGCAGACCGGGCAGCGGAAATCCTCCCAGATGGTGAGTGTGGACGGGGCGTCGTCCGCGCCGACCTGGATGGCCAGGCTGTCCTTCCCGGTCGCGCCGGACGGGGCGACGAGGGGACCCGCCTCGCGCTTTCCGCTCTTGCCGCCCGAATTGGCGGCGATCACGCCGACGACGGCGGCCAGCGCCAGCACCCCCACCACCGCGCTGGTGACGATCAGCGTGCGCCTGCGGCGCTCGCTCGCCCGCTGGCGCTCACGCTGCTGTACGAGCCGGTCTCGCGCGGCCCTTTTTCCCTGTTCGTTCTTCTCGCTCACACCCGCAGCAACGAACCGGGGAGGCACGTGCGTGCCTCCCCGGTCCAGGTCCACCCGTTCGGGTTACACCGGGTTCAGCGCTTTCGAACGCCTTCGGCGAGTTCGCCCGCCAGGGAGCGGACGGCGGCCAGGCCGGCCGCCTCGTCGGGGGCGTCCAGGATCGCCTTGACGAAGGCGGAGCCGACGATCACCCCGTCGGCGAAGCCCGCGACCTCGGCGGCCTGACCGGCGTTGGAGACGCCCAGGCCGACGCAGACCGGCAGCTCGGTCGTGGCGCGGGTGCGCAGGACCAGGTCCTGGGCCTGCTCGCCGACCGAGGCGCGGGTGCCGGTGACGCCCATCAGCGAGGCCGCGTAGACAAAGCCGGAGCCGGCCGCGGTGATGGTGGCGAGGCGCTCGTCCTTGCTGCTCGGCGCGACGACGAAGACGGTCGCGAGACCGTGCTTGTCGGCGTGCTCGCGCCACAGCGCGGACTCCTGGACCGGCAGGTCGGGCAGGATGCACCCGGCGCCGCCGGCTTCGGCGAGCTCGGCGGTGAAGCGCTCGACGCCGTACCGGTCGATCGGGTTCCAGTACGTCATGACGAGGATCGGGACACCGGTCGCCTCGTGGGCCTCGCGGACCGTGCGCATCACGTCGGCGATCTTCACGCCGCCGCGCAGGGCGATGTCGTCGGCGGTCTGGATGACCGGGCCGTCGAGCACCGGGTCGCTGTGCGGCAGCCCCACCTCGACGATGTCCGCGCCGCCCGCCACGACCGCCTTCACGGCCTCGATCCCGCCGTCGACGGTCGGGAACCCGGCCGGGAGGTACGCGATGAGGGCGGCCCGGTTCTCCGCCTTCGCCTGCGCGAGGGCGGAACTCAACAGCTCAACATTGCCGCTCACTTGGTGACCTCCTCTTCCCCGTCGGCCACATCGGCCTCGACGACCCCGTCGGCCCCGTCGTACAGCCCGAAGTAGCGGGCTGCCGTGTCCATGTCCTTGTCGCCGCGGCCGGACAGGTTGACCACGATCAGCCCGTCCTTGCCGAGCTCCCTGCCGACCTCCAGGGCTCCGGCCAGCGCGTGGGCGCTCTCGATGGCCGGGATGATCCCCTCGGTGCGGGAGAGCAGGCGCAGCGACTGCATGGCGGCGTCGTCGGTGACCGCGCGGTACTCGCCGCGGCCGATGTCCTTGAGGTACGAGTGCTCCGGGCCGATGCCCGGGTAGTCCAGCCCGGCCGAGATGGAGTACGGCTCGGTGATCTGGCCCTCGTCGTCCTGGAGGACGTAGCTGCGCGAGCCGTGCAGGATGCCGGGCTCGCCCGCGGTCAGGGTCGCCGCGTGCTCGCCGGTCTCCACGCCGTGTCCGGCGGGCTCGCAGCCGATCAGCCGGACACCCGCGTCCGGGATGAAGGCGTGGAAGAGCCCGATGGCGTTGGAGCCGCCGCCGACACAGGCGATGGCGGCGTCCGGCAGCCGGCCGGCCCGCTCCAGGATCTGTCGGCGGGCCTCGACGCCGATGACCCGGTGGAAGTCGCGGACCATGGCCGGGAAGGGGTGCGGTCCGGCGACGGTGCCGAAGAGGTAGTGCGTGCGGTCCACATTGGCGACCCAGTCGCGGAACGCCTCGTTGATGGCGTCCTTCAGGGTCCTGGAGCCGGACTTCACCGCGATGACCTCGGCGCCGAGCATCCGCATCCGCGCCACGTTCAGCGCCTGCCGCTCGGTGTCGATCTCGCCCATGTAGATGGTGCATTCGAGGCCGAAGAGCGCGCAGGCGGTCGCGGTGGCGACGCCGTGCTGGCCGGCTCCGGTCTCCGCGATGACCCGGGTCTTGCCCATGCGCCTGGTGAGCAGCGCCTGGCCCAGCACATTGTTGATCTTGTGCGAGCCGGTGTGGTTGAGGTCCTCGCGCTTGAGGAAGATCCGGGCGCCGCCGGCGTGCTCGGCGAAGCGCGGGACCTCGGTCAGCGCACTGGGCCGGCCGGTGTAGTTGACCATGAGCTCGTTGAGCTCGGCGGCGAAGGCCGGGTCGTGTTTGGCCTTGTCGTACTCGACGGCGACCTCGTCCACGGCGGCGACCAGCGCCTCCGGGATGAACTTGCCGCCGAACGCACCGAAATACCCCTCGGCGCTGGGGATCAGACCCTCCGGGTCCGGAATGAAGAAGTCAGATGACATCCGACGTGCTCCTCGACATCGCAATGAGTGGATTCACCGTGTGCGCCGTGAGCGGAGCGCCACCGCGACCGGTGATCGGTCGAGGCGGTGCGGTCGTACGTACGACGGGAGTGGTGCGGGTACGTCGGCCGGGGCTCGCTACGGTGCGGACCCCGTGCGCCATCGCATGCCGTTGACCTGACCGGGCTCGTCCCCGATCACGTACCGCACGCGCCGGCCGTGCACCCGGCGCGCCGGGGCGCGGCAGCCGCGCGGGCGGCAGCCGCGCGCCAGCGGGGCGTGCGGGTCACGGGCGACCGTCGTACCGGCGGGGCGCAGGCCCGGCCGGACGTGGTACGCGCAGCGGTCGGTGGACACGGTTCCGGTCAGCCCCGTCCGTGCCTCAGGGCGGGGTGGGCGCCGGCGGCGACCAGGTCGGCGACGGCGGACCGCGGGTCGCGGCCGGTGACCAGGGACTCGCCCACCAGCACCGCGTCGGCGCCGGCGTTGGCGTACGCGATCAGGTCGTGCGGGCCGCGGACGCCGGATTCGGCCACCTTGACGATGTGGTCCGGGATCTCGGGGGCGACGCGCTCGAAGACGGAGCGGTCGACCTTGAGGTCCTTCAGGTTGCGCGCGTTGACACCGATGATCTTCGCCCCGGCGTCCACGGCACGCTCCGCCTCCTCCTCGTCGTGCACCTCGACCAGCGGCGTGAGGCCGATGGACTCGGCGCGCTCGATCAGGGAGACCAGGGCCTCCTGGTCGAGGGCGGCGACGATCAGCAGGGCGAGGTCGGCGCCGTGGGCGCGGGCCTCCCAGAGCTGGTACGAGGTGACGATGAAGTCCTTGCGCAGGACCGGGATGTCGACCTTGGCGCGGACGGCCTCCAGGTCGGCGAGCGAACCGCCGAAGCGGCGCTCCTCGGTGAGGACCGAGATGACGGACGCGCCGCCCGCCTCGTAGTCCGCGGCGAGCGCGGCCGGGTCGGCGATCGCGGCCAGGGCCCCCTTGGAGGGGCTGGAACGCTTGACCTCGCAGATGACGGTGACGCCCTCGCCGCGCAGGGCGGCGACTCCGTCCTTGGCCGCGGGAGCGCGCGCGGCGCGCTCCTTCAGCTCGTCGAGGCTGACGCGCGCCTGCCGCTCCGCGAGGTCGGCGCGTACGCCGTCGATGATCTCGTCGAGCACACTCACGCGAGCGGCCCCCTTCCGGGACGGTGATGAGGTAAACAGCAGAACAGGATCAGCCATATCAATGCTATCCGCAGGAGGGCTGTCGGCCCGAATCCGGTCGGTAGATGTCCCACTACCTGGGCATTCAGGGTGCCAGAGCCGAACCGATCGGCAGGTTCCGCACCACCGAGAAGATCAGCAGCACGGCCCCGATCCCCCACCAGACGGCCGGTTTCGCCGCGATGCTCATCGGCCTGCCCCGCCAGGCGCGGACCGCCCAGACCGCCCACAGGACGGCGAAGACGCCGTAGCCGACGACGGCGAGCGCGTTGGAGCCGAGGGCGGCGGCGATGTCGCCGTGCGCGACGGCGTGGGCGCTGCGCAGTCCTCCGCAGCCCGGACAGTAGAGCCCGGTGAACCGGAGCAGCGGGCAGAGCGGGTAGTGGCCCGGCTGGTTGGGGTCGACGGCGCCGACGTAGCCGAACGCCCCGACGACGACGGCCAGCACGCCCGCCGGGGTGGCCAGCCGCCGGATGCGCGAGGGGGGTACGGGGGCCGGGGGGAAGACCGGCGGGGACGGGCGGCCGGGAGCGGGCCCGGAGGCCGGGGCCGGCACTGCGGCGGCGGAGGTAGGCGATGCGTCCACCCGGTGATTGTCCCCGTTGACGCGGAAAGGCGCAGCCCGGGTCGGACTGCGCCTCGTGTGCGTACGGGTGCCGCGTGGTGTCAGGAGATCTGGGCCTGTGCGGCGCGGGCCCTGGCCTGGGCCATCTCCGCCGACTCCTTCGGCATGCCGAGGCCCGCGGCCTTCATCGCGAGGCCGACGACGCCGCCGAGGAGGACGACGGCGATTCCGGCCCAGAAGCCGACGGGGCTGGCCGCGACCATGAAGACGCCTGCGACGCAGAAGCCGATGAAGGAGATGATGACACCGGTCCAGGCGGCCGGGGTGTGTCCGTGGCTGCTGCCCGCCATGAGTTGCTCCTTGTTGGTGATGCGCTGTTGGTATCGCTGTACGCAAAGCTGGTGGCGCTGTTGGTGCCGCCGTGCTGAAAGCTCGGCTTCATTGTCCCGTACGTGCGGGTAGGACGTGAGTTGGGGGTCACGTCTCGCGCGTCGGGTCCTCACCGCGGTCCAGGGCCTTCCAGAGGTCCTCGGGCCGGTCCGGGTCCGGGGCGGTGCGGGCGGCCTTGCGGGGGCGGGGGGTGCCGTCCCGTTCGTACCGTCCCGACATGGTGGGCCAGAGCTTCCCGTAGCGCAGGGCGAGCAGCCCGGCGAGCAGGATCAGCAGGCCGCCGGTGGCGGTGACGTAGGGCCACGGGGTGTGGGCGAGCGCGCCGATGGTCGCCGAGGTGTCGCCGGTCGTCTGCGCGGCCTTCTCGTCGAGCGCCGCGCTGTCGGCGGCACCGAGGCAGGCGCTCAGTCCGGCGCCTAGGCCGCTGAGGGCGAGGAGCCCGGCGACCAGCAGCCGGCCGCTGCCGCGGACCGCGAAGACGGCGACGAGGGCGGCCAGGCCGACTATGGCGAGGGCCGCCGGGAGGCCGGTGACATCCTGGCCGTCGGCGGTCAGTGGCAGCGAGCCGCCGCCGACGGACGCCCGGCCCTCGGCCCAGGTCTGGCCGGAGGCGAGCAGGACGACGGTGGCGCCCGCCGCCCCGAGGAGCAGACCGGCGGCCAGGCTGCGGCGGCTCCCCGAGGCGTCGGACGCGGTGGCGGCTCGGGCACGGGGCTGGGGTACGGGGACGGCACTCACGTACTCCACTATCCCCTACCGCCTCGGACGCCGTGGAGGCGGTTGGCCGTATGCACCGCGCGGAGCACCGCCGCGGCCTTGTTGCGGCACTCGGTGTCCTCGGCGACCGGGTCGGAGTCGGCGACCACGCCCGCTCCGGCCTGGACGTACGCGGTGCCGTCGCGGAGCAGGGCGGTGCGGATGGCGATGGCGGTGTCGGAGTCCCCGGCGAAGTCGAGGTAGCCGACGCAGCCTCCGTACAGGCCGCGGCGGGTCGGTTCGAGCTCCTCGATGATCTGCATCGCACGGGGCTTGGGGGCGCCGGAGAGGGTGCCGGCGGGGAAGCAGGCGGTGAGTACGTCGAAGGCGGTGCGGCCCTCGGCGACCCGGCCGGTGACGGTGGAGACGATGTGCATCACGTGCGAGTACCGCTCGATCGACATGAAGTCGACGACCTCGACGGTGCCGGGTGCGCAGACCCGGCCGAGGTCGTTGCGGCCGAGGTCGACCAGCATCAGGTGCTCGGCGCGTTCCTTCGGGTCGGCGAGGAGTTCGTCGGCGAGCGCCTGGTCCTCCTGCGGGGTGGCGCCGCGGTGCCGGGTGCCGGCGATCGGGTGGACCATGGCGCGTCCGTCCTCGACCTTGACCAGGGCCTCCGGGCTGGAGCCGGCGACGTCGAAGCCGTCGAACCGGAAGAGGTACATGTACGGCGACGGGTTGGTGGCGCGCAGCACCCGGTAGACGTCCAACGCGCTTGCCGTGCACGGGGTTTCGAAGCGCTGGGAGGGGACGACCTGGAAGGCCTCGCCGGCCCTGACGCGCTCCTTCACGTCCTCCACGGCGTCCTGGTACGCCTCGCCGCCCCACAGCGCGGTGTACGGGGGCAGCTCGGAGGGCGGGAGGGCGGCGGGGGCGTTCTCGACCGGGCGGGAGAGGTCCCGTTCCATGGCGTCGAGGCGCGCGACGGCGTCCGCGTACGCCTCGTCGACGCCGGTCGTCAGGTCGTTGTGGTTGATCGCGTTGGCGATCAGCAGGACGCTGCCGTCCCAGTGGTCGAGCACCGCCAGGTCGGAGGTGAGCAGCATCGTCAGCTCGGGGAGGTGCAGGTCGTCCTCGGTACGGTCGCCGATCTTCTCCAGGCGGCGCACGATGTCGTAGCCGAGGTAGCCGACCATGCCGCCGGTGAACGGGGGCAGTGCGTCGTCGACGACCAGGTCGTGCGGGGTGTGCAGGGTCTCGATGGTGGCGCGCAGGGCCTGCAGCGGGTCCCCGTCGACGGGGACGCCGACGGGCGGGACGCCCAGCCAGTGGGCCTGTCCGTCGCGGGCGGTGAGGGTGGCGGCGCTGCGTACCCCGATGAAGGAGTAGCGCGACCAGGTGCGGCCGTTCTCCGCGGACTCCAGGAGGAAGGTGCCGGTGCGCTCGCCCGCGAGTTTGCGGTAGAGCCCGACCGGGGTGTCGCCGTCCGCGAGGAGCCTGCGGCTGACGGGGATGACGCGCCGGTCGACGGCGAGTTTGCGGAAGGTGTCGAGATCCATGGCGGCCGGCCCTTACTGCGCGAGCGGGAGGACGTCGGCGTCGAAGCAGGTGCGGTCGCCGGTGTGGCAGGCGGCACCCGTCTGGTCGACCCGGACGAGGACGGTGTCGGCGTCACAGTCGAGCGCGACGGACTTGACCTGCTGGATGTGGCCCGAGGTGTCGCCCTTGACCCAGTACTCCTGGCGGCTGCGGGACCAGTAGGTGCAGCGGCCGGTGGTGAGGGTGCGGTGCAGGGCCTCGTCGTCCATCCAGCCCAGCATCAGCACCTCGCCGGTGTCGTACTGCTGGGCGATGGCCGGGACGAGACCGTCGGCACCGCGCTTGAGTCGGGCCGCGATGGCCGGGTCGAGATTGCCGGACGGCGGCGGGGTCCTGGGCGTGGGCGCGCTGGTCATGCGCCCATTGTGCCGTGGCCGTGGGGCCGGTTCCGTGCGGCGTCCACTGGGCGGACCGCGCGCGACGGTCGTACGCTGGCGACCATGTCGACCCATGCGAAGCGTGAACGGCTTCTGCTCGCCGATCTGTTGGAGGCGGCGGGACCGGAGGCCCCGACCCTGTGCCAGGGCTGGACGGCCCGGGACCTGGCCGCCCATGTGGTGGTCCGGGAGCGCCGGCCGGACGCGGCGGGCGGGGTGGTGCTGGGTGTTCTGAAGAACCGCCTGGACCGGGTGCAGGCGGAGTACGCGGCGAAGCCGTACGAGGAGCTGATCCAGCTGATCCGTACCGGACCGCCGAGGATGTCCCCGTTCGGCCTGAAGCCGATCGACGAGGCCGCCAACACCGTCGAGTTCTACATCCATACGGAGGACGTCCGCCGGGCCCAGCCGGACTGGTCGCGGCGGGAGCTGGACCCGGTGTTCGCCGATGTGCTGTGGTCGCGCGCCGAGCGGACGGCCCGGATCCTGGGCCGCAGGTCACCGGTGGGTCTGGTGCTGCGCCGCCCGGACGGCCAGACGGCGGTGGCGCACAAGGGCACCCCGGTGGTGACGGTGACCGGCGAGCCGGGCGAGCTGCTGCTCTTCGCGTTCGGGCGGCAGGACGCGGCGGCGGTGGGCCTGGAGGGCGACAAGGAGGCGGTGGACCGGCTGCACACGGCGGAGCTGGGGATGTAGGGCGTACGGGGCGGGCGTCAGCGCGGGAGTTCCGCGCGGCGCAGCCCGGTGATGGCCAGCCCCGTGACCGCCCCTGCGGCGCACACCCCGGCGCTGACGACGAAGACCGGGCCCGTCCCCCAGGCGGCGACGGCCGCTCCGGTGACCGGGTAGCTGAGCGGCGCGATCGCGTGGGTGAAGAGGGTGGAAACCGAGGTGACCCGGCCGAGGTAGGCGGGCTCGGTGACGGTCTGGATCAGGGCGCCGCACAGTGTGCCGCCGAGCCCGGCGAAGAGCCCGACGCAGAAGGCCGCGACGACGGCGAGGCCCACCGACGGGAGGTGGGCCAGGGCCCCGATGGCGACCGCGCCGACCAGTACCGTCAGGCACATCACCAGCCCGGCGCGCGGTACCCGGCCGCGCACGGTGAGCAGCAGGGCCGACGCACCGGCCCCGATCCCGAACGCGGCGATGACCCAGCCCATGCCGGAGGCGCCCCAGCCGCGCTCCTTGGCGAGCAGGATCATTCCGAGGTTGAGCGGCCCGACGAAGCCCAGCTCGCTGACGGCGACGACCAGCATCAGCGGGCCGAGCAGCGGATGGCGGCGGATGTGGCGCAGCCCGTCGGCCAGGTCGTGCCAGGCGGTGCCGGAGGGGCCGGCGGTCTCCCGGCCGGGCAGCGGGCTGATCCGCAGCGTCAGCAGCAGCGGCAGCGACACGGCGAAGAGCACTCCGGCCGCGGCGAAGGCGAGCGTCGGCCCGCCGAGGGCCACCGCGACGCCGCCGAGCGGGGCGCCGACGACATTGGCGGTACGGGTGGCCAGTCCGCGCAGTCCCTGGACCCGGGCCAGCTCTCCGGCGGCGGTGATCCGGGGCGGCAGGGCGCCGACGGCGGGCAGGAAGAGGGCGTCGACCACGCCGAAGACGAGCGCGACGGCGATCAGCATCCACAGCGCGGGCGAGGTGAGCAGCAGCGCGCCGGCCAGGGCGAGGACGACCAGGCAGCGGGCGGTGTCGCTGCCGATGACGACGCGGCGCGGTCCGATCCGGTCGGCGAGCACTCCGCCGCCGAGCATCAGCACGGCCCGGGGTATGGAGCCGGCGGCGAGGACGAGGCCGGTCTGGGTGGGGCTGCCGGAGCGGGCGGCGGCCCAGGCCAGCGCCATGTAGTAGATGCTGTCGCCGATCATCGACGCGGTGTAGGCGCCGAGCCAGCGCAGGACGTTGGCGTCGCGGTGGGCGGGGCGTTCCGCGGTGTGCGCGGGTGTTCCGGTGTCGGTGATGACGGTCATGGGGGTCGGCCTCCCGGGACGGCGGGTCAGGGGCGGAACGGGAATGTGTACAGGTGTACGGCGACGTTCTCGCGGCCTTCCGTGTCCCCGGCGTCCTCGCGGGCGCGGCCGAGTTCCTCGTACCGGTCGACCACCTCGTGCATCTCGCGGGTGAGCGCGGCGAGCTCCTCGGCGGTGAGCCGGGCCAGGTACTCGGAGCTGGAGGCGGCGCTGCGCCACTCCAGTGGCCAGGTCGGGGCCGAGTCGAGGTAGCGGCGGTACAGCTCGATGTGCTGGTCGAAGGAGAGCCGGCCGACGGCGGCGTGCGTGGCGGCCTTCTCGGGGGCGTCGGTGAAGTCCTCCTCGTGGAAGTTCAGCCCCTTCGAGGCGGGCTGCCACCAGCGTTCACGGCCGTCCGTGCCCTGCTGCTCGGCCTCCTCGATCAGGCCGTGGTCGGCGAGCCTGCGCAGGTGGTAGCTGACCAGCGAGACCGCCTCGTCGACCTGGTCGGCCAGTTGGGACGCGGTGGCCGTGCGGGCGATGTAGAGCGCCCGGTAGAGCCGCATCCGCAGGGGGTGCCCGAACGCCTTCAGGGTCTCCAGGTCCGAGACCCGGCGTGATTCCTTGCTTGCCATGCCCCGACCGTAGATGGAAAAGAAAACTTGCGCAATCTTTCTTGCGCAATAAAAGCTGCGGAATCCTGGGCGGTGGTGGCCGCGGAAAAGCCCGACGCCGGGCGGGGCCGGTTTCCCCGGCTCCGCCCGGCGTCGGGCTCGTACGTACGGCTGCTCAGCGGACCGGGTGGCCGGCCTCCCTGAGCGCGTCCTTGACCTCGGAGATCCGCAGATCGCCGAAGTGGAAGACGGACGCGGCGAGCACCGCGTCGGCGCCCGCCGCGATGGCGGGCGCGAAGTGGTCGAGCCGGCCGGCGCCGCCCGAGGCGATGACGGGGACGGTCACGTGCTTCCGTACCGCCGTGATCATCTCGGTGTCGTATCCGTCCTTGGTGCCGTCCGCGTCCATCGAGTTGAGCAGGATCTCGCCCGCGCCCAGCTCGGCGGCCCGGTGCGCCCATTCGACGGCGTCGATGCCGGTGCCCTTGCGGCCGCCGTGCGTGGTGACCTCGAAGGTGCCGGCGGGGGTGCGCCGGGCGTCCACCGAGAGCACCAGGACCTGGCGGCCGAAGCGCTCGGCGATCTCCCGGATGAGGTCGGGGCGGGCGATGGCGGCGGTGTTGACGCCGACCTTGTCCGCGCCGGCCCGCAGCAGCTTGTCGACGTCGTCGGCGGTGCGGACGCCGCCGCCGACCGTGAGCGGGATGAAGACCTGCTCGGCGGTGCGGCGCACCACGTCGTAGGTGGTCTCCCGGTCGCCGCTGGAGGCGGTGATGTCCAGGAAGGTCAGCTCGTCGGCGCCCTCGGCGTCGTACAGCTTCGCCATCTCGACGGGGTCGCCCGCGTCGCGCAGGTTCTGGAAGTTGACGCCCTTGACGACCCGGCCGTTGTCGACGTCCAGGCAGGGGATGACGCGTACCGCGAGGCTCACCGCGCACCTGCCCGGTAGGCCTCGACCTCGACCTCGACGACCAGGCTCGGGTCCACGAATCCGGACACGATGATCATCGACGCGGCGGGGCGGACGTCGTCGAAGAGCTCCTTGTGGGCGCGGCCGACCTCGTCCACGTCCCGGGCGTGCGTGATGTACATCCGGGTGCGGACGACGTCCTCGCGGCCCAGGCCGAACTGCTTCAGCGCGTCGAAGGCGATCCTGAAGGAGGTGACGGCCTGCTCGTACGGGCCGCCCGCGGAGATCTGCCCGTTCTCCACGGCGGTGCAGCCGGCCACCAGGACGAGGCCGTTCGGCAGCTGCACCGCGCGGGAGTAGCCGAACTTCTCCTCCCACGGGCCGCCGGAGGAGACACGGTTGACGGAGTCGCTCATCCGGAGACCACCCGCAGCGCCTCTTCGAGGGTGAACGCCTTCGCGTACAGCGCCTTGCCGACGATCGCGCCCTCGACGCCGTCCGGTACGAGCGAGGCGATGGCCCGCAGATCGTCCAGCGAGGAGACGCCGCCGGAGGCGACGACGGGCTTGTCGGTGGCGGCGCAGACGTTCTTCAGGAGCTCCAGGTTGGGGCCCTGGAGCGTGCCGTCCTTGGCGATGTCGGTGACGACGTAGCGGGCGCAGCCCTCGGAGTCGAGGCGGGCGAGCGTCTCGTAGAGGTCGCCGCCGTCGCGGGTCCAGCCGCGGCCGCGCAGCGTCGTGCCGCGGACGTCGAGGCCGACGGCGATCTGGTCGCCGTGCTCGGCGATGACCTTGGCGACCCATTCCGGGGTCTCCAGGGCGGCGGTGCCGAGGTTGACCCGGCGGCAGCCGGTGGCGAGGGCGGCGGCGAGCGAGGCGTCGTCGCGGATGCCGCCGGACAGCTCGACCTTGATGTCCATGGCGCCGGCCACCTCGGCGATCAGCGCCCGGTTGTCCCCGGTACCGAAGGCGGCGTCCAGGTCGACGAGGTGCAGCCACTCGGCGCCGGCGCGCTGCCAGGCGAGGGCGGCCTCCAGCGGGGACCCGTAGGAGGTCTCGGAGCCGGACTCGCCGTGGACGAGGCGGACGGCCTGGCCGTCGCGGACGTCGACGGCGGGGAGCAGTTCAAGCTTCGGCATTACAGCGTCTCGATCCAGTTGGTCAGCAGCTGGGCGCCGGCATCGCCGGACTTCTCGGGGTGGAACTGGGTGGCCCACAGGGCGCCGTTCTCCACGGCGGCGACGAACGGCTCGCCGTGGGTGGCCCAGGTGACCCGGGGGGCGCGGATCTTGGGGTTGGTGACTTCCAGGCTCCAGTCGTGCACGGCGTAGGAGTGCACGAAGTAGAACCGGGCCTCGGGGTCGAGACCGGCGAAGAGCTGGGAGTCCTCGGGGGCCCGCACGGTGTTCCAGCCCATGTGCGGGACGACCGGGGCCTTCAGCGGGGCGACGGTGCCGGGCCA
This sequence comes from Streptomyces sp. NPDC007164, assembly GCF_040634135.1. NCBI lineage: Bacteria > Bacillati > Actinomycetota > Actinomycetes > Kitasatosporales > Streptomycetaceae > Streptomyces > Streptomyces sp. NPDC007164. The sequence continues at coordinate 296,853 of NZ_JBEYFB010000002.1, forward strand.
TTCGTCCAGGCCCTCCGTCTCCACACCGTGCTCGATGCCCCGCTCGAAGAGGATCTGCATTCCGACGCAGATGCCCATGACGGGTCGGCCGCCGGAGAGCCTGCGGCCGATGATCCATTCGCCGCGGGCCTTCTTCAGCCCGTCCATGCAGGCGGAGAACGCGCCGACGCCGGGCACCAGCAGCCCGTCGGCGTTCATCGCCTTGTCGAAGTCGCGGGTGATCTCGACGTCCGCGCCGACGTGGGCGAGCGCCCGCTCGGCGGAGCGGACGTTGCCGAAGCCGTAGTCGAGGACGACGACCTTCTTGTTGTCGCTCACAGCTCGTTCCCTCAGTCCCAGAGTCCCTGGATCCGCAGAATGCCTGCCACCAGGCACATCACGGAGGCGAGCGAGAGCAGGACGACGACGCCCTTGGGCATCCCCTGCTTCGCGAAGGAGTAGACGCCGCCGGCCAGGAAGAGGCCGACGACGATCAGGATGGTGTTGAGGCCGGTCACAGCGCGCCCTTCGTGGAGGGAAGGATCCCGGCGGCGCGCGGGTCGTGTTCGGCGGCGTAGCGCAGGGCGCGGGCGAGCGCCTTGAACTGGCACTCCACGATGTGGTGGGCGTTGCGCCCGTACGGCACGTGGACGTGCAGGGCGATCTGCGCCTGCGCGACGAAGGACTCCAGGATGTGCCGGGTCATCGTCGTGTCGTACGCGCCGATCATCGGCGCCATGTTCTCCGGCTCGGTGTGCACCAGGTAGGGGCGGCCGGACAGGTCGACGGTGACCTGGGCGAGCGACTCGTCCAGCGGGACGGTGCAGTTGCCGAAGCGGTAGATGCCGACCTTGTCACCGAGCGCCTGCTTGAACGCGGCGCCCAGCGCGAGGGCGGTGTCCTCGATGGTGTGGTGCGAGTCGATGTGCAGATCGCCGTCGGTCTTGACCGTGAGGTCGAAGAGTCCGTGCCTGCCGAGCTGGTCGAGCATGTGGTCGTAGAACCCGACCCCGGTCGACACATCGACCTTCCCGGTGCCGTCGAGGTTTATCTCGACGAGCACCGAGGTTTCCTTCGTGGCGCGTTCCACGCGGCCTACGCGGGGGCTCATGCGTTTGCTCCTTGGTTGTGCTCGCCTCGCCGGGCCGGATCGCGGTCGGCCCCAGGCCGGCTGGGGGTGCGGGGGTCGTCCCCCGGGAGATGCGGTACGCGGCCTGCGCGGGGGCTCATGCGTCGTGCTCCTTCTTGGCGTTCTCATTGGCAAGCGTGCGTACCGCATCGAGGAACGCGTCGTTCTCCGCCGGGGTGCCCGCGGAGACCCGCAGCCATCCCGGTACGCCGTTGTCCCGGACCAGGACGCCCCGGTCGAGGATCCGCTGCCAGGCGGTGTGGCTGTCGGCGAAGCGGCCGAACTGCACGAAGTTGGCGTCCGAGTCGGTGACGTCGAAGCCGAGGGCGCGCAGCTCGGTGACGATCCGGTCGCGCTCGTCCTTGAGCTGCGCGACGTATCCGAGCAGCGTATCGGTGTGCTCCAGGGCGGCGAGCGCGGTGGCCTGGGTGACGGAGGACAGGTGGTACGGCAGCCGCACCAGCTGCACCGCGTCCACGACCGCCGGATCGGCGGCGAGGTAGCCCAGGCGCAGCCCGGCGGCGCCGAACGCCTTCGACATGGTGCGCGAGAGCACCATGTTCGGCCGGCCCTCGATCAGCGGGAGCAGCGAGGCGTGGTGGCTGAACTCGCCGTACGCCTCGTCGACCACGACCATCGACGGCCCGGCCGCCTGCGCGGCGTCGTACAGCGCGAGCACGGTCCCGGCGTCGACGGCGGTGCCGGTGGGGTTGTTGGGAGAGGTGATGAAGACGACGTCGGGCCGGTGCTCGGCGATGGCCTTCTCGGCGGCCGCGACGTCGATGGTGAAGTCCTCGTTGCGCGGTCCGGAGATCCAGCCGGTGCCGGTGCCGCGGGCGATGAGGGCGTGCATGGAGTACGAGGGCTCGAAGCCGATCGCGGTGCGGCCGGGGCCGCCGAAGGTCTGCAGCAGTTGCTGGAGCACCTCGTTGGAACCGTTGGCCGCCCAGACGTTGGCGAGCGAGACCTCGTGCCCGGCGGTGCGGGTGAGGTAGCGGGCCAGCTCGGTACGGAGTTCGACGGCGTCCCGGTCGGGGTAGCGGTTGAGGTCGCGGGCGGCCTCGCGGACCCGCTCGGCGATCCGGTCGACGAGCGCCTCGGGCAGCGGGTAGGGGTTCTCGTTGGTGTTCAGCCGCACGGGTACGTCGAGCTGCGGCGCCCCGTAGGGGGACTTGCCGCGCAGCTCGTCGCGGATCGGGAGGTCGTCGATGCGGGTGGTCCTGCGCGGGGTGTCGCTGTTCGTCACTGCTGTGGGACCTCTCCGCCGAACCTGGCCTTGAGCGCGGCGCCGTGGGCGGGGAGGTCCTCCGCCTCGGCGAGGGTCACCACGTGGTGGGTGACCTCGGCCAGGGCGTCGCGCGTGTAGTCGACGATGTGGATGCCGCGCAGGAAGGACTGCACGGAGAGGCCCGAGGAGTGGCAGGCGCAGCCGCCGGTGGGCAGGACGTGGTTGGAGCCGGCGCAGTAGTCGCCCAGCGAGACCGGGGACCAGGGGCCGACGAAGATCGCGCCGGCGTTGCGGACCCGGTCGGCGACGGCCGCGGCGTCGGCGGTCTGGATCTCCAGGTGCTCGGCGGCGTACGCGTCGACCACCTTGAGGCCGTCCGCCAGGTCGTTGACCAGGACGATCGCGGACTGACGGCCGGCCAGTGCGGGCTCGATCCGGTCGGTGACGTGCTTGGTCGCGGCGATCTGCGGCTTCAGCTCGGCCTCGGTGGCCGCGGCCAGCTCCTCGGAGTCGGTGACCAGCACGGCGGCGGCCATCGGGTCGTGCTCGGCCTGGCTGATCAGGTCGGCGGCGACGTGCACCGGGTCGGCGGTGGAGTCGGCGAGGATCGCGATCTCGGTGGGGCCCGCCTCCGCGTCGATGCCGATGCGGCCCTTGAGCAGGCGCTTGGCGGCGGCGACGTAGATGTTTCCGGGGCCGGTGACGAGGTCGACCGGAGGACATTCGGCCGTTCCGTACGCGAACATCGCGATGGCCTGGGCGCCGCCGGCCGCGTACACCTCGTCGATGCCGAGCAGGGCGCAGGCGGCGAGGATCGTGGGGTGCGGCAGGCCGCCGAAGTCCTTCTGCGGCGGGGAGGCGACGGCGATGCCCTCGACGCCCGCCTCCTGGGCCGGTACGACGTTCATGACCACGGACGACGGGTAGACGGAGCGCCCGCCCGGGACGTACAGCCCGACGCGCTCGACCGGTACCCACTTCTCGGTGACGGTGCCGCCGGGGACGACCTGGGTGGTGTGCGTGGTGCGGCGCTGCTCGCGGTGGACGAGGCGGGCGCGGCGGATCGACTCCTCCAGGGCGGCCCGCACGGCCGGGTCGAGCCGCTCGACGGCCTCGGCGATCGCCCCGGCCGGGACCCGGATCGATTCGAGCCGTACGCCGTCGAATTTCTCCCCCCACTCGATCACTGCCGCGGAGCCACGATGGCGTACGTCCTCGCAGATGGGCCGCACCGTCTCCAGGGCGGCTTCCACGTCGAACTCGGCACGGGGCAGCAGGTCGCGCAGGGCTCCACCCTCGGGGAGGGCATCGCCGCGCAGATCGATTCGAGAGATCACACCGCAATTCTCGCAGACCGGCTCCGGCGTCCGGTCGCCCGTATCACTGGCTGATACATGTCCCGGTTGTCACTGCTGACCAATAGCGTTCACGTCGTCACTCAGAGGGAAGAACAGCTCCGAGCGGAAGGGGCACCCGTGACCGAACCGCACGACGGCGATTTTCCGGACGGTCTGAGCGCGGCCGAGCTGGGCATGTGGCAGGCCTTCCGGAACGGCAGCACCTACGATCTGCGCGCCCGCGATCCCGCGCGCGACGATCCGTTCGCGCCGCGCGTCTGGGGACCGGAGCGCAGTGTGGACGGGCGTGTCGTCGCCCGGCTGCTGCTCTCGGGGCCGCCGCCGCGCCCCGGACGGGTCGCGGCACTGAAGCTCCGGGGGGTGCGGATCACCGGGACGCTCGACCTCGCGGGCGGGCGCGTCGCGCCGTACGTCGAGATGACCGGCTGCCGCTTCGAGAACGAGGTGGTGCTGCCGGAGTGCCATTTCACGACGTTGCGGATCGTCGGCTGCGCGATGCCGCGGCTGGAGGCGGCCCGGCTGCGCACCGAGGGCGATCTGCATCTGCCGCGCTGCCGGATCCCGCGCGGGATCCGGCTCACCGACGCCCAGATCGGCACCGATCTGCTGATCAGCCAGATCGAGATCGGCCCGGACCGGGGCGGGCGCGCGCTCGCCGGGGACGGTCTCGCGGTCGCCCAGGACCTGCAGGCGGAGCTGATCGAGGCGCGCGGCGAGTTGAGCCTGCGCGGGGCGAAGGTCGGTGGTTCGCTGAGCCTGCGCGGCAGCCGGCTGCGTGGCAGGGAGGGGCGCCGCGCGCTGAACGCCCCTCAGCTGACCGTGGAGCGGACGCTGTACATGAGCGAGGCGTGGGTGAGCGTGGAGACCGGGATCCAGGGCGCCACTCCCCCGTACGGCATCGTCATGGCGTCGACCCCGGCGAGCGGCACCCGTTCGCAGGTCCTCGACTGCCGTGGCGGGGTGCGGCTGGACGACGGGCGGTTCGGCGACGCGGTCGATCTGCACAAGGCGCGGTTCGTGATGGCCCGGCACGAGGAGCTGTCGCTGCGCCGGATCGTCACCCCGGAGCTGCGGTTCAACGCGGAACGGCCGGAGGAGGGCCGGGTCGTGCTGAACGGCGCGAAGGTCGTCACGCTGATCGACGTGTCGACGAGCTGGCCGGGGCCCGGCGGCCTGGCGATGGGCGGTTTCGTGTACGAGAACCTCGTCCCGTACGGGCACTTCCCGCTCTCCCGGCGCCTGGAGTGGGTGGCGGCGGCGACCCCGGAGTACGTGCCGGAGCCGTACGAACGCCTCGCGACGGTGCTGCGCAACTGCGGGGAGGACGCGGACGCCCGGGAGGTGCTGCTGGCCAAGCAGCGGCGGCGGCGCGAGACGCTGCCGCCGGCCGGGAAGCTCTGGGGCTTCATCCAGGACTGGACGGTGGCGTACGGCTACCGGCCGGGGCGGGCCGCGGTGTGGATGGCCCTGCTGTGGGCGGCGGGGGCGCTGGCCTTCGCCCAGCATGTCCCGGCGGCGATCAAGCAGGACGAGCATCCGCAGTGGAACCCGGCGCTGTACGCGCTGGATCTGCTGATCCCGGTGATCAATCTGGGCCAGGACGGTTACTGGCGGATGCAGGGCGGCTGGCAGTGGGCGGCGGCCGTGCTCGTTCTGCTGGGCTGGATATTGGCCACGACCGTGGCGGCGGGCGCCTCACGGCTGCTCCGCCGGGGCTGACCGGATCCGGCCACGGCGGACCGGGCCGCGGGCCGTCCGGCGGCTCGCGGCCCGTTCCGCCGAACGGCCGGTACGACGCCCGTACACCGTGGTCGAACGACCGCCCGAGCTACGTCCGAAGTGCCGTACACCTTCGGCCGGAACCGCAGGAACAAGCCAGATTCCACACTTTCCTTTACTCCTTCTTGACCCGCTCCAGTACAACCCATTCACTCGGCACCAAAGCTTCACAGCGAGCCTCTGGCGCCGCTCCGACCAGGGCTTTTCAATGGTCTGCACCATGCCAATCCTTCGTGCTCTGCTCCGTGCCGCGCGCGCGGTCCGGCACCCCTCGCAGGGGCCCGCCGGACTGCCCGCCGACGACGAGGTGCTGCTCGACGCCCCCGACGAGCGGCTCTCCCCGGCACTCGTCGCCGCCGCACTCGGGGAGTACGGACCGGCCGCCAAACTCTTGGCCACCACCCGGGACGGCGCCGAGTGGGAGAACCGCGACCGGTATCTCGGCCGGCTCGTCACCTTCGCCCGCAGCCGCGACGGCTGGCTGACCGACTGGCTGGCCGCCGCCCCGCACGACCCGGACGCGCTGCTCGTCAAGGCCCAGCTGGCGGTCCGCCGGGCCTGGGAGTCGCCCGCCCGGGCCGAGCAGCTGCGCGAGGTGGGGCCGCTGATCTCGGCGGCGGCCGAGAGCGATCCGCGCGACCCGGTGCCCTGGCGCCTCGCGCTCGACCACGCCCGTGGCACCCACGCCACGCACACGACGTTCGAGGCGCTGTGGGAGCAGGCGATCCAGCGCTCCTCGCACCACTACGGCTGCCATGTCGCAGCGCTGCGATACCTCTCCGCGGCCTGGTACGGCTCGCACCGCGAGTGCTTCGACTTCGCGGAGCGGGCCGCCGAGGACTCGCTGCCCGGCTCGCTGGTGCAGGCGCTGCCGCTGCGGGCGGCCTTCGCCCTGCTGATCGAGGGTCCGGGCGCCCGGACCACCTCGGTGCAGGAGGAGCGGATCGACGCGGCGGCGGATCTGGCCATCGCACTGTCCGCCTCGTTCGAGCCGGGCGACCCTTGGTCCGCCGAGGTCCGCAATCTGCTGGCTTTCGTGCTGGTCGGCCGGGGACGCTGGGACGAGGCCCTGGAACAGTTCCGGCGGATCGGACCGTACGCCGCGTCGTTCCCGTGGTCGTCGGTCTCCGAGGATCCGCTCGGCCGGTTCCTTCAGGCGCGGGACGACACACGGCTCCGGGCGGCCTTTGCGGCACCGTTCGCGGGACGGGCCGACCGGGGCGGGCCCGGCGGCCATTACGCTTGACCGTTGTGACCACCGCTCGCCTGCCTCTGTTCCCGCTGAACGCGGTGCTGTTCCCCGGCCTCGTGCTGCCGCTGAACGTCTTCGAGGAGCGTTATCGCGCCATGATGCGCGAGCTCCTGAAGACCGACGAGGACGAACCCCGCCGGTTCGCCGTGGTCGCGATCCGCGACGGCCGCGAGACCGCCCCGACGGGCGCCGGAATGCCCGACGCGGTGAACGTCCCCGCCGAGCGCGGCCCCGCGGACGGCTTCGGCCCCGACCCTGCGCAGACCTTCCACCGGGTCGGCTGCATCGCCGACGCGGCGAAGATCCGGGAGCGGCCGGACGGCAGCTTCGAGGTCCTGGCGACCGGCACCACCCGGGTCAAGCTGCTCTCCGTGGAGGCGAGCGGCCCCTATCTGACGGCCGAGCTCGAAGAGCTGGACGAGGAGACCGGCGAGGAGGCGGGGGCGCTGGCCGAGGGCGTGCTGCGGGCCTTCCGCAGCTACCAGAAGCGGCTTGCCGGGGCGAGCGAACGGTCGCTGACGACCGGCGCGGACCTGCCCGACGACCCCTCCGTCGTCTCGTACCTGGTCGCGGCGGCGGCCGTACTGGACGTCCCGACCAGGCAACGGCTGCTCCAGGCGCCCGACACCGCGACCCGGCTGCGCGAGGAACTGACGCTGCTGCGCGCCGAGACCGCGGTCATCCGCCATCTGCCGTCGCTGCCCGCGGTGGATCTGACCCGCGCCCCGACCCACCCCAACTGATCCGACCACCGATCGACCGAGGACCCGCCCCCGTGGCGAAGAAGCCCAAGAAGCAGCAACAGTCCGGCGGCACCCCGGCCACGGTCGCCCTGACCGCGGCCGGCACGGCGTTCACCGTCCACGCCTACGACCACGACCCGGCCTCCGCCTCCTACGGCGAGGAGGCAGCCGAGGCCCTGGGCGTCTCCCCCGACCGGGTCTTCAAGACCCTGGTGGCGGACGTCGACGGCACACTGACCGTGGCGGTGGTCCCGGTGGCCGGCTCACTGGACCTCAAGGCCCTGGCCGCCGCGGTGAACGGCAAACGCGCCACCATGGCCGACCCGACAGCCGCGGAACGCACCACCGGCTACGTGCGGGGCGGCATCTCCCCACTGGGCCAGCGGAAGCGGCTGCGCACGGTGCTGGACGCGTCGGCCCGCTCACACGACACGATCTGCGTCTCGGCGGGCCGCCGAGGCCTGGAGGTCGAACTCTCCCCGACAGACCTGGCCTCACTGACGGACGCGGTACTCGCGGACATCGGCCGCGCCTGAGCCCGCCCGCACCTCCGAGCCCGCCCGCACCTCCGAGCCCGCCCGGGCTTCCGGGCCCGTCCGCACCTCCGAGCCCGTCCGGCGATTGAGGACCGGGGTCCGGGGCAGAGCCCCGGTTCGGGAAGGGGCGGGTAGGGGACAAGCCCCGCGCAGCGGCGCCCCACCCACCCCCACCGGCCCTACGGCTTCGCAGGCGGCGTGGGCGGCACAGGCGGCGCCCCCTCACCCGCAGACCCCCCTGCCCCGTTCACCCCGGACACACCCGGCGCCTCAGGCGCACCAGGCGCACCAGGCGCACCAGGCGCACCAGGCGCACCAGGAAACGAAAACGCCCCCCACTCCGGCTCCGGATCCCGCGGCCCGAACAGCGCCGTCAACCCGAGATGCACCGCCATCGCCCCCAGCGGCCAGGCCAGCAGCGCCCCCTTCGCCCGCAGCTGGAGCGGCGCGTCGAAGACGACCCCCTTGCCGACCGCCCGCGCGTGCGCGACCACGTCCTGGGTCGGCCCGAGCCACACCCCGAGCCGCCACGCCAGCAGCGAACCGAGCAGTCCGCCCAGCGCGAGCCCCATCACCAGCGCGATGCCGCCGCGCCGCTGGAACCAGAAGACCAGTGCCGCGGAGAGCGCCCCGAAGGCCAGCCCCAGCAGCACGAACGTACCGTCGGCGCCGATCGCCTCCTCGCCCTCGCTGTCGTTCAGGAAGACGGCGGTGCTGTCGGAGATCAGCGGAACCCTGGGCGCCAGCCACAGCCAGAGGAGCCCGAGCGCGATGCCCGAGACGGTGACCAGAGCGGTGACGACCGCGGCCCTCCGCAGATCCGGCCCGCGGTCCTTCTCCTCCTGCGACTCCAGCAGGGTCCCCGGGTAGTACCCACCGGCTCCACCCGGACCACCGGGCCGACCGGGCCCGCCGGATCCCCCCGGGCCACCCCAGTTCGGCGGGGTCTGCCAGGGATCGTTGGACGAGGGCTGGTGAGGCGGCGTCAGAGGTGCGGTCACCGTGCCATCGTGCCAGGCGCCCCCGCGCCGCGCCTCACCGGACCGCTGCCCTGCGGTACGCCCAGGTCGCCGCGGCCAGCGAGAGGACGCCGACCACCGCGCAGACGGCGAGGTCCAGCGCGACGACCGCCCAGTCCGGGTGGGCGTCGAAGGAACGCGCGAGCGCCTCGACACCGTAGGTGGAGGGCAGCAGGTCGCGCGCCCAGCCGACCGGCGTCGGCAGCCGGTCGGCGGGAAGGACACCGAGCAGCAGCGCCGCCGACATGCCCAGCTGGCCGAGCAGTGTGGCCAGCTCCTGCCGGGGCGCGAGCAGCCCCAGCGCCGCGCCCAGCCCCGAGAGCGCCGCCCCGGAGAGCGGGATGACGGCGACGAGCACCCACAGATGCGTCAGCGGGAGCCCGAACATCACGCTGCCGGCCACGGCCGTGACGATCGTGCCGGGCACGGTGAAGGAGGCGTACGCCCCTGCCGCGCCGAGCACCACCGCGGCGGGCGGCACCGGCAGGGTCGCGTAGTGGTCGAGCCCGCCGCCGGCCCGCAGCTGCCCGAAGTACTGGGCGAGGAGATTGAGCGCCACGAAGGCCACGACGAGGACGCTGGAGCCGGCGACGACGGCCCGCGCCTCGGAGCCGCCGTCGACCACCCCGCGCATCAGCACCATGATCCCGACGGACTGGAAGGTCGCGACGAAGAGCAGCGGGATGCGGGCGACCCTGGCCCTGGACAGCTGCGCGCGGTAGACCGCCGCGAGCGAGGGGAACAGCCGGGCCCGCGGGGCGAGCGGCGCGGGCGCCGTCTCCTCGCGGCCGGAGCCGTCGCCGAGAAGACCCGCGGGGCCGTCCTGCGCGGTCCGGACGGGTCCGGTCACCGCCTGCGCGGGAACGATGCTCGTCACCTGGCGCTGCTCCTGTTCGCTGCCTGCCCGGCCGCGCACCCGCACCCGGTCGTCCCGCTGACCCCGGCCGTACGACTCGCCCCGGCCGCCCCTCCGGTCCCGACCACCCCGCCGGCCCCCGTCATGACTTCACCAGCCCCTTGGTCGCGTCCCCGCCGAGCGCGAGATAGACGTCCTCCAGGCTGGGCGTGGCCAGCGTGAAGTCGTCGAGGGCGGCGAAGGCCGCGCCGCCGGTCACCGCGGCGACCGCGGCCCGCGCCTCGTCGGGACCGAGCCGCAGCACCCAGCGCCGCCCGGACTCCTGGGCCGAGCCGCGCAACGCGGCCACCTCGGGTACGTCGAGCGGCGCCCGGTCGCGCCACACCAGCTCCACCCGGACCTCGCCCGCCACCCGTTCTTTGAGCCCGGTCGGAGTGTCACAGGCGATGACCCGGCCGCGTTCGATCACGGCGACCCGGTCGAGGACGGTCTCGGCCTCGATGACGTTGTGGGTGACGAGCAGCACCGTCGTGCCGCGCTCGGCCCGGCGCCGGTCCACGGCGGCCCAGACGGCGCGCCGGGCGACGGGGTCCATGCCGGTGGTCGGCTCGTCCAGCACCAGCACCGGCCGCTCCCCCACCAGCGCGGCGGCGAAGCAGGCCAGCCGCCGCTGGCCGCCGGAGAGCTTCTTCAGGGGGCGTCCGGCGATCTCGGTGAGGCCGAGTTCGCCGAGCACGGCGTCACGTTCGGCGCGGGCGTCCGCCGCGGCGAGGCCGCGCAGCCGTCCGGTGGTCTCGGCGGCGAGCGACACGGTGAGCTCGTCGAGGGCGGTCGACTCCTGCCCGAGGTAGCCGATCAGCCGGGAGGCGCGCTCCGGGTGGCGCACGAGGTCGTGGCCCAGCACGGTGACGCTGCCGGAGTCGGGGCGCATCAGCCCGGTGAGCTGTCGTACCAGGGTGGACTTCCCGGCGCCGTTGGGGCCGAGGAGCCCGAAGATCTCGCCGCGCCGGACGTCCAGGCTGATCCCGTCGGTGGCGCGCACCTCGGGTGTGGCGGGGGTACCGCGGCGGCCGCGGGCTGCGCGATAGGTCTTGACCAGATCACGCACCGCGCACACGGTCCCGGTCGCCGGCTGCGCCTGTGCTGTGCCCGTACTCACGAGGTACGAGGGTACGGGGTCGGATGCCCCGTATTGCGCCCGGGGCCACGCCGGAGGGGCCCCGGGCGTGCCCGGGTCGCCCGCCCGCGGCCCGGCCCGGCCGTCAGCCGGCGGGCGGGGTCGTCCGCTCCGCCGCGGGGGTGTGCTCGGCGGCGGCCCGCACATCGATCTCCCGCCAGAATCCCGCCCGGATCGCGTAACGGTCGTGCTCGTCGATCTGGTCGTCCTTGTGGGCGAGCAGGCCGAACCGGGCCGCGTAACGCAGCAGCTCGCCGTCGATGCGGTGCGGGATGCGCGGATACATGGTCGAGAGCTTCTGCAGATGGACGGTCTCCGGGAGTCGCTCCATCCAGCGGCGGGCGAAGACCTGGCCGACCTCGAAAGGGTCACCGCCGACGGTGGTGATGTCCTCCTCGCGGTCCGCCCAGCGCTGTTCGGCGCTGGTGAGCTGGGCCAGCGTCGGCAGCGAGGCGGTCTCGGCGGGCTCGCCCAGCGGTCCGCCGCGCTCCGCCCAGCTCTTGTCGGAGGACCAGCGCAGGGTCGCGCCGGCGGGCGAGGGCTGCGGGAGGTGCCGGTCGGGCTGGGCGCCGGGGCCGCGCAGGCTGCCCGCCAGGTCCTTGGGGGTGGGGACGCCCCGCCCGCCGTGCCCGGGGCGGTCGGTGTCGGTGATCTCCTCGGGCGGCGCCGGGGCGCCGTTGACGGCGGCCGCCGCCCGGGCCTCCGAGGCGCGCTCGGCGGAGGCGGCGAGAGCGGCCTCGGGCAGCGGCGCGGAGAGGATCGCGGCGATCTCCGGACGGGGCACGGGGGGCGGGGCGCAGACGCCGCCGGTCTCCTTGGCCCGTACCGCCTGGGTGATCCAGGCCCGGTCGAGCACCCTTCGTTCGTCGGCCTCGGCCACCAGGTCCTCGGACTGGTTGTAGTCGCCGTCGGCGGCCTGGACGGCCCACAGATGCACGGCGACGCCGTGCTCCTTGGCGGACATCAGACCGGGCAGCAGATCGCCGTCGCCGGTCACCAGCACCACGTCGGAGCAGGCCCGGTTCCTGGCCAGTTCGGTGAGCTCGGCGTGCATCGCGGCGTCGACGCCCTTCTGCGCCCAGCGCCCGTCACTGCGGGTGAGAGCGCCGAGCCGGACGGTGACCCGGGGCATCACGCGCAGTCTGCGGTGCTCGGGCTGCGGCACCCGGTCGGGGGCGCCGTCGAACCAGTAGATCCGCAGCAGCGGCTGCTGTGTGTCGGCCTCGGCCCGCTCGCGCAGGCCCCGGATCAGCGCCGCGTGGTCGACCGTGATGCGGGAACGGGCGGGCTCTCCGGCCAGCAGGCTCGCGGCTGCGCCCAGCAAGTAGCCGGCGTCCACCAGGACGACGCAACGGTCCACGCGATCCACCCTCTTCCAGAAGTTCGGGTGCGGTCTTTGCCAGGGGTTTCCTTCGAGTCTGCCCGACCGCGCAGGGCTTGACGGCCGGAACTCGATCATCGGCGTGGCGGATCCGGAAAACGGCGCGTCATGCACCCCCACTACGCACGGTAATGATCCAACATGCACGGTCTATCCCGCTATGTGAATCTGAACGCGGTCCTGGCCCCGAGAGTTTCCTTAGGAGGAACACCATGGCCAAGAACAAGAACCGCAAGCAGGGTAGCCAGCAGAACCGCGCGTCCGGTCCGGAGCGCGGTGCGGAAGAGACGAAGACGACTGCGTACGAGTCTCAGATACAGCCTCAGTCGCAGGCCCAGGGCAGCCCTGCCGATGTTGCCCGTAAGCACCAGCGGCGCTTCGGCCACAACTGACCGGAGACTTCTCCGGTCCGGCCGCGGGCCGGTTGACCGAAAGGGGCGCTCCCGCTTTCGCGGGGCGCCCCTCTCGTACGTCTGCTCCCGTGCCTCAGCCGGCCAGGCAGGACGGGCCGAGCAGCACCTTCAGGTCACCGAAGAGCGCCGGGTCGGGCTTGACCCGGTGCCGGTCGAGCCGGAGCACCGTGGTCTTGCGGGGGCCCTGGAGCCTGATCCGTACCTCGGTGTCGCCCCGGTGGCTGCTGAGGACCTCGCCTAGGCGGCTGACCATGGGCGGGGTGATCTTGACGGTGGGGATGGTGAGGACCACCGGCGCGTTGGTCCCGGCGTTGGAGATGTCGGGGACCTGCATCTCCATGGCGACCAGCCGGGGCACGTCCTCCCGCTTGTCCAGGCGTCCCTTGACGAAGACGACGGTGTCCTCGACGAGCTGGGTGGAGACCAGCTGGTAGGTGGCCGGGAAGAACATGCACTCGATGGAACCGGCCAGGTCCTCGACGGTGGCGATGGCCCAGGCGTTGCCCTGCTTGGTCATCTTGCGCTGGAGGCCGGAGATGATGCCGCCGACGGTGACGATGGCTCCGTCGGCGTGCTCGCCGCCGGTCAGCTGGGAGATCGAGGAGTCCGCCTTGTCGGACAGCACGTGCTCCAGGCCGAAGAGCGGGTGGTCGGAGACGTACAGCCCGAGCATCTCGCGCTCCTGGGCCAGCAGGTAGGACTTCTCCCACTCGATGTCGGAGAACTCCACGTCGAGCCCGAAGCCCGGCTCGTCGCTCTCCTCCTCGCCCATGCCGCCGAAGAGGTCGAACTGGCCCTCGGCCTCCTTGCGCTTGACCTGCACCACGTTGTCGATCATGGGTTCGTGGTGGGCGACCAGGCCCTTGCGGGTGTGGCCCATCTCGTCGAAGGCGCCGGCCTTGATCAGCGATTCGACGGTGCGCTTGTTGCAGACGACCGCCTCGACCTTGTCCAGGAAGTCGGGGAAGGTGCTGTACTTCCCCTTCGCCTTGCGGCACCGGATGATCGAGTCGACGACGTTCTGGCCGACGTTGCGCACGGCGGTGAGGCCGAAGAGGATCACGTCGTCGCCCTGGGCGGCGAAGTTCGACAGGGACTCGTTCACATTGGGCGGCAGCACCTTGATGCCCATGCGGCGGCACTCGTTGAGGTAGACCGCCGACTTGTCCTTGTCGTCCTTGACCGAGGTCAGCAGCGCCGCCATGTACTCCGCGGGGTAGTTCGCCTTGAGGTACGCGGTCCAGTAGGTGACCAGGCCGTACGCGGAGGAGTGCGCCTTGTTGAAGGCGTAGCCGGCGAACGGGACCAGCACGTCCCACAGCGCCTTGATCGCGGCGTCGGAGAAGCCCTTCTCCTTGGCACCCGCCTCGAAGAGGACGAAGTTCTTCGCCAGCTCCTCGGGCTTCTTCTTGCCCATCACGCGGCGCAGGATGTCGGCCTCGCCGAGCGAGTAGCCGGCGACGATCTGGGCGGCCTTCTGCACCTGCTCCTGGTACACGATCAGGCCGTAGGTGAGGCCGAGGACCTCCTTGAGGGGCTCCTCCAGCTCCGGGTGGATCGGGGTGATCTCCTGGCGGCCGTTCTTGCGCTCGGCGTAGTTCGTGTGCGAGTTCATGCCCATCGGGCCCGGCCGGTACAGGGCCGAGACGGCGGAAATGTCCTCGAAGTTGTCGGGCTGCATCTGGCGCAGCAGGGAGCGCATCGGGCCGCCGTCGAACTGGAACACGCCGAGCGTGTCACCGCGGCAGAGCATCTCGTAGGTCTTGGGGTCGTCCAGCGGGAGGCCGAGCAGGTCCAGCTTGACGCCCTTGTTGGACTCCACCATCTTCACGGCGTCGTCCATGATGGTGAGGTTTCGAAGGCCCAGGAAGTCCATCTTCAGCAGGCCGAGCGACTCGCACTGCGGGTAGTCCCACTGCGTGATGGTGACGCCGTCGGTGTGCCGGACCCAGATCGGGGCGTGGTCGACGATCGGCTCGCTGGACATGATGACGCCGGCGGCGTGCACGCCCATCTGCCGGACCAGCCCCTCGACGCCCTTCGCGGTGTCGATGACCTTCTTGACGTCCGGCTCGTTCTCGTACATCCCCCGGATCTCGCCCGCCTCGCTGTAGCGCGGGTGCTTGGGGTCGGTGATGCCGTTGAGGTCGATGCCCTTGCCGAGGACGTCGGCGGGCATGGCCTTGGTGAGCCGGTCGCCCATCGCGTACGGGTAGCCGAGGACCCGGGCGGAGTCCTTGATGGCGTTCTTCGCCTTGATCTTTCCGTACGTGCCGATCATGGCGACCTTGTCGGCGCCGTACTTCTCCGTCACGTACCTGATCACCTCGACGCGCCTGCGCTCGTCGAAGTCGATGTCGACGTCGGGCATGGAGACGCGCTCGGGGTTGAGGAACCGCTCGAAGATCAGTCCGTGCTCGATCGGGTCGAGGTCGGTGATGCCCATCGCGTACGCCACGATCGAACCGGCGGCGGAGCCTCGGCCGGGGCCGACCGCGATGCCGTTGTTCTTCGCCCACATGATGAAGTCGGCGACGACCAGGAAGTACCCCGGGAACCCCATCTGGATGATGATGTCCATCTCGTACTCGACCTGCTTCTGCCGGTCCTCGGGGACACCCCCCGGGAAGCGCCGGTCCATGCCGACGCGGACCTCTTCCTGGAACCAGGTGATCTCCGTGAAGCCGTCCGGGATGTCGAACTTCGGCATCAGGTCGCGCTTCTCGAACATGCCGGTGGTGTCGATCTGCTGCGCGACCAGCAGGGTGTTGGCGCACCCCTCCTGCCAGGCGTCGGAGGAGTCGACGGCGTACATCTCGTCGGCCGTCTTGAGGTAGTAGCCGGTGCCGTCGAAGCGGAAGCGGTCCGGGTCGGAGAGGTTCTTGCCGGTCTGGATGCAGAGCAGGGCGTCGTGCGCGGTGGCCTCGTGCGCGTAGGTGTAGTGCGAGTCGTTGGTCACCAGCGGCGGGATGTCCAGCTTCTTGCCGATTTCGAGGAGCCCGTCACGGACCCGGCGCTCGATCTCGATGCCGTGGTCCATCAGCTCCAGGAAGTACTTGCCCTCGCCGAAGATGTCCTTGTAGTCGGAGGCCGCTTGGACCGCCTCGTCGAACTGGCCGAGCCGCAGCCGGGTCTGCACCTCGCCCGAGGGGCAGCCGGTGGACGCGATCAGGCCTTCGGACCACTGGGCGATGGTCTCCTTGTCCATGCGCGGCCACTTCTGCAGCCAGCCCTCGGCGTACGCGTCCGAGGACAGCTTGAAGAGGTTGTGCAGGCCCTTCGCGTTGGACGCCCAGATCGTCTTGTGGGTGTAACCACCCGAACCCGAGACGTCGTCGCGCTTCTGGTGCGGCTGTCCCCACTGGATCTTCCGCTTGTGCTTGCGCGACTCGGGGGCGACGTACGCCTCGATGCCGATGATCGGCGTCACGTTCGCCTTCTGCGCCGAGTGGAAGAAGTCGTAGGCCCCGTGCAGGTTGCCGTGGTCGGTCATCGCGATGTGGGACATGCCCATCTCGTTGCACGCCTCGAACATGTCCTTGAGCCGCGCGGCACCGTCCAGCAGCGAGTACTGGGTGTGGACGTGAAGGTGCGTGAAAGGCGGCTTGGTCACGGCGCTGTGCCTCCGATGTGCCGGCGCGGCGCGGAGCGCCTCCGTGAGGGGCGGCGGTCGGGCGACGGGCGGGCGATGACGGGCTGGGGGGACAGCGTGGAAGTCTACGTCTTCGAGGTGACGGACGACGGGCACTCACGGGTACGGTCGCGCGTTGAAGGGCTGAGACGCCCGTCCCATTTGTCATGCACGTCTGTCATGCACGTCAGGTACCAGGAGGCACCCAGAGATGTCGGAAGCGCAGACCGGCGCAGCGCAGCGCGGGGAGCAGATTCTTGAGGTCTTCGACACCGCGTTCGGGGAGCTGCTGGCCGCCGATCCGGCTGCCTTCCGGGTCAAGTTCCGCAAGATGGCGGGCTCGGCCTTCGCCTTCTACCGGGGCACGGCGTGCCTGTTCTACAACGACCTGGAGCGGGAGCGGCACGGCGGCCCGTATCTGGACGAGCGGACCGGCCGGGTGTGGATCCACGGCGATCTGCACGCGGAGAATTTCGGCACGTACATGGACGCCAACGGCCGGCTGATCTTCAACGTGAACGACTTCGACGAGGCGTACGTCGGCCCGTTCACCTGGGACCTCAAGCGGTTCGCCGCCTCCGTCGCCCTGATCGGGTACGCGAAGGCGCTGGGCGACGACCAGATCAGCGAGCTGGTGCGGGTCTACGCCACCGCCTACCGGGAGCGGATCCACGCGCTGGCGACGGGCGCGAAGAACGACGAGCTGCCGCCGTTCACACTGGACACCGCCGAGGGTCCGCTGCTGGACGCGCTGCGCGACGCCCGCTCGCTGACCCGGTTCTCGCTGCTGGACTCGATGACGGAGATCCGGGACTTCGAGCGCCGGTTCGCCCCGGGCGGCGGCTCCATCGATCTGGACGCGGCGACGCGCTACAAGGTGCTGGCGGCCTTCGACGGCTATCTGGAGACGCTGCCGGAGTCGAGCCTGACCCGCCCGGACTCGTACCGGGTGAAGGATGTGGTGGGCCGTCGTGGGATCGGGATCGGTTCGGCCGGGCTGCCCTCGTACAACATCCTCCTGGAGGGCAACAGCGACGCCCTGGAGAACGATGTGGTGATCTACCTCAAGCAGGCACAGACGCCCGCCGTCTCCCGGCACATCACCGACGCCGCGGTGCGCGGCTACTTCCAGCACGAGGGCCATCGCACCGTGATCTCGCAGCGCGCCCTGCAGGCGCACGCCGACCCGTGGCTGGGCTGGACCGAGCTGGACGGGGCGGGGCAGCTGGTCGCCGAGGTGTCCCCGTACGCGGTCGATCTGGACTGGTCCGACATCGACGAGCCGGAGGAGATCGCGGCGGTCGTCGCCGATCTCGGCAGGGCGACGGCGACGATGCACTCCGCGGCGGACGACGAGAGCGGCCACTCGCTGGTGCCGTTCTCCACCGAGCGGGCGATCGACGCGGCGATCGCGGCCGACGAGGAGGGCTTCGCCGGGCTGCTGGTGGACTTCGCCCACAGCTACGGCGCCCGGGCCCGGGCCGACCACCAGATCTTCGTGGACCTCTTCCGCAACGGCCGCATCCCGGGCCTCTGACACGCCCCCCCCGGTAACCGACGGGAGCCGCTGGAGCTCCGCCCGTGTCCGCGCGGCGACCGTCGGCGGATGGCTTGATTTCGCCCCTTTCGGCTCCAGAAAAACCCCCTTGGCACCACGGTTGCCCGCTTGTAGCGTCACCGGCGTGATCTTGACCAGTCATCAAGGAGGAACCCCGTGAGTCGTCGAGTCACGCTGACCGCTGCCGCCTGCATAGCCGCTGGAGCCTCGCTCCTCGCCGCTCCCGCTCACGCGACCGAGCGCGACACCTCCGCCTCCGTCGCCGCCGCACAGCCGTCGCAGAACGTTTCGGTCACGGCCAGCGACAGGGTCAAGTGCACCAGCCTGAGCAACGGGCAGCTCTGCATCTCCCTGAACACGAGCCCCTCCCGTATCGAGGTCTTTTACACCAAGAGCGGTGGCTCGACGATCAAGGCGAACCTCGGGTTCCGTGTGTCCACCACGTCCTGGAGCGCGCTGAAAACCATCAGCACCGGCGAGCGGGCCAACGCCACCTGGAACATGAGCTACCCCTGTGGCAAGAAGTACGTGGGGCTGATCAAGGTCCAGGGACAGGGCACCTTCGAGACCCCCGCGGCCACCCCGCCCTGCGGCTAGGCATCATCCGCGCACGGTAGTGGGGCGAGCTGATCCGCGGCCTCCGGCGGGCCGTCGTGCCCGTCCCGGAGGTGGGCCCCACTACCGCGCCCGGCCGTCCGCCCGCCGCCCGTACCGGCCGATCCGCACCCTTTCGGGGGTCGTCCACAGGTGCGCATGCGACACTCCTCAACGATGGACATATCCGGGACGCAGCTCAGAGTCGTTCGCGCGGCGCTTTTCACGGCGCTGGTCGTGACGCTCTCCGCCGCGTCCCATGTGCTGCTCTCCCGGGTCCCGCTGCCGCTGACCGCCGTCGCCCTGCTGGCCGGCGCGGTCTTCGCGGTGGCGTACGCGCTGGCCGGCCGGGAGCGCGGCTTCGGGGCGATCGCCGGGCTGCTGGTCCCGCTGGAGCTGGCCGCCGACACCGTCTTCACCACCGGTCAGCACGTCTGTTACGGCGCCGCCGGCGGCCCGATCGCGGGGCCGCTGCGTTCGGTCGGCGTCGATGTGCTGTGCGGCGGCATGGTCGGCACCGGTGCGGCGCGGGCCGAGGCCGGGGTCGACCCGCTCGCCTCGGTGGCCGATGCCGGACACACCACGGCCGCGCTGCTGGCCTCGCCCGGCCCCGCGGTGCCGTGGCTGCTGCTCGCCGCCCATGTGTCGGTCGGCCTGCTCGCCGCGGCCTGGCTCCGGCGGGGCGAGGCCGCGCTGGCCGGCCTGCTGGAGGCGGCCGCCGTCCTGGCGTTCCGGCCGCTGCTGATCGCGGTCGCCGTGGTCGGTACGGCCCGCCGCCCGGTCCGCCGCCGTACGCGGCCCGCCGGGGACGGCCCGCATCTGCTCGTACACGCCCGTCTGCTCGTGCACTCCGTGGGACGCAGGGGACCGCCGCGCTCGGCCTTCACCATCGCCTGAGCACACACATCCCCCGACGCACCCCTCACCCCATGGAGATATGGACATGAGCAACCGCAACACCCAGGCCAACAAGGCGGCGGCCCGCGAGCGACTGCGCGCCGAGCGCGAGCGCCAGGCCAAGAAGGACAAGGTCCGTCGGCAGATCATCGTCGGCGTCTCGATCGTCGGCGTGCTGGCCGTCGTGGGTGGCGTCACCTGGGGCGTCATGCAGTTGAACAAGCCGTCCCACTGGGAGGCGGCCAAGGACGCGAAGAACGTGACCGCGCCCAAGAACACCTCGGGCGAGAACGGCACCACCGTCGTCATCGGCAAGCCGGCCGCCAAGAAGACCCTGGAGCTGTACGAGGACTCGCGCTGCCCGGTCTGCGCCACGTTCGAGCAGTCCGTCGGCGAGACGGTGCACAAGGACGTCGACGCCGGCAAGTACAAGATCAAGTACATCGGTGCCACGTTCATCGACGGCGGTGCCGGCGGCGAGGGCTCGAAGAACGCGCTGAGCGCGCTCGGCGCGGCGCTCAATGTCAGCCCGGATGCCTTCCTCGACTACAAGGCCGCGCTCTACTCCGCGAAGTTCCACCCGGAGGAGACCGTCGACAAGTTCAAGGACGACTCCTACCTGATCAAGGTCGCCGACTCGGTGGACGCGCTCAAGGGCAACGCCGCCTTCCAGAAGAACGTCAAGGACGGCACGTTCGACAACTGGGCGATGAAGATGTCGGCGGCGTTCGACGACAGCGGCGTGCGGGGCACCCCGACGCTCAAGATGGACGGCAAGAAGCTCACCGACGGCAAGAGCGAGAACGCTCCGATGACGCCGGAGGACTTCAACACCGCGATCACGGCCGCGCTGAAGGGCTGACCGGCCGGCGACATCCCGGCAGCGGCTCCCCGACGGGCAGGCGAACTTCCTTCGTTCGTCTGCCCGTTCGGCTTACCGGTCAGTAGGGTGCTGCCCCGTGACCAGTCGACGCGATTCCTCGCCGCTCTCCGTCCCCAGCCGCCGCACGGTCGTCAAGGCCGCTGCCGCCACCGCCGTCGCGGCCCCGGTGCTGGGCTCCGCCACCGCCGCCCGCGCCGCGGACGGCCCCGCCTTCCTGCACGGCGTCGCCTCCGGCGATCCCCTCCCCGACGGCATCCTGCTCTGGACCCGCGTCACTCCGACCCCCGACGCGATACCCGGTTCGGGCCGCGGCGCCGATACGGCGGTGCGCTGGGAGGTCGCCGAGGACAAGGGCTTCGCCCGGGTCGTCGCCCACGGCACGACCGTCGCGAGGGCCTCGTCCGACCACACGGTCAAGGCCGATGTGCGGGGCCTGGCCCCCGCCACCGCGTACTGGTTCCGCTTCTCGGCGGGCGAGGGCACCCAGACCGTCTCCCCGGCCGGCCGCACCCGGACGGCGCCGGCGGCCGGTGCCGCCACGCCCGGCGTGCGCTTCGGCGTGGTGTCCTGCGCCAACTGGGAGGCCGGGTACTTCTCCCCGTACCGCCACCTCGCCGCCCGCGCCGATCTGGACGCGGTGCTCCACCTCGGGGACTACATCTACGAGTACGCGTCGGGCAGTTACCCGGCCGCGAAGTACGTCGTACGGCAGCACGAGCCGGTCCACGAGATCCTCACGCTCGCCGACTACCGCACCCGGCACGCCACGTACAAGACGGACCCCGACCTCCAGACGCTGCACGCCACGCACCCGGTGATCGCGATCTGGGACGACCACGAGTTCGCCAACGACGCCTGGTCGGGCGGGGCCGAGAACCACACGCCGGGCACCGAGGGCGCCTGGGCGGACCGGGTCGCGGGCGCCAAGCAGGCGTACTTCGAGTGGATGCCGGTCCGCGCCTCCACCGAGGGCACCGTCTACCGGCGGCTGCGCTTCGGCAACCTGGCCGATCTCCACCTCCTCGACCTGCGCAGCTTCCGCTCCCAGCAGGCGGGGACCGGCAGCAGCGCGGTCGACGACCCGGAGCGCAGCATCACCGGGCGGGCGCAGCTGGACTGGCTGAAGTCGGGGCTGGCCGGCTCGGACGCCGCCTGGAAGCTGGTCGGCACGTCGGTGATGATCTCGCCGGTCGCGTTCGGCTCCGTGCCGGCCCATCTGCTGGAGCCGCTGGCCGGATTGCTGGGGCTGCCGAAGGAGGGCCTGGCCGTCAACGTCGACCAGTGGGACGGCTACACGGACGACCGCAAGGAGCTGATCACCCACCTGCGGGACCGGTCGATCACCAACACGGTCTTCCTGACCGGTGACATCCACATGGCCTGGGCCAACGACGTGCCGGTGAAGGCGGCGACGTATCCGCTCTCCGGGTCGGCCGCCACGGAGTTCGTGGTGACCTCGGTGACCTCGGACAACATCGACGACATCCTGCACGTGGCACCGCAGACGGTCTCGGTGGTCGCGGCCGCCGCGGTGAAGGCCGCCAACCGCCATGTGAAGTGGGTGGACATGGACTCGCACGGCTACGGCGTCCTGGACGTGACCGCCGAGCGCTCACAGATGGACTACTACGCCGTCTCCGACCGGACGAGGCGGGACGCGACCTCCGCCTGGACGCGTTCGTACCGGACGCTCAGCGGGACGCAGAAGGTCGAGCGAGTGGACCGCCCGGTGCACTGAGGCGCTACTTTCGGCCACTCCTCCCTATGTTGACGGCGCATTACGTCGCTACGGCGGGTGGCATGTCCCACGGCCCGAATGGGGACACACCACCCACCGAGGTAACGCCTATGGTTACGTCGCCGTCTCAAACTCTGGAACGCGAAGAAAGATTCCACCCGCTTTCCACCCTTTGGCGAATAACCGATTGGGCCTGATCATTTCTCCTCGGGACCTGACATGCGCACGTAATCTCCCGGCGGCGGGTGAGGAAATTCCTCCCCCACACATCCGCGAGGAGTCCACGTGCGCGCTCTTGTCCGTATATCACCGCGTATGCGAAACCGTGCGATCGGCACCGCCGTCCTGGCCGGAACCCTGGCCCTGGCACCGCTCTCCGCTCCCTCCGGCGCCGCCGCCTCGGCCGCCCCCAAGACCTCCGCGTCCGCCGCCCAGAAGTGCGCGGACGACGCCGGCGCCGGCGCCACGGCCCGCGAGGCCCGCCCCGCCGGCACCGCCCACACCGACGACCCCAATGAGCTGACCACGAGCCAGGCCAAGGCCATGGACGCGCAGTTGAAGCAGAGACTCGCGGACCGCCGGGTCAGCGGCCCCTCGCTCGCCGCGGGCGCGACCGTCCCGGTCTACTTCCACGTCGTGCACTCCGGGACGACCGGCAAGCTGAGCGCCTCCGCGATCAGCAGCCAGATGAACGTCCTGAACGCCGCCTACGGCGGGCAGGGTTCGGGCAACACGAACTCCGGCTTCCAGTTCACGCTGGCCGGCACGGACTACACGGACAACAGCTCCTGGTACAACGGCGTCTCCCCGGGCTCCGCCGCCGAGACGGCCATGAAGTCCTCGCTGCGCAAGGGCGGCGCGAACGCCCTCAACATCTACACCGCCGACCTCGGCGGCGGCCTGCTGGGCTGGGCCACCTTCCCCAGCTCGTACAAGTCCAACCCCTCGGACGACGGCGTGGTCATGCTCGACGCCTCGCTGCCCGGCGGTTCCGCCACCAACTACAACGAGGGCGACACCGCCACCCACGAGGTCGGCCACTGGATGGGGCTCTACCACACCTTCCAGGGCGGCTGTAACGGCAACGGCGACTACGTCGCCGACACCCCGGCCGAGAAGAGCGCCGCGTACGAATGCCCGACCGGGCGCGACACCTGCACCAACAAGACCGGGGTCGACCCGATCCACAACTTCATGGACTACACGTACGACTCGTGCATGACCCAGTTCACCGCGGGCCAGGTCCAGCGGATGAGCGACAGCTGGACCGCCTACCGCGGCTGATCCGTCCGAGGGGCCCCTCCGCGGTGCGGGGCCCCTCGGTCCGTCACAGCGTGGCGAGAAAGCCGAGCGCGACCTTCCAGGCCAGCTCGGCCGACGCCCGGTCGAAGTCGGGCAGTTCGGGATCCGTGAAGAGGTGGCCGGCGCCCGGGTAGCGGTAGACCTCGACGTCGGCGCCGGTCCGCTGCATCTGCAGGTACCAGGAGTTCAGCCAGTCGTGCGTCTCGAACGGGTCCGGGTCGGCGACGTGCAGCTGTACGGGCAGCTCGTCCACGGAGGCGTTCTCGGCGATGTCCGAGGTGCCGTGGAACATCAGCAGACCGCGGGCCTTCTCGTCGCCGAGCGCCAGGGTCTGCGCGGTGGACGCACCGAACGAGAAACCGGCGTACACCAGGCCACGGTCGGAGTAGGGCGCGGCGGCCAGCACGGCCCGCCTGAGCAGTTCGTCCTTGCCGACCTCTTCCTTGAAGGCGAGGCCCTCCTCGACGGTTTCGAACGTGTGCCCCTCAAAGAGGTCGGGCACCTGTACCTCGTGCCCGGCGGCACGAAGCCGGTCGGCCGCCGCGTGCACCGCGGGGCGCAGACCGTACGTCGAGTGGAAAAGCATGATGTTCATGAGTCCCATGGTGCCAGCTACGGTCGAGGGCATGGAGAACGACGGGATGGAGAACGTGCTGCGCCCGCTGATCGTCCTCGGCGGCTCGGTCCTGATCACGCTGCTGGTCGGCTGGCTGGTCGATCTGCTGCTCAGACGGGCCGACGGCCGGCACCCCGACACACCGTTGTGGGGGCTGCTGCGGCGCTGCCGAATACCGCTCCAGCTGACGCTGTGCGCGGCGCTGCTGCGGGGCTCGTACACCCACACCCGGCTCGAATTGATCAAGGATCACCGGGCGGGGATCGGCCAGGTCCTGTCGCTGGTGCTGATCGGGGCGTCGGCCTGGCTGGTGGTGCGGATCGCGACGGCCGTCGTCGACTCCCTCTACGCGAGGTACGCCGCGAACACCCCCGATCCGGCGCGGGTGCGGCGGGTGCGGACCCAGGTGACGCTGATCCAGCGAGTGGTCACCGCGATCGTGGCGACGGTCGCCATCGGCGCGATGCTGCTGACGTTCCCGGCGATGCGGACGTTCGGCACCTCGATGCTGGCCTCGGCCGGTGTGCTCGGGATCGTCGCGGGCGTGGCCGCCCAGTCGACGCTCGGCAATCTCTTCGCGGGGCTGCAGATCGCCTTCGGCGACATGGTGCGCATCGGTGACACGGTGGTGGTGGACGGCGAGTGGGGCACGATCGAGGAGATAACACTGACCTTCCTCGCGGTGCGGACCTGGGACGAGCGGCGGATCACGATGCCGGTCTCGTACTTCACCAGCAAGCCGTTCGAGAACTGGTCGCGCGGCGGCGCGCAGATGACCGGCTCGGTCTTCCTCCACCTGGACCACTCGGCCCCGATCGAGGCGATGCGCGAGCAGCTGCGGGACATCCTGGGCGAGTGCGCCGCCTGGGACGGCCGTGACTGGTCCCTGGCCGTCACCGACACCACCCCGTCGACGATCCTGGTCCGCGCGGTGGTCACGGCGAAGGACTCGGGCGACATCTGGACGGTGCGCTGCGCCGTACGGGAACAGCTCATCGGCTGGCTGCGCGACCACCATCCGTACGCGCTGCCGAAGATCGCGACGGCGCCCGCGGTGCCGTCGCCCGAAACGTGGCCGGTTCCGCACCGCCGGGCGCCGGAAAGGCCGTCGGACCGGGACAGCTCGCCGCGCACGGGACTCGGCTGACGTGGAGCGGCCGGCCGTAGTGCCGGTCCCGGCTCACCGCAGGCTGCGGACGTCCAGCTGTCGCAGTACCCGGTCGACGATCTCCGGGTCCGCCCCGGCCTCGTTGCGGGCCGACAGCACCGCGTGGCGGGCGGCCGACATCATCTCGCGCTGGACCCGGCTGACCGCCTTGAAGCGCTCGGCCCGCTTCGCGTACGCCTCGCGGCGCTCGTCGTCGACCATGTCGGGACTGATCCGCGCCCCCACGTCGTACGCCAGCCGCTGGAGCCGCTCGGTGACCTCGTCCGGGAACTGCTCGACCTCCTGGATCTCCTTGAGGCGCTGCTTCGCGGCCTTCGCGGCGCGGATCGCGAGCTCCTTCTCCAGCGCCTCCTCGGCGTCCGTGTCCGCCTTGACCCGGAGCTTGCGGACCAGCCACGGCAGGGTGAGCCCCTGGACGACGAGCGTGGCCATGATCACCGCGAAGGCGATGAAGACGATCTCGTCGCGGCCCGGGAACGGCTTCCCGTCGTCCGTCTTCAGCGGGATCGCCAGCGCCAGCGCGACCGAGGCCACTCCGCGCATCCCGGCCCACCACATGACGACGGTCTCCCGCCAGCTGGTGGGGATCTCCTCGCTGACGTCGCGCCGGGTGTGCAGCCGCTTGGCGAGCCAGGTGGCCGGCAGCAGATACAGCAGCCGCACACCGACGACGACCACCACCACGGCGAGTCCCCAGCCCAGCATCTGGAGTTCGCGCCCGTCCGCCGTGCCGAAGACGTTGTGCAGTTCGAGGCCGATCAGCCCGAAGGCGACCCCGGTGACGAGGGTGTCGACGATCTCCCAGAAGGTGCGGCCGGTGAGCCTGCCGAGCACGTCGTCGGCGTCGGCGGTGTGCTCGGCGAGGAAGAGCGCGGTGGTCAGGACGGCGAGGACGCCCGAGCCCATCAGCTCCTCCGCCAGCACGTAACTCACGAACGGCACCAGCAGGGTCAGGCCGACCTGGAGCGTGGCGTCGCCGAGCAGTCCCATGAGCTTGATGGTGAGCCAGCCGAGCACCAGCCCCACCGCCACGGCCACCACCGCGGAGAGGATCAGCAGTCCGAAGGCCTCCGGGAGCGAGAAGCTGCCGCTCACCGCGGCGGCGATCGCCACGTGGTACAGCACGATCGCGGTCACGTCGTTGAACAGGCCCTCGCCCTCCAGGATGGAGACGAGCCTGCGCGGCAGCCCGACCGATCCGGCGACGGCCGTCGCCGCGACCGGGTCGGGCGGAGCGACGAGCGCGCCGAGCGCCACGGCCGCGGCGATCGGCAGCCCGGGGACGATCGCGTTGGCGACCGCGGCGACCGCTGCCGTCGTGACGAAGACCAGCGCCACGGCCAGCAGAAAGATCGGTCGTTTATTGGCGGCGAACTGCCGCCAGGAGGTTCGCTGCACGGAGGCGTAGAGCAGCGGCGGCAGCAGCGCCGGAAGGATGATCTCGGGCGGGATGTTCACGTTCGGTACGAAGCTGAGGAAGGCCATGCCGACCCCGGCGAGCGTCATCAGTACGGGGGCGGGCAGCCCGAGACGCTCCCCCAGTGGCACCGTGACCACAGCTCCGAGCAACAGCAGGAGGAGCAGTGCCATTTGGTCCACGGGGTGCCCTTCGGAGCGCGGTGCGCCGATCTCCGTGATCGGCGGATCTGGAGTAAAAGCCTGCCACGCAGGGACCGCAATCCAGACAACACCCCCTGATTCCCGCCTCCTCGCCCGGCATTCCTCCGATGTATCTGCGGTCGAAACCCTTCCACTGCCTCCTCGGGGCGGGCAGTATGCGGCGTGCGTGATTCAAGGACAAGAACTCTCACCACGTACATGACTGGCAGGAGAGACCCCGTGACCGCGTTCTCCCGAAGGCATTTCGTCTCCACCGCCGCTGCCGGAACATCCGCACTCTGGCTGGCCGGCTCCCGTACCGCATGGGCGGCGGCCGGCCCCGTACCGACGGAGCGTCCGGACATCGACATCCACGAGCGGACCGTCCGCGACGCCGCCATGACCTGGCGCACGCTCCCCACCGGCTGGCAGGAGGCCCCGTTCCTCGCCAACGGCCGCCTGGGCGCACAGCTGTACGCCGGAACGACCGCGAACACGCTGAAGCTGATGATCAGTCACAGCCAGGTGCAGGACCAGCGCGGCCAGTGGCGCGGCGGCATCGGCTTCTCCCGCCTCCCCATCGGGTACTTCACCCTGACCCTCGCCGGGGAGATCACCGCCGTCGACTGGACGCTGGACCTGTACGACGCCGAACTGCGCGGCACCGTCACCACCACCCGGGGCTCACTGGCCTTCTCCGCCCTGGTCCACAACGACACCGGCGCCCTGCTGGTCTCCACCCGCCCCACCCCCGGCGAGGAGTCCGCGGCCTGGAGCTTCCAGTGGCTGCGGGCCGCCACCACCCGTACCAGCGGCAGGCCCGAGGACTACACGCCCAATCCGGACCCCCGCACCGGCGACGGCTTCGTCGAGCAGCCGCTGCTGGCCGGCGGCGGCTGGACCACGGCCTGGCGCGAGCACCGCGAGGGCACCGGCCGGCTGCTCGCCGCGCACCTCGTGTACCGCTTCCCCGGCCGGGTGTCCGAGGCGACGTCCGACGCGCTGCGGGCCGTGGACCGCACCCTGGCCACCGCCCCGGACCGGCTGGTCGACCGTCACCGCCGCTGGTGGCACGCGTACTACCGGCGCAGCTTCCTCTCCGTACCGGACAAGCGGCTGCAGAGCTTCTACCTCATCCAGCTCTACAAGCTCGCCGCGTCGACCAGGGCCGACGGCCCGACGATCTCCGAATGGGGCCCCTGGTTCCCCGAGGTCGGCAACAACTGGACCGCGGTCTGGTGGAACCTCAACGTCCAGATCGGCATGGCCCCGATCCACGGCTCCAACCACCCCGAACTCGACTCGGTGACGGGCGCGTTCCGCCGCTTCGAGCACAACCTCCCCACCTCGGTCCCGGCCGATCACCGCGACGGCGAGAGCTACGCGCTGGGCCACCCCTCCGACTGGCAGCTGCGCGCGGGCGACACCTACGACGTCGGCGCCCCCGGCTCGTCCCACATCTCCGACAACTTCGGCAATCTCACCTGGGCCCTGCACAACGTCTGGCAGTCCTACCGGCACTCCATGGACCTGTCGGTGCTGCGCGACGTGGTGTACCCGATCCTCGCCAGGGCCATCAACTTCTACGCGCACTTCCTGCACGAGGGCCCGGACGGCAGGCTGCACCTGCCCGAGACCCGCTCCCCCGAGTACGCCAACGCCGCGGACTGCACCTACGACCTCTCGCTGATCCGCTGGGGAGTGCGCACTCTGATCGCGTCGGCGCAGCTGCTGCGCAACGACGATCCGAGGCTGAGGCGCTGGCAGGACATCGAGCGGCGCCTGGCCCCGTACGCCGAGGACCCGGCGGCCGGCGTCATGATCGGCAAGGATGTCCCGCTGGCCGGCTCGCACCGGCACCACTCGCATCTGCTGTGGCTGTACCCGCTGCGCGAACGGAACTGGGACCGGGCGGGGGACCGCGAGGTGATGCGGCGCTCCATGGACCACTGGGTCTCCATGCGGCAGCTGTGGCACGGCTACAGCTACGCCACCGCCTCGTCCATGTACTCGGTGACGGACGAGCCGGAGAAGGCCCTCGACTTCCTGACCTTCTTCACCGATCTGAACGTGGTCGCGGACTGCGCGATGACGGTCAACACGATGTACCGGGAGGGCAGGAACCTCGCCCTGGAGAGCCCGCTGTCCGCCGCCCGGTCGATGCTCGACATGGTGGTGCAGAGCCACGAGGGGGTGGTGAGGGTCTTCCCGTCCGTCTCGGAGCGCTGGGCCGACGCCTCGATCGCTTCGCTGCGCGCCCAGGGCGCCTTCCTGGTGGACGCGGACCGCTCGGGCGGTGCCACGCGCTGGGTACGGGTGCGCAGCGAGGCGGGCGCACCGCTGACCCTGGACCACTCGGTCGAGGGTCGGATCGAGGTACGGGACGCGCAAGGGCGCCCGCTGCGCTGGCGGGAGACCGGACCGGGCCGGATCACGCTCGCCCTGCCGCGCGGCGCCACGGCGGTGATCACTCCGCAGGGCGCTCCCCGCCCGCGGGCGGTCCCGCGCGACGTGCCGTCGAACGGCACGTGGACCCGCTGGGGCATGCCGGAGTAGGGCTGCCCGCGCCTCAGTCCCGCAGGGCGCGGCGCATCGCCCGGTGGGGGATGCCCGCGTCGGGGAACTCGGGGCCGTACGCGACATAGCCGAGGCGCTCGTAGAAGCCCGTCGCACGGGTCTGGGCGTGCAGGTCGACGGCGTCCAGACCCAGCTCCCGGGCCGCGTCCTCGATCGCCCGGACCAGCGCGGCGCCGACCCCGAGGCCGCGTGCCCGACCGGTCACCGCGAGCCTGCCGAGCGAACCCACGGCCGGGTCTCCGCCGGTCCGGTCGGCGGCGGCCGGACCGTGCAGCAGCCGCCCGGTGCCGAGCGCCGAGCCGTCCGCCGCGACGGCGAGGACATGCAGGGCGACCGCGTCGAGCTCGTCGTACTCGATCTCCTCGGGCACCCCCTGCTCACCGACGAAGACGGCCCTGCGGACCAGGAAGCAGGCCGCGAGGTCCTGCTCGTCGACGACGGTGCGCGTGCTGTACGGGGCGGGCGCGGAGGTCATTCGCTCTCCGCCGCGATCTTGTCCAGGGCCTGCTGGAGGTCGTCCGGGTAGCCGCTGGCGAACTCCACCCAGCTGCCGTCGGACGGGTGCTCGAAGCCGAGCCGGACGGCGTGCAGCCACTGCCGGGTCAGGCCGAGGCGCTTGGCCATCGTCGGGTCGGCGCCGTAGGTGAGGTCACCGACGCAGGGGTGGCGGTGGGCGGACATGTGCACCCGGATCTGGTGCGTACGGCCCGTCTCCAGCTTGATGTCCAGGAGGCTGGCGGAGCGGTAGGCCTCGATGAGGTCGTAGTGCGTCACGGAGGGCTTGCCCTCGGCCGTGACGGCCCACTTGTAGTCGTGGTTGGGGTGGCGCCCGATGGGGGCGTCGATGGTGCCGCTCATCGGGTCCGGGTGGCCCTGCACCAGCGCGTTGTACTTCTTCTCCACGACCCGGTCGCGGAACTGCGCCTTGAGCAGGGTGTAGGCCCGCTCGGACTTGGCGACGACCATCAGGCCGGAGGTGCCGACGTCGAGGCGGTGGACGATGCCCTGGCGCTCGGCGGCGCCGGACGTCGAGATCCGGTACCCGGCGGCGGCGAGACCGCCGATGACGGTCGTGCCGGTCCAGCCGGGGCTCGGGTGGGCGGCGACGCCGACCGGCTTCACGATCACGACGATGTCGTCGTCGTCGTGCACGATCTCCATGCCCTCGACGGGCTCGGCGACGATCTGCACCGGAGCGGGCGCCTGCGGCATCTCCACTTCCAGCCAGGCCCCGCCCTGGACCCGCTCGGACTTCCCGACCACCGAGCCGTCCACCTGCACCTTCCCGGCGGCCGCCAGCTCGGCGGCCTTGGTGCGGGAGAAACCGAACATCCGGGAGATGGCGGCGTCGACACGCTCGCCCTCCAGACCGTCGGGTACGGGCAGGGTGCGGACCTCGGGATACGTACTCACCTGTCGAGTATGCCTTGCCGGCACTAGTCCTTGTGCACGGTGCCGTCGGGGTCCAGGCCCTTGAAGGAAAGGATCACGATGAGGATGCCGCCGCAGACGATCGCGGAGTCCGCGAGGTTGAAAACGGCGAAGTGAGCGGGGGCGATGAAGTCCACCACCGCGCCCTGGAAGGTACCGGGGGCGCGGAAGATGCGGTCGGTGAGGTTGCCCAGCGCACCGCCGAGCAGCAGGCCGAGCGCGATGGCCCACGGCAGGCTGTAGAGCTTGCGCGCGAGCCGGGCGATCACCACGATGACGGTCGTCGCGATGCACGTGAAGATGATGGTGAACGCCTCGCCGATACCGAACGCGGCGCCTGCGTTACGGATCGCGCTGAGCTGGAGCCAGTCGCCGATGAGCTCGATCGGCTCGTGGTGCTCCAGCTTCGCGACCACGAGCATCTTGCTGCTCAGGTCGAGGAGATAGGCGAGCACGGCCACGGCGAAGAGCACCATGATCCGGCGCTTGCCCCTGCTCGGGGCGGTCTCCTCGACCTGGCCCTCGGCCCGGTCCGCGGCCTCGTCCCCTTCGGTCCCCTCAGCATCGGGGATGTCCGGCGTACCGATGATGCGCTCCGCCTCTGCCACGTGAATCCCTCAACCTAGGTTCCTGACTGAGGACGAGGGTACGACACACCGCCGGGGATCAACCGCGTCGCTCCTGCTTCTGTTTGTCCTCGACACAGAGCGTGGCACGCGGGAACGCCTGCATCCGGGCCTTGCCGATCGGATTGCCGCAGATCTCGCACAGTCCGTACGTCCCGGCTTCGAGCCGGGCCAGCGCCCGCTCGGTCTGCTCCAGCATCTCCTGGGCGTTGGCGGCGAGCGACATCTCGTGCTCGCGGGTGATGTTCTTGGTGCCGGTGTCCGCCTCGTCGTCACCCGCGCCGTCGCCGGAGTCGCGCATCAGCCCGGCGAGCGCGGCGCTCGCGGCCTCCAGCTCACTGCGCAGCCGCATGGTCTCGCTGCTCAGCTCGGCCCGTGCCTCGGCGACCTCTTCCGAGGTCCAGGGGTCCTCGCCCGGCCGGACCGCCAGCTCGCCGGGGGCTGTCGCGGCGGCCCCGCGGGCCGGGGGCACAGGCGCCGCGCCCGTGCCGGCCGTGCGGGTCCGGGCCGCGCTCTTCTTGGCTACCACCGTGTGGGCTCCCGTCTTCCCGGCGGCCTCGGCCGCCCCCTCGGCCGCGTCGGCGGCCTTCTTCGAAGCCTTCCTGGCTGCGCTCTTCTTCGCAGGTGCCTTCTTGAGCGGCGCCTCGTGCCCGGCATCCGCCTGCTCGACGGCCGCCACCTTCCTGGCCGCCGTCCTCTTCGCGGCGGTCTTCTTCGCAGCGGTCTTCGTCGCACCGGCCTCCGGGATGGTCTCCATGCCCGCGTCACCCGTCTCCCCGGCCGCCGCGCCCGTGGATCCGGCCGACGCCGTCTTCTTTGCGGCGGTCTTCTTCGCCACCATGGCCGCGGCCCCTTCACATATTGTGATCTTGCACGCGAATCGTGCTGGGACGATAAATCGACCCCAGCCCCGCGGCAACGGGGCACGCCGCCGAATCGCTCCTCCCCGCGTCCGGATCCCGACCTGCCTGCATCCGTTGTGCCCAGCTCACGGCCGGGTAATCCGCCTCCGCACGCCCCGCCCGGACTCCGTGCACCCGCGTCTGGCCATTCGGGTCATGCCCCGTCCGCCGCGTTAAACCGGTCGGCCGTCCCCCGTACGGGCCCGTACACTGGCCTCAGCGAGAGGCGTGGATGGGACGAGTAGCGTCGTACGCAGCCAGGAGCGACCCGGGGACGGTGGAAGCCCGGGGGCGAGCGCGTCGTGAAGATCACCCGGAGCCGTCGGAAGAACGCTTTGGACAGTGGGCTCCGCCCACGGGCGCCAGGCAAGTAGAACCGGCATCGCGCCCCAATGAGGGGGCCACGGGCGCACACCCGGGGTCAAGGAGGGTGGTACCGCGGGAGCCGATGAGGCCCTCGTCCCTCCGACGGAAGTGGAAAACGTCCGCCGGAGGAAGTCCGCCCATGACATCGCCGCAGTACCACCAGGTACCCGCCCAGGTCGACCTGCCCGCGCTGGAGCACGCCGTGCTCGATTTCTGGCGCGACAGCAAGGTCTTCGCCAAGAGCCTCGAACAGTCCGAGGGACGCCCCGAGTGGGTCTTCTACGAGGGCCCGCCCACCGCCAACGGCATGCCCGGTGCCCACCACATCGAGGCCCGCGTCTTCAAGGACGTCTTCCCCCGCTTCCGGACCATGCAGGGCTACCACGTCGGCCGCAAGGCCGGCTGGGACTGCCACGGACTGCCGGTCGAGCTCGCGGTCGAGAAGGAGCTGGGCTTCAACGGCAAGAAGGACATCGAGGCGTACGGCATCGCCGAGTTCAACGCCAAGTGCCGTGAGTCCGTGACCCGCCACACCGACGCGTTCACCGACCTCACGACCCGCATGGGCTACTGGGTCGACCTCGACGACGCGTACCGCACGATGGACCCCGAGTACGTCGAGTCGGTCTGGTGGTCGCTGAAGGAGATCTTCGGCAAGGGCCTGCTGGTCCAGGACCACCGTGTCGCCCCCTGGTGCCCCCGCTGCGGCACCGGCCTCTCCGACCACGAGCTGGCGCAGGGGTACGAGACGGTCGTCGACCCGTCGGTCTTCGTCCGCTTCCCCCTCACCTCCGGCCCGCTGGCCGGCGAAGCCGCGCTCCTCGTCTGGACGACCACCCCCTGGACCCTGGTCTCCAACACCGCCGTCGCCGCGCACCCCGACGTCACCTACGTCGTCGCGACCAATGGCGAGGAGAAGCTCGTAGTCGCGCAGCCGCTGGTCGAGAAGGCCCTGGGCGAGGGCTGGGAGACCACCGGCGAGAGCTTCACCGGCCGTGAGATGGAGCGCTGGACCTACGACCGCCCCTTCGCTCTCGTCGACTTCCCGGCCGAGGCGCACTACGTGGTCAACGCCGAGTACGTGACGACCGAGGACGGTACGGGTCTGGTCCACCAGTCCCCCGCCTTCGGCGCCGACGACCTCGTCGTCTGCCGCTCCTACGGTCTCCCGGTCGTGAACCCGGTCCGCCCCGACGGCACCTTCGAGGAGGGTCTGCCGCTGGTCGGCGGGGTCTTCTTCAAGAAGGCCGACGAGGCGCTCACCGAGGATCTGGCCGCCCGCGGCAAGCTCTTCCGGCACGTCCCGTACGAGCACAGCTACCCGCACTGCTGGCGCTGCCACACCGCGCTGCTCTACTACGCGCAGCCGTCCTGGTACATCCGCACGACCGCCATCAAGGACCGGCTGCTCCAGGAGAACGAGAAGACCAACTGGTTCCCGGACTCCGTCAAGAACGGCCGCTTCGGCGACTGGCTGAACAACAACGTCGACTGGGCGCTGTCCCGCAACCGCTACTGGGGCACCCCGCTGCCGATCTGGCGCTGCGAGGACGGCCACCTCACCTGCGTGGGCTCCCGCACCGAGCTCGGCGAGCTGGCCGGCACCGACCTCTCGGGCCTCGACCCGCACCGCCCGTTCATCGACGAGATCACGTTCACCTGCACACACGAGAACTGCCAACTGGAGGCGTACCGCGTCCCGGAGGTCATCGACGCCTGGTACGACTCGGGCTCGATGCCGTTCGCGCAGTGGGGCTACCCGTACAAGAACAAGGAGCTCTTCGAGAGCCGTTACCCGGCGCAGTTCATCTCGGAGGCCATCGACCAGACCCGCGGCTGGTTCTACACGCTGATGGCGGTCGGCACCCTGGTCTTCGACAAGTCGTCCTACGAGAACGTGGTCTGCCTGGGCCACATCCTCGCCGAGGACGGCCGGAAGATGTCCAAGCACCTGGGCAACACCCTCGAACCGATCCCTCTCATGGACCGGCACGGCGCCGACGCGGTCCGCTGGTTCATGGCCGCCGGCGGCTCCCCGTGGGCGGCGCGGCGCGTCGGTCACGGCACCATCCAGGAGGTCGTCCGCAAGACGCTCCTCACGTACTGGAACACGGTCGCCTTCCAGGCCCTGTACGCCCGTACGTCGAACTGGGCGCCGTCCGCGGCCGACCCGGCCCCGGCGGACCGCACGGTCCTGGACCGCTGGCTGCTGAGCGAGCTGAACGCGCTGGTGGACCAGGTCACGCAGGCCCTGGAGGGTTACGACACCCAGCGCGCCGGCAAGCTGCTGTCCGCCTTCGTCGACGACCTGTCCAACTGGTACGTGCGCCGCTCGCGCCGCCGCTTCTGGCAGGGCGACAAGGCGGCGCTGCGCACTCTGCACGAGGTCGTGGAGACGGTGACCCGGCTGATGGCCCCGCTCACCCCGTTCATCACCGAGCGGGTCTGGCAGGACCTGGTGGTCCCGGTCACTCCGGACTCCCCCGAGTCGGTCCACCTCTCCACCTGGCCGAAGGCGGACCTGTCGGCGATCGACCCCGCCCTCTCCACGCAGATGGCCCTGGTCCGCCGCCTGGTCGAGCTGGGCCGGGCCACCCGCGCCGAGTCGGGCGTCAAGACCCGCCAGCCGCTGTCCCGCGCCCTGGTCGCGGCGACCGGCTTCGGCTCCCTCTCCCCCGAACTGCACGCCCAGATCACGGAGGAGCTGAACGTCTCCTCGTTGGCCTCCCTCTCGGAGGTCGGCGGTTCGCTGGTCGACACGACGGCGAAGGCGAACTTCCGGGCGCTCGGCAAGCGGTTCGGCAAGGGCGTCCAGGCGGTGGCCAAGGCGGTCGCGAACGCCGATGCGGCGGCCCTCTCGCTGGCCCTGCGCGAGGGCACGGCGTCGGTCGAGGTGGACGGCGAGACGGTCGCCCTCTCGCCGGACGAGGTGATCATCACCGAGACCCCGCGCGAGGGCTGGTCGGTGGCGTCCGACTCGGGCGCGACGGTCGCCCTGGACCTGGAGATCACCCCGGAACTGCGGCGCGCGGGCCTCGCCCGTGACGCGATCCGCCTCATCCAGGAGGCCCGCAAGAACAGCGGCCTGGACGTAGCCGACCGCATCGCCGTCCGCTGGACGTCGGCCTCCCCCGCCACGGTGGAGGCCCTGACCGAGCACGCCACCCTGATCGCGGACGAGGTCCTGGCCCTGGACTACGCCCAGGGCGAGGCGGACCCGGCATACGGCGAGCCGTTCGAGGACGAGGGCCTGTCCCTGGCGTTCCGCCTCCGCAAGACGGAGCAGTAACCCGCAAAAAACAGGAGGGCCCGGCCGGACACCAAACACCAGTCCGACCGGGCCCTCCTGCTGTTCCCTCAGTCTCCCGACGCCCTTTCCACCCGACCCCGACATCGCGTCCACGCCACCCCGTCGCCCCTTCCAACTGACCCGGCATCGCTTCCACGCCACCCCCGCCGACCCTCCCAACCCGACCCGGCATCACTTCCACCCCACCTCCTCCGTCCCTCCCAACCCGCTCCCGCCGCCCCTTCCACCCCACCCCCGCCGCCCCTCCCGGCATCGCTTCCAACCCACCCCCGCGCCCCTCCCAGCCCCTCCGGCGATTGAGGAGCGGGGTCTGGGGCAGAGCCCCAGTTTCGGGAAGGGGCGGGTAGGGGAACAGCCCCGCGCAGCGGCCCAGCACCTCCACCCCACAGCACTCGCCCCGCCCCGCCCCCCGCAGAAGCGACCCGCGCACGGCAAAAGGGCCGGGCCCCGGGGAAATCCCCGGGGCCCGGCCCTCAGCCTGCCGACGGCTACGCGCTCACCGCGCGCACCCGGCTCAGTTGTCGTCCTCGTCGATCAGGAACCCGCGCATCGGCGAGGGAGCCTGCTGCATCGGCTGCGGCGCCTGCGGCCGCACCGGTGCCATCGGCTGGGTCATCGCCGGCGACATCTGCTGCTGGCCGCCGTACGAGGGCCCACCGCCCATGGACGGGTTGCCGCCCATCGGCTGGTTGCCGTGGTTGCCGCCCATGGTGTGGCCCATGGCGCCCGCACCGGCCGGAGCCAGCGAGGGCGACGGCGGCAGCGAAGCGGTCGCCGGGGTCCGCGGCGGGGCCAGCGAGTCGTCCGCCTGGGTCTCCAGCTGACGCAGCTGGCTCTCCAGGTAGGACTTCAGGCGGGTCCGGTACTCACGCTCGAAGCCGCGCAGATCCTCGACCTTGCGCTCCAGCGTCGCGCGGGCCGACTCCAGCGAGCCCATCGCCACGCGGTGCTTCTCCTGCGCGTCCCGCTCCAGGGCATCCGCCTTGGCACGCGCGTCGCGCTCCAGGCCCTCGGCGCGGCTGCGCGCCTCGCCGACGATCTTGTTGGCCTCGGAACGGGCCTCCGCGATCGCCTGGTCGGCGGTCTGCTGCGCGAGCGAGAGGACACGGGCGGCGCTGTCGCCACCGGGGCCCTGACCGGGCTGCTGCATCTGCGGCTGCTGCATCTGCTGCATCTGCTGCTGCGGGGCGTGACCACCCATGGGGCCACCCATCGGGCCACCCATGGGACCGCCCTGCATCGGGCCGGGGCCGTGCTGGCCCTGCGGACCGGGGCCGTGCTGGCCCTGGGGACCAGGACCGTGACCACTGGGACCGGCAGGCAGCTGCGGAGCACCACCGGGCAGCTGGGGGGGACCCATCTGCGGGGGCTGCTGCTGGACCGGCGGACCCGATATGGCGGCGGGCACCGGCGCCCCGGGCCGGTCCTGCGGCTCCGGCTTGCGCATGCCCTGCTGCTGGTTCTGCGCGGCGGCACGCGTGGCAGCGGCCAGCTTCGCGCGCAGGTCCTCGTTCTCACGGAGCAGGCGGGTCAGCTCGGACTCGACCTCGTCGAGGAAGGCATCGACCTCGTCCTCGTCATAGCCTTCTCGGAGGCGGACGGTCGTGAACTGCTTGTTCCGCACTTCCTCAGGAGTCAGCGGCATCTCTTCTTCACCTCTACGTAGTCGTCGGCAGTCGGCAAGACCGTATCGCTCACAGCCTGATCACGATGGCGATCAGGATGTAGACGATGATCATCAGAACGAAGAAGGACAGGTCGAGTGCCACGCCCCCGAGACGCAGCGGCGGGATGAACCGCCGCAGAAGCTTGAGCGGTGGATCGGTGACAGTGTAGGTGGCCTCAAGTATGACCACCATCGGCTTGCCGGGCTGCCATGAACGCGCGAACTGGAAGACGTAGTCCATGACCAGCCGGAAGATCAGCACGATGAGGAAACACATCAGCGCGATATAGACAACCTGCAGTGCGACGCCCATTTCGCGCTTCCCTCTCCCCTGGCTCTCGTAGCTCCGGCCTCGCGGCCGGGTTGTTCCCGGTGTCGTGTTCTCAGCTCTGGTTGAAGAATCCGCCCTCAGCGATACGGGCCTTGTCCTCCGCCGTGACATCGACGTTAGCAGGCGACAACAGGAACACCTTCTGCGTCACGCGCTCAATGCTGCCATGGAGACCGAAGACGAGTCCTGCAGCAAAGTCGACAAGTCGCTTTGCATCCGTATCGTCCATCTCCGTGAGATTCATGATCACCGGAGTGCCCTCACGGAAGTGTTCCCCGATGGTACGGGCCTCGTTGTAGGTCCTGGGGTGCAGCGTGGTGATGCGGTAGGGCTCCCGCTCGGACACGACCTTGGGCATGATCACCGGTGCGTTCTTCTCCATGTTCGGGCGTTCAGGTGTGATGGATGCCACGGGGGCGATTCGGGCGGGTCGCTCTCTCTCCACCGGGATCTGAACCGGCTCCCGCTGCGCGGGAGGCTGCACCGCTCGTACCGGTTCGTCCCGTTCCCGGTCCCGTTCCCGCTCCACCTGATGCGCGGGCTGGTGCCGCCGCCGGTCGCGCTCCGGCTCCGGCTCGGGTTCGAATTCGTCGTCGGGGTCGAACCCCGGACCGTCGTACCCATCGTCCTCCACGAGGCCGAGGTAGACCGCCATCTTGCGCATCGCGCCGGCCATGCTCTGAGTCCTCCGCTCTGTGGTGGATCGGCATCTGTCACCAAGTGCCCCGCGATCCACTGAGGCCTGCCCGCCATAGGCGGGAATGACCATATTTTCTGCTGTGGTCCGACCTGCTTGGCGACGTTACCCGAGCCCGGGTCGGACTCCGAGTACCGCCGTACCGACGCGCACATGTGTCGCTCCGGCCGCGACCGCGTCCTCGACGTCCGCGCTCATCCCCGCAGAGACCATGTTCGCAGCCGGATGGTTCCCGCGCAGGCGGGATGAGAATTCCATCAGCCGGTCGAAGGCGGCCCGTTGGCGGCCCGCGTACGGTCCGGCGAGCGGTGCGACGGTCATCAGACCGCCGAGCCGCAGCCCCGGCGCGGACTCGACCGCGTCGGCCAACTCCTCGATCCCGTCCGGTGCGACACCGCCCCGGTCGCCCCGCTCGCCGCTCTCCGCGTCGAGTGCCACCTGGATGAGGCAGCCGAGTTCGCGTCCTTCGCGTTCGGCGGCGGCCGAGAGGGCCGTGACCAGTCTGGCCCGGTCCACCGACTGCACGACGTCGGCATAACTCGCTACAGAACGAACCTTATTCGTCTGCAATTGACCGACAAAGTGCCACGTGAGCGACAGATCCGCACATTCGGCTGCCTTGGGTGCCGCGTCCTGGTCACGATTCTCCGCGACATGACGTACACCCAGTCCGTGCAGAATCCGCACATCGCTCGCGGGGTAGGTCTTCGTGACCACGATGAGCGTCACTTCTTCCCGCTCACGACCGGCGGCGGCACAGGCGGAAACGATGCGTTCCTCCACCCGAGCCAGATTTTCGACGAGTTGAGCCTTACGGTCCGTCATGCCCTATCAGTCCAACCAGACATATCCGGCGAGCCGCCCGGTGGTGCGGTCGCGGCGGTACGAGAAGTGATCGCCCGATTCGAGGGTGCAGACCGGCGAGGCCTGCCGGTCCTCGATCCCGAGATCCTTGAGCTGGGCGTGGACCCCCGCGGTGACATCCACCGCCGGAGTGCCCCAGCTGGTCTCGGACCAGGCGGCCGGGACGCTCTTCGCGACCTCGGCGCGCATGTCGGCCGGGACTTCGTAGCACCGTCCGCAGACCGCCGGCCCGGTGCGGGCGACGATCCGGGAGGTGTCGGCGCCGAGCCCGGCCATGGCCTCGACCACGGCGGGGACGATCCCGGCGACCAGACCGGGACGGCCCGCGTGCGCAGCCGCCGCGATCCCGGCGACCGGCTCGGCCAGCAGTACAGGGGTGCAGTCGGCGGTGAGCACGGCAAGCGGGAGCCCGCGTCGGGCGGTCACCACCGCGTCCACCGCGGGGATCTGCGAAGCGTCTCCCCATGGCCCGTCGACGACCGCGACGTCCCGCCCGTGCACCTGGTTCATCCAGACGACCCGCGCCGGGTCCAGGCCGAGGGTCCGGGCGGCACGCTCGCGATTGGCCAGAACGGCGGCGGGGTCGTCTCCGACCGCGCCGCCGAGGTTGAGCTCCTCGTACGGAGCGGCGCTCACTCCGCCCCACCGGTCGGTGAAGGCGAAGTGCGCGCCGCCCGTCGAGGGCAGTGCGTGGTGCTGAGCTATCACTTCAAGAAATCCGGGACATCCAGCTCTTCGGCCTGGGAGTCCTGGTACGGACGGGCCGTCGGGACGTGCGGCGGGGCGACCGGCGGCAGGTGCGTCTCGCTCGCCACCGATACGGGCTCCGACTGGACCGGCGGCTCCTCGCGGATGGGCACGGAGCCCAGTCCACCGGTCTGACGCACGGGCTCCGGGGTCCGGGCCGGCGCGGCGGGCTCGTCGCGCTTGGCCGAGTTGGCGCCCAGGACGTTCTCGCGACGGGCCGGCGGCTGTCCGCCGTCGAAGCCCGCGGCGATCACGGTGACGCGTACCTCGTCGCCCAGCGCGTCGTCGATGACCGCACCGAAGATGATGTTCGCCTCGGGGTGCGCCGCCTCGCTCACCAACTGGGCGGCCTCGTTGATCTCGAAGAGACCGAGGTCGCTGCCGCCGGAGATGGAGAGCAGTACACCGCGGGCGCCGTCGATGGACGCCTCCAGGAGCGGCGAGGAGATCGCCATCTCCGCGGCGGCCACCGCACGGTCGTCGCCACGGGCCGATCCGATGCCCATGAGCGCCGATCCGGCCTCGGACATGACCGACTTGACGTCGGCGAAGTCGAGGTTGATCAGGCCCGGG
Organism: Streptomyces sp. NPDC007164; assembly: GCF_040634135.1. Classification (NCBI taxonomy): domain Bacteria; kingdom Bacillati; phylum Actinomycetota; class Actinomycetes; order Kitasatosporales; family Streptomycetaceae; genus Streptomyces; species Streptomyces sp. NPDC007164. The sequence goes on from NZ_JBEYFB010000002.1 coordinate 337,779, forward strand.
GTGGTGATGAGGTCGGTGATGCCCTGGACACCCGAGAGCAGCACCTGGTCGGCCGACTTGAACGCGTCGAGCACGCTGACCTGGCGGTCCGAGATGGACAGCAGCCGGTCGTTGGGAATGACGATGAGGGTGTCGACCTCTTCGCGGAGTTCGGCGATGCCGTCCTCCGCCTGGTTCGCGCGTCGCCGGCCCTCGAAGGTGAACGGGCGGGTGACCACGCCGATCGTCAGGGCGCCGAGCGAGCGCGCGATGTTGGCGACGACGGGTGCGCCGCCGGTGCCGGTGCCGCCGCCTTCTCCGGCGGTGACGAAGACCATGTCGGCCCCCTTGAGGACCTCCTCGATCTCCTCACGGTGGTCCTCTGCCGCCTTGCGACCGACTGCCGGGTTGGCGCCGGCGCCAAGGCCGCGGGTGAGTTCGCGGCCGACGTCGAGCTTGACGTCGGCGTCGCTCATCAACAGGGCTTGCGCATCAGTGTTGATCGCGATGAACTCGACGCCCTTGAGACCGACCTCGATCATTCGGTTGATGGCATTGACACCACCGCCGCCGACACCGATGACCTTGATGACTGCGAGGTAGTTCTGCGGTGCTGCCACGTCGAAGGCCTCTCGCCTCGAGTTACGTGTCGTCGCTTCGCGGTAGTCCCGCCGCGACGACGGATGCCGATTGGGACGGTCCGAAACGCCGACCCAAACCCTAACGTTGAAGTTTAGGGTTACCAGTGTGTCTGCTTCATGGACTCTTCCGAACAGGACACTAAGTCGACAAGCGGCGCACGTTCAACGAACACGCCGAACCTCCCGTTTTTCTTTTCACCCTATGTGATCACCCGTAGCGCTGACCAACCAGGGTGCTGGCCAGGCCAAATGTGCGTCAACTGCCCGACACGGAAGGGGCGGTGGGTGCACTCACGTCGAAGTGTCCCGCTTTGGGAGCGGCTTTCATGAGAGCGGTGAGAACTCTCGCCTTCACCGGACCCCCTTCGCCGCTGCCCCAGATCACCGTGCGCCCCCGGGTGAGTTGCAGGGAGATCGAATCGTACGAGGTGACCCGTACGACCTCGGTGTCCTTGGCGACGCCGCCCGGAAGTCCGCCCGCGACCCGGACCGCTTCCCGCACCAGCCGGGCACTGCCGAATCGACGCAGACTCGCGGACTGATCAGGTTTCAGTTCCAGCAGAGGTACGCGACCGGGCGATTTGTCCACCGTTGCGAAACGAACGCCTTTCGCGTCCACTTCAATGAACTTTGCGCCCTTTTTGACCAACAGGACCGGCTGTCGTTCGGTCACCTTAAGTCCGATTCCGTGCGGCCATGACCGTACGACATCCACAGAGTCGATACGAGGCAACTTCTGGCGCAATCGGTCGGCGATGGCGTCGGTGTCGACGGAGATCAGCGGGGCCCCGATCGGAACCGCCGCGGCGGCCTCCACCTCGGCCGGTGTCAGTACGTCGACACCGGTGGTCCTGACCTGTTCGGCACGGAGCCAGGAGGAGCCGTAGAGCGCCCAGACGGCGCCGGCGGCGAGCAGCAGCGCGAGCACGCCGGTCACGATCAGCGTTCTGCGACTGGGCAGTCGGCGCCCTTCGGGGCGCGGACGCGGCGGGCGGGCCGGGGAGTCCTCCTGCTGCGCCCTGCCGCGCTGGGCGGTCGTCGGTCCGGCCACGCTCGCTCCTTATGCCGGGTCCGGGAGCACCGCCCCCGGACCCGTCCGTCTCACGCGCCTCGGCGTGCGGCAATCGCCTCGTACACCATGCCGACGAGCAGGTCGTCGGCGTCCCGGCGGCCGAACTCGGCGGCGGCGCGGGACATCTCGTACAGCCGGTGCGGATCCGCGAGCACCGGGAGGACGTTGCCCTGCACCCACTCGGGGGTGAGCGCCGCGTCGTCCACCAGCAGTCCGCCGCCGGCGTTGACCACCGGCTGGGCGTTGAGCCGCTGTTCGCCGTTGCCGATGGGCAACGGGACGTAGGCGGCGGGGAGCCCGACGGCGGAGAGTTCGGCGACGGTCATCGCTCCGGCGCGGCAGAGCATCATGTCGGCCGCGGCGTACGCGAGATCCATCCGGTCCACGTACGGTACCGGGATGTAGGGCGGCATCCCGGGCATGTTGTCGACGCGCGGCAATTCGTTCTTCGGGCCGACCACATGGAGGATCTGGATTCCGGAGCGCTGGAGCAGCGGCGCGACGCGCTGGACCACCTCGTTGAGGTGGCGGGCGCCCTGCGAGCCGCCGGAGACCAGCAGCGTCGGCAGGTTGGGGTCGAGGCCGAAGGCGGCACGCGCCTCGGGGCGGACCCGGGCCCGGTCCAGGGTGGCGATGGTGCGGCGCAGCGGGATGCCGATGTAGCGGGCGCCGCGCAGCTTGCTGTCGGGGGTGGAGACGGCGACGCCGTGGGCGTACCGCGAACCGATCTTGTTGGCCAGGCCGGGACGGGCGTTGGCCTCGTGGACGACGATCGGCACCCCGGCCCGCTTGGCGGCGAGGTAGCCGGGCAGGGCCACGTAGCCGCCGAAGCCGACGACGCAGTCCGCCTTGGTGCGTTCCAGGATCTGCTCGGCGGCCTTGATGGTGCCGCGCAGCCGTCCCGGGACGGTGATCAGTTCCGGGGTGGGCTTGCGCGGCAGCGGCACGGCCGGGATCAGGGCGAGTTCGTACCCCCGCTCGGGTACGAGCCTGGTCTCGAGTCCGCGCTCCGTGCCGAGGGCAGTGATTCCCACGGTCGGGTCCTGCCTGCGCAGGGCGTCCGCGAGGGCAAGCGCGGGCTCGATGTGGCCGGCGGTCCCCCCACCGGCGAGTACGACATGCACCGAAATTCACCGCTCTCCGGACGGACGCTTCTTGACGCGCCGTCTCATCGTCTTCCATCTCACCCCGGGCCTCCGCATGGCCAGGGCAGCCTTCGCCGCGGGATCCTCTCGCGCGAACGCGATCAGCAGCCCGACGGCGAACATGGTCGGCAGCAGGGCCGATCCTCCGTAGGAGAACAGCGGGAGCGGGACTCCGGCGATCGGCAGCAGGCCGAGCACCGCACCGATGTTGATCACGGCCTGCACCGTGATCCAGGTGGTCACACCTCCCGCGGCGTACCTCACGAAGGGGTCCTCCGTGCGTCCGGCCACGCGGATACCCGCATAGCCTAGAGCCGCGAAGAGGGCGAGTACCGACAGCGTCCCCGCCAACCCCAGTTCCTCCCCGGTGATGGCGAAGATGAAGTCGGTGTGCGGTTCAGGTAGTTGGCCCCATTTTTCCACACTCGCACCGAGCCCGGAACCGAACCATCCGCCGGACGCCAGAGCATAGATGCCGTGCACCGCCTGCCAGCAGGAGTCCCCCGGTCCGGGCTCGCTGGCGCCGATGCAGGCGAGCCTGGACATCCGGTTCGGGCTGGTCTTGATCAGTACGAAGGCGATCAGTGCGGCGAAGCCGAGCACCCCGCCGAAGAGCCGGGTGGGCGCCCCCGCCAGCCAGAGCAGTCCGAACAGGATCGCGGTGAGAATGATCGCAGTTCCCATGTCGCCGCCGAGCATGATCAGCCCGAGGAGCATGAAGGCGACCGGGACCAGCGGGACGAGCAGGTGCTTCCACTGGGTCAGCAGCCGTTTGTCCTGTTTGCGGGCGAGCAGGTCCGCGCCCCACAGGATCAGGGCGAGCTTGCCGAACTCGCTGGGCTGGAGCTGGAAGGGCCCGCCCAGGTAGAGCCAGTTCCGGTTGCCGTTGACCGACATCCCTATCCCCGGCACCTGGACCAGCACCATCAGGAAGACGGTGCCCATGAGCAGCGGATAGGCGAGCGCCCGGTGCAGTTTGGCGGGCATCCGGGCGGCGAGCGCCATCAGTCCGGCGCCGATGACGGCGGCCAGGAACTGTTTACGGAAGAAGTAGGTGCCCGGTTTGTCGAGTTCCAGGGCCTTGATCATTGACGCGGAGTAGACCATCACCAGGCCGAGCACGGTGATCAGCAGCCCGGCGCCCAGGATCAGGTAGTACGCGGTCAGCGGGCGGTCCCAGGCCCGGCGCACCCGCTCGTACGTCCCCCGCATACCCCCGCGGGGCGAGCGGGGCGTACGGGGGCCGCCGGTGGAGCGGCCCTTGGAGCGGGGCACCGAGGGGCGCCGGGAGCCGGTGACCGAGCGGGCCCTGAGGACGGGGCCGAGCGCCGCCGGGGCGCCCGCTGCCGCTCCCGCGAGCAGTGGTGGGGCGAGTGCCCGGCTGATCGCCGCGGTGGCCCGTGAGCGGCCCCCGCGGGGCCCGGCAGAGCTCTCTTCGGCCGGCATCTTCGCTGTCCCCTCCACTGCTCGTGCGCGGAGGCCGGGCCCGTCAGGCGCTCTCGGCGGCGAGTGCGCGGACCGCGTCCGCGAACGCCTCGCCCCGCTTGTTGTAATTGACGAACATGTCCATCGAGGCGCAGGCCGGGGCCATCAGTACGGTGTCTCCCGGCCGGGCGAGCCGTGCCGCCTCGCGGACCGCCTCGGACATCGCCCCAGTGTCGGTCCGGTCGAGGTCGACCACCGGGACCTCGGGGGCGTGTCGCGTGAGGGCTTCCCGGATCAGTTCCCGGTCCCGGCCGATCAGTACGACGCCCCGCAGCCGCCCGGCCGCCCCGGTCACCAGCTCGTCGAAGGCGGCCCCCTTCGCGAGACCGCCGGCGATCCAGACGATCGGGTCGTAGGCCGCCAGCGACGCCTCTGCGGCATGGGTGTTGGTGGCCTTGGAGTCGTCGACGTACGCGACCCCGGCGACGTTCGCGACGCGCTCGATGCGGTGCGGGTCGGGGCGGAAGGCCCGCAGCCCGTCGCGTACGGCCGCGGGCTCGACGCCGAAGGCACGGGCCAGGGCCGCGGCCGCGAGGGCGTTGGCGACGTTGTGCGGGGCGGGCGGGTCGATGTCCTTGACCTCGGCCAGCTCCTGGGCCTGCTTCTGCCGGTTCGCCACGAAGGCGCGGTCGACGAGGATGCCGTCGACGACGCCCAGCTGGGACGGGCCCGGCGTGTTCAGGGTGAAGCCGATGGCCCGGCAGCCCTCCTCGACATCGGCCTCGCGGACCAGGTCCTCGGTCGCCGGGTCGGCCGCGTTGTAGACGCAGGCGACCTGGTTGCCCTCGTAGATCCGGCCCTTGTCCGCGACGTACGCCGCCATGGAGCCGTGCCAGTCGAGGTGGTCGGGGGCCAGGTTGAGGACGGCGGCGGAGTGGGCGCGCAGCGAGGGCGCCCAGTGCAACTGGTAGCTGGACAGCTCGACGGCGAGTACGTCGTACTCCTCGTCGCCGAGGACCGCGTCCAGGAGGGAGACGCCGATGTTGCCGACGGCGGCGGTGCGCAGCCCCGCCGCCTGAAGGATCGAGGCGAGCATCCGTACGGTCGTGGTCTTGCCGTTGGTGCCGGTGACCGCGAGCCAGGGGGCCGCGCCGGGGCCCCGCAGCCGCCAGGCGAGTTCGACGTCGCCCCAGACGGGGACGCCCGCCTCGGCGGCTGCGGTGAAGAGCGGCTTGTCGGGCTGCCAGCCCGGGGTGGTGACGATGAGCTCGGTGGACTCGGGCAGGGTCGCCCCGTCGCCGAGGCGCACGGCGATGCCCTGCGCCTCCAGCTCCGCGGCCTGCGTGCGGGAACGCTCGTCGCTCCCGTCGTTGACCACGGTGACGACGGCCCCGAGGCCGTGCAGCACCTTGGCCGCCGGGATTCCGGAGACTCCGAGTCCCGCGACGGTGACGTGCTTGCCCCGCCAGTCCTGGTTGCTCACTTCTCGGCTGCCCATCCCGCGTAGAAGAGTCCGAGTCCGACGATCACGCACATGCCCTGGATGATCCAGAAGCGGACCACGACAAGGACTTCGGACCACCCCTTGAGTTCGAAGTGGTGCTGGAGCGGTGCCATCCGGAAGACCCGCTTGCCGGTCATCTTGAAGGATCCGACCTGGATGACCACGGACATGGTGATCATCACGAAGAGGCCGCCGAGGATGGCCATCAGGAACTCGGTGCGGGAGCAGATCGCCAGACCGGCGAGGGCGCCGCCGAGGGCGAGCGAACCGGTGTCGCCCATGAAGATCTTGGCGGGCGAGGTGTTCCACCACAGGAAGCCGAAGCAGGCGCCCATCAACGCCGAGGCGACGACCGCGAGGTCGAGTGGGTCGCGTACCTGGAAACAGGCGTTGGGATTGGTCAGGGTGTCCGCGTTGACGCAGGACTCCTGGAACTGCCACAGCCCGATGAAGGTGTACGCGCCGAAGACCATCACCGAGGCACCGGTGGCCAGGCCGTCCAGACCGTCCGTCAGGTTCACGCCGTTGGACATGGCCAGGATCATGAACAGCGCCCAGACGACGAACAGCACCGGGCCGATCGACCAGCCGAAGTCCGCGACGAACGACAGCCGGTCGGAGGCCGGGGTGTTGCCGTGCTTGTCCGCGAACTGGAGCGAGAGTACCGCGAAGGCGATGCCCACGATCAGCTGGCCCGTCATCTTCGCCTTGGCCCGCAGGCCCAGCGAACGCTGCTTGACGATCTTGATGTAGTCGTCGAGGAAGCCCACGAGGCCCATTCCGGCCATCAGGAAGAGCACCAGCACGCCGGAGAATCGCATCTCCTCGCCGGTGATCAGCTTCGCCGCGATGTACGCGATGATCGTCGCCAGGATGAAGGCAATGCCGCCCATGGTGGGCGTGCCCTTCTTGGACCCGTGGGTCCGCGGGCCGTCGTCCCGGATGAACTGCCCGTATCCCTTGCGGGCGAGCAGCTTGATCAGCAGCGGAGTTCCGACCAGGGTCAGAAAGAGCCCGATGGCCCCCGCGAAGAGGATCTGCCTCATCGGCCGGTGACCTCGCCCTCGGACGCGTTCTCCAGCAGTGCCATGGCGACCTGCTCCAGGCCGACCGACCGGGACGCCTTCACCAGCACGACGTCTCCCGGGCGCAGTTCACTGCGCAACAGGTCGACCGCGGCCTGTGCGTCGGACACGTGCACCGACTCCTCACCCCACGAACCCTCGTTGTATGCGCCCAGTTGCAGCCAGGAGGCTTCTCTGCCCCCGACCGCGACGAGCTTGCTGACGTTGAGCCGGACGGCGAGCCGCCCGACCGCGTCGTGCTCGGCGAGCGAGGCGTCGCCGAGCTCGGCCATCTGGCCGAGCACCGCCCACGTACGCCGGCCCTTCCCCATGGCGGCCAGCGCGCGCAGCGCGGCTTTCATGGATTCGGGGTTCGCGTTGTAGGCGTCATTGACGAACGTCACGCCGTCCGGACGCTCGGTGACCTCCATGCGCCAGCGGGAGAGGGTGCCCGCCTCGGAGAGCCCTTCGGCGATCTCGTCTGCGGACAGGCCCAACTCATGGGCGACGGCGGCCGCGGCGAGCGCGTTCGACACGTGGTGCTCACCGTACAGGCGCATGGTCACGTCGCTGCACCCGGTGGGTGTGTGGAGCCGGAAAGCGGGGCGTCCGTCGTCGGTGAGACGGACCTTCTCGCCCCGTACGTCCGCATCCGCGGCTTCGCCGAAGAACAGCACCCGGGCCTTCGTGCGGGAGGACATGGCGCGTACGAGCGGGTCGTCGGCGTTGAGTACGGCGGTGCCGTCCTCGGGCAGCGACTCGACCATCTCGCCCTTGGCGACGGCGATCTGCTCGCGGCCGCCGAACTCGCCGATGTGGGCGGTGCCGACGTTGAGGACGAGGCCGACGCGGGGCGGGACGAGTTCGGTGAGGTAGCGGATGTCGCCGATGTAGCGTGCGCCCATTTCGAGGACGAGGTGGCGGGTGTCCTCGGTGGCGCGCAGTGCGGTGAGCGGCAGGCCGATCTCGTTGTTGAGGTTGCCCGCCGGGTAGACGGTGGGCCCCTTGCGTTCGAGCAGCTGGGCGATGAGGTCCTTGGTGGAAGTCTTGCCGGCCGATCCGGTGAGGGCGACGACGGTGGTGCCGAGGCGGCCCACGACAGCGCGGGCGAGCGCGCCGAGTGCGGCCACGACGTCGTCGACGACGATCGCCGGAACACCGACGGGGCGGGCGGCCAGCACGGCTGCCGCGCCCGCCTCGACGGCGCGCTGCGCGTAGTCGTGGCCGTCGACCCGCTCACCGGCGAAGGCGACGAACAGGCTGCCCTGCGTCACCTCCCGGGAGTCGATGACGACCGGCCCGCTGACGGTTGCTGCCGGATCGGGTATGTCGTGCGACTGCCCGCCGACGATTTCGGCGATCTCGGCGAGGGAAAGGGCGATCACTTGGTCATCCCTGACTGTTGTTCTCGTGGGTGTGGGCGCGGTGGCCGGCGCTCTCGGTGCGCTCGTGCCCCAGGGACCGCTCGATGGCCGCGCGCAGGACCACGCGGTCGTCGAAGGGGCGTACCACGCCGTGGATGTCCTGGCCCTGCTCGTGGCCCTTGCCGGCGATCAGCACGGTGTCACCGGGCTCGGCTCGGGCGACGGCGGCGGCGATGGCGGCGGCCCGGTCGGCGTCGACCAGGACGTCGCCCCGCTCGTGGACGGGCACTTCTGCGGCGCCCGCGAGCATGGCGGCGAGGATTCCGAGGGGGTCCTCGGAACGGGGGTTGTCGGAGGTCAGTACGGCGGTGTCGGCGAGGCGGGCGGCCGCCGCGCCCATCGGGCCGCGTTTGGTGGTGTCGCGGTCGCCGCCGCAGCCGAGGACGATGTGCACCCGGCCCTCGGTGACCGTCCGCAGGGAGCGCAGCACGGATTCGACGGCGTCGGTCTTGTGCGCGTAGTCGACGACCGCGAGGTAGGGCTGTCCGGCGTCGACGCGCTCCAGCCGGCCGGGGACGCCGGGGACGGCCGCGACGCCGTCGGCGGCGGTCTGCGGGTCGATGCCCGCGACGGCGAGCGTGACGATCGCGGCGAGGGTGTTGGCGACGTTGAACGGGCCGGGCAACGGGGCCCTGGCCGCGATCCGCTCGTCCTTGGGGCCGACGACGGTGAAGGTCGAGCCGAGCGGCCCGAGTTCGATGTCCTCGGCGCGCCAGTCGGCGTCCGGGTGGCCCTCGGCGGAGAAGGTGACGACCGGGACGGACGCCTCGGTGATCAGCCTGCGGCCGTACTCGTCGTCGTGGTTGACGACGCCCTGCCGGCTGCGGGCCGGGGTGAAGAGCTGTGCCTTGGCCTGGAAGTAGTCCTCCATCCCGGAGTGGAACTCCATGTGTTCCGGGCTGAGGTTGTTGAAGACCGCGACGTCGAAGACGCAGCCGTCGACCCGGCCGAGCACCAGGGCGTGGCTGGAGACCTCCATGGTCACCGAGTCGACGCCGCGTTCGCGCATGACGGCGAACAGGGCCTGCAGATCGGTGGCTTCGGGGGTGGTGCGCTCGGACTTGATGCGCTCGTCGCCGATCCGCATCTCCACCGTGCCGATGAGCCCGGTGGCGCGCCCGGCGCCGCGGAAGCCGCCCTCGATCAGATAGGCGGTGGTGGTCTTGCCGGACGTTCCGGTGATGCCGATCTGGAGGAGGTCGGCGCCGGGCCGTCCGTAGATCTCCGCGGCGAGCTCGCCCATCCGGCCGCGCGGATCCTCGGTGACCAGCACCGGAAGCCCGGTGGCGGCGGCGCGCTCGGCGCCCGCCGGGTCGGTGAGGATCGCCGTCGCGCCGAGACCGGCCGCCTGGGCGGCGAAGTCGGCGCCGTGGAAGCGGGCGCCCGGCAGGGCCGCGTAGACGTCGCCGGGGCGTACCGCCCGGGAGTCGTGGGTGATGCCGGTGACCTCGCCGGGTCCCGGCGGCTCGACGCCCAGCCGGGCTGCCAGTTCGCCGAGCGCGGTCGGCCCGATCCGGTCCGGGCGGGGCGCTCCCGGGTAGTTCACAGGGGCGGCCTTCTGGGTGGTTTGGGACTGATCAGCGTGGGGCACGGCGGTGAGCGTACCGGGCGCACCCGGCCTCTCGCGAAGTGAGGGGCCGGGGTTCTGGTGGTTCCCGTTCCGGTTCCCGGGATCGGGCGTGATGGTTGTCACTGGATGGTTTCCCCGAGTTCACTCGCCGGGCTTGAAGGACACCGGCAGCCGGGCTGGCCCGCTGCCGGACGGTGGGGTCTGGAGAGTCTTGAGCGCGAACTCCATGACCTGCTTGTAGATCGGTCCGCAGATCTGGCCGCCGAAGTAGCTGCCCGTGGTCGGGTTCTGGATCGCGCAGTAGACGGTGATCTGCGGTTTGTCGGCGGGCGCGAAGCCCGCGAAGGAGGCGGTGTAGCCGTGGTAGCCGCCGCGCACCGGGTCGACCCGGTTGGCCGTACCGGTCTTGCCCGCCACCCGGTAGCCCGGGATCTTGGCCTTCGTGCCGGTGCCCTCCTCGTCGCCGACCACCGATTCCAGCATCGTGGCGAGCGCCTTGGCGGTCTTCGCGCTGACCACCCTGGTCCGCTCGGGCGGTGCGGTGGCCTCGTACCGCCCGTCGGCGCCCTTGGTGCCGCGTACCAGCGTGGGTGCGACGCGGACCCCGTCGTTGGCGATCGTCGAGTAGATGGAGGCGGCCTGCATGGCGTTGAGCGAGAGGCCCTGGCCGAACGGGATCGTGTACTGCTGCGAGGTCGACCAGTCCTCGGGCTCGGCGAGGATGCCGGGGGTCTCGCCCGGGTAGTCGAGACCGGTCGGCGAACCGATCCCGAACTTGCGCAGGTAGGAGTGGAGGACCTTGTTGGCCTCGGCCTGCGTCCTGCCCAGCTCGCCGGTGGCCAGGATGGTGCCGATGTTGCTGGACTTGGCGAGTACGCCGTTGAGCGTCAGGTACCAGGTGGGGTGGTCGATGTCGTCCTTGAAGAGCCGGTCGCCGCGGTGCAGCCGGTTGGGGACGGTGACATGGGTGCCCGGGGTGGCCGCGCCCTCCTCCAGCACGGCGGCCATGGACATGACTTTGCTGGTGGAGCCGGGCTCGTAGACGTCCTGGAGGGCCGCGTTGCCCAGCGACGCCGCGTCGGCCTGCGAGAGGTCGTTGGGGTCGAAGCCGGGAGCGTTGGCCATGGCGAGGACCTCGCCGGTCCTGGTGTTCTGGACGACCACGTAACCGCGGTCGGCCTTGGACTTCTTCACCTGGTCGCTGATGGCCTGCTGGGCGGCCCACTGGATGTCGCGGTCGATGGTCAGCTCGATGTCGGCGCCGGGGACGGCCGGGACCTCCTTGGTACCCGCGGTGGGCACCCGGCGGCCGCCCGCCTGGGCGTACCTGATCTTGCCGTCCTCGCCCGCGAGCTCCTTGTCCAGCTGCGATTCGAGGCCGCCCGCGCCCTTGCCGTCGGCATTGACGTAACCCAGTATCCCGGCGGCGAGGCCCCCGTTGGGGTAGACCCGTTTGGTGGTCGCCTCCTGGAAGACGCCGGCCAGCACATTGGCTCCGGCGCCGCCGCTCGCCCGGTCCTTGCCGGCCTTCTCGGCGAAGACGGACTTGAGGTCCTTGATCTGGTTCCAGACCTGCGGGGTCTGCCGACGGGCCAGGACGACGTAGCGGCCCTTCCCGGACAGCTTCCGGGTCAGCTCGGTGGCGTCGGTGCCGAGGATCGGGGCGAGGAGCGCCGCCGCCTGCCGGGGCGCGTCGGGGGCCTTACTGAACCCGGGCGTGAACATCGAGGGGTCGGCGGTGATGTTGTACGCGTCGACGCTGGTGGCCAGGGCGATCCCGCTGCGGTCGGTGATCTCGCCGCGCTCGGCGGCGATCGTGTAGCTGAGGTAGCGGTTCTCCTTGGCCTTGGCGGAGTATGCGGCGGCGTCGACGGCCTGGACCTGGAGCAGCCGGACGACGAACGCCAGCATGACGAGCGTCAGGGCGAGGCTGACCAGGCGGAGCCGGGGGCGCGGGCTGCCCAGCCGCAGCGGGCTCGCGCTCCGGTTGCGGGGCGGGCGGGGGCGCGGTGCCGGGGTGGAGCGGCGGGCGGCGGGCCGGGGGCGCCCCTGGCCGCCTGCGGCGCTGCGCGGGCGTGCGGGGCCGGGGACCCGGCGGCGCGGTGGTTCCTTGGGCGGCACTGTGTCACCTGCCGGGGCTCGTCGGGGTCTGTTCTGCCGGGGTACGCGTCCCGGCGGCCGGGATCGCGGCGGTGCTGGTCGCGGAGGTGCTGGGCGCGGCGGCGCCCGAAGGCGTGGCCGACGGTGACGGGGCGGGCGGGGCCGGGGCGCCGGCGGCGGTGGACGCGGACACGGGGGGCGCCACCGGCGCACTGCTCTTGGGCTGCGGCGGCGGGACGGGCTCGGCGGTGGTCTCGGCAGGTACGCCGCGGACCGTGCCGTCCGGGTTCAGGAAGGCGGGGCTGCCGCCGGGCACCATGCCCAGCTCGCGGGCGCGCCGCTCCAGGGCGTCCGGCTTGGAGAAGTTGTCGACGTCGCGCTGGAGGGCCTGCTGCTCGTCGGTGAGCTCGGTGGTCCGCTTCTTCAGCTCGCTCAGTCTGAACGACCCCTCGTTGAGGGCCGAGTTGAGCACCAGGAGCGTGATCAGGCCGCCGCCGAGCAGCACCACGACCAGCAGGACGAAGGGCGTACGGGCCGCGTTGCTGGGCCCGGACGGCAGCAGCCGGGCGAGCCGCGCGGCGCGCCCTTTCAGCTGCCCGGCGGGTCTGCTCACCGCGCCGCCCCGCACATCGCCGGTTTCCGGGTCCGGGTACCGGGAGGCCGGGCGCTCATCGTTCCTCCTCGCGGATCCGCAGGGCGCCGCGCAGCCGGGCGGGGGCGGCCCGCCGGTTCTCGGCGACCTCCTCCTCGGTGGGCAGTTCCGCGCCGCGGGTCAGCAGCTTCAGCCGGGGCTGGTAGCGCTCGGGGACGACCGGCAGTCCGGGCGGCGCCGTGGTGGCGGCGCCCGCCGCGAACACCTGCTTGACCAGCCGGTCCTCCAGCGAGTGGTACGAGAGAACGGCGATCCGGCCGCCGACCGCGAGGCTCTGCACGGCCGCCGGAATGGCCCGTTCCAGGACGCTGAGCTCGCCGTTGACCTCGATGCGCAGCGCCTGGAAGGTCCGCTTGGCGGGGTTGCCGCCGGTGCGCTTGGCCGCCTGGGGCAGCGAGTCACGGATCAGCTCGACGAGCCGGGCGCTGTTGCTGAACGGCTCCTTCTCGCGCTCGCGCACGATGGCGGAGACGATCCGCTTGGCCTGCTTCTCCTCGCCGTACGCCCGCAGGATCCGCACCAGCTCGCCCGGCGGATAGGTGTTGAGCACCTCGGCCGCGCCGATGCCGGTCGTCTGGTCCATGCGCATGTCGAGCGGGGCGTCCTGGGCGTACGCGAACCCGCGGCCGGCCTCGTCCAGCTGCATGGAGGAGACGCCGAGGTCGAACAGGACGCCCTGGACCTTGGGGATGCCGAGCCTGGCGAGCACCTCGGGCAGTTCGTCGTAGACGGCGTGCACCAGGGTGGCCCGGTCGCCGTACGGGGCGAGCCGCTCGCCGGAGAGCCGCAGCGCCTCCTTGTCCCGGTCCAGGCCGATCAGCCGTACGGAGGGGAAGGCGGAGAGCAGCGCCTCGCTGTGACCGCCGAGGCCGAGGGTGCAGTCGACGACCACGGGCGCCTGCGGTCCCGGCGCCTCAAGAGCCGGGGCCAACAGGTCCAGGCATCGCTGGAGCATCACCGGGACGTGTCGGGTCTGGCTCATGCGCCCTCTCAGGCTCAGGTCCCGTGTGGCCGCACGTACGGCCTGGTCCCCGCCCGCTCAGAAGGGGAGGCGGGCCGGCGCCGGGGAAGGGGCGTCGGCCGACCGCGAGCGGGAGAGGGCCGGGCCCGTACGTACGCCGCACACACAGGGGAAATCTACGGAATGTGCAGGGTGTCGGTAACTTCCCGTCACTTTAGTCCACCCTGCCATTCGATCGATTCCCGATCAATCAACCCGGCAGCGCGTCGCCGGGCCCCCTGTGCACCCGCCCGGACGAACGGTTGCGAGGCTTGTGGGTTACCTCACAACAAGCCTCGTTGACGTTCTTTGTCCCTTCTCACAGCACGACGGGGGCAGGTGCGGGAGCTAACGTCGTATCCATGTCGACTTCCGCGCACTCCCCCGTCCGGTCTTCCTCGAACGATGCCGACCAGGCCCGTGACGGGGGCACGGTCACCGACCGTCTCGTCGAGGCGAACGTCCGGTACGCCTCCGCATTCGAAGACCCGGGCATGGACGCCAAGCCGGTGCTGCGCGTCGCCGTGGTCGCCTGCATGGACGCCCGGCTCGACCTGCACAAGGCGCTCGGCCTGGCCCTGGGCGACTGCCACACCATCCGCAACGCGGGCGGCGTGGTCACCGACGACGTGATCCGTTCGCTGTCGATCAGCCAGCGGGCCCTCGGCACCCGCAGCGTGATACTGATCCACCACACCAACTGCGGCATGGAGTCGATCACCGAGGAGTTCCGGCAGGAGCTGGAGATGGAGGTCGGCCAGCGGCCGGCCTGGGCGGTGGAGGCCTACAAGGACGCCGACCAGGACGTCCGGCAGTCGATGCAGCGGGTCCGCACCTCGCCGTTCCTGCTGCACACCGACGACGTCCGCGGCTTCGTCTTCGACGTGACCAGCGGCCTGCTGCGGGAGATCCTTCCCGTCTCCTGACCTCCCGGGCACCACCCGCCAGGCACCGAAAACCTCATCGAAACCGGCATTTCGCCCCCAGTTGTCCGCAGGCGAGTGACACGAAGCGGTAACGGCAACGAGAATGCGCGTGTGGCATCCCGACGGACGTGTCCGAAGGGGTGTCCGTGTTTCGGGGTGGGCCGGACCGCTGCGTGCGCGCCGGCCCGTGAATGGGGTACCCCACTGCTCCTGGAGAGCGTGGGGCAGGGCCGAGGAGGGCCGGGTGACGACCTATGACGATCGAGCGAGCCTCACAGATCTGACCACGACCGCGGAGCGGGTGCGCAGGTCGGTGGAGAGTGTGATCGAGGGCAAGCCTGAGGTCGTACGGCTTTCGCTGACCGTACTGCTGGCGGAGGGGCACCTCCTCATCGAGGATGTCCCCGGGGTCGGCAAGACGATGCTGGCCAAGGCGCTGGCACGGTCCATCGACTGTTCGGTGCGGCGCATTCAGTTCACGCCGGACCTGCTGCCTTCGGACATCACCGGTGTGTCCATCTTCGACCAGCAGCGGCGCGACTTCGAGTTCAAACCGGGCGCGATCTTCGCCCAGATCGTGATCGGCGACGAGATCAACCGGGCCTCGCCGAAGACCCAGTCGGCGCTGCTGGAGTCCATGGAGGAGCGTCAGGTCACCATCGACGGGCACAGCTACGAGCTGCCCGATCCGTTCATGGTGGTGGCCACCCAGAACCCGGTGGAGATGGAGGGCACCTATCCGCTGCCCGAGGCCCAGCGCGACCGGTTCATGGCGCGGGTCTCGATCGGCTATCCGAGTGCGGACGCCGAGCTGCGGATGCTCGATGTGCACGGCGGCCTCCCGCCGCTCGACGACCTCCAGCCGGTGGCGCACGCCCACGACATCGTGAAGCTGATCGACGCGGTGCGCACGGTCCATGTGGCCGACGCCGTGCGGCGGTACGCGGTGGAACTCGTCGCGGCCACCCGCAGTCATCCCGATCTCCGGCTCGGCGCCTCGCCGCGGGCCACCCTGCATCTGCTGCGCGCGGCGAAGGCCTCCGCGGCGCTGAGCGGCCGGGACTACTGCCTGCCGGACGATGTTCAGGCGCTGGCGGTCGCGGTGCTCGCGCACCGCCTGCTGCCGACGGCGCAGGCCCAGCTGAACCGCCGTACCGCCGAGCAGGTCGTGCAGGAGATCCTCCAGCAGACACCGGTCCCGACCGCGGACGGCGGAGCCCAGGTGCAGCCGCAGCATCAGCCGGGCCGGGTGCCGTACGGCCGGCAGCAGCCCGGCGCACGGCGGGTGTGATGACCGCCGGGGGGCCGGCCGCGATGGAAGACGGCGGCGAGAAGGGCGCTCTGCGGGCCGCGCTGAGCGGGCTGACCACGCGTGGGCGGTCCTTTCTGGCGGCCGGTGTCGCCGCGGCGGTCTGCGCCTATGTGCTCGGGCAGGCGGATCTGCTGCGGGTCGGGCTGCTGCTCGCCGCGCTGCCGCTGGTCTGTGTGGTGGTGCTCGTCCGCACCCGTTACCGGGTCGCGGGCACCCGGCGGCTCTCGCCGTCCCGGGTCCCGGCGGGCTCGGAGGCGCGGGTCCATCTGCGGATGGAGAACGTGTCGCGGATGCCCACCGGGCTGCTGATGCTCCAGGACCGGGTGCCCTATGTGCTCGGGCCGCGGCCCCGGTTCGTGCTGGACCGGGTGGAGGCGGGCGGCCGTCGCGAGGTGTCCTACCGGGTGCGCTCGGATCTGCGCGGGCGCTATCCGCTCGGGCCGTTGCAGCTGCGGCTGAGCGATCCGTTCGGGATGTGCGAGCTGACCCGTTCGTTCAGTGCGTACGACACCCTCGTCGTCATTCCGCGGACCGAGCCGCTGCCGCCGGTGCGGCTGTCCGGAGAGGCGTCGGGGTACGGCGAGGGACGGCAGCGTTCGCTGGCGCTGGCCGGTGACGACGACGTGATCCCCCGCGGCTACCGGCACGGCGACGATCTGCGCCGGGTGCACTGGCGCTCCACCGCGCGCTACGGCGAGCTGATGGTGCGCCGCGAGGAGCAGCCGCAGCGGGCCAGGTGCACGGTCCTGCTGGACACCCGGCAGATCGCCTACCAGGGGGCGGGGCCCGACTCCGCCTTCGAGTGGGCGGTGGCCGGGGCGGCGTCCGCGCTGGTGCACATGCTGGAGCGCGGCTTCGCCGTCCGGCTGCTGACCGACGACGGGACCGCGGTGCCCGGCGAGGGCGCGGGCGGTTTCGCCGGATCGACGCAGGAGTCCGCCGACTCGGCGGGTCTGATGATGGACACGCTGGCCGTGGTCGACCACTCCGACGGCAGTGGTCTGTCGCGCGCGTACGACGTGATGCGCGGCGGCAACGAGGGGCTGCTGATCGCGTTCTTCGGTGATCTGGACGAGGAGCAGGCGGCGGTGGCGGCGCGGATGCGGCAGCGCAGCGGCGGCGCCGTCGCGTTCGTGCTGTCCAGCCCGGACTGGGTGCAGGGCGACGTCCCGCCCGCGGGGGCGGAGGGGGCGTCCGAGCGGCGGCTGCGACTGCTGCGGGAATCGGGGTGGACGGCGGTGGCGGTCTCGCCCGGGGCCGGGCTCGCCCAGTACTGGCAGCAGGCGGGGCAGCAGGGCGTGGCGGCACAGTCCGCCGCGGCGGGCACGACGGGTTTCACCGGGGGATGGTCATGAGCGGTCGTGGTCGGCTGGCGCTGTGCGCCTTTGCGGCGACGCTGATGGCGGCGGCCTCGATGCTGCCGCTGGTCGAGCCGGCCGGGTGGATCCTGCAGGCGGCGTTCCTGCTGGCGGTCCAGAGCGGCATGGGCGCGCTGGTCCGCCGGGCGCCCGTGCCCCGTGCGCTGGTCGTCGCGGCGCAGGCGCTGGTCACGCTGGTCCTGCTGACGGTGGTGTTCGCCAGGCAGCAGGCGATGGCCGGTCTGCTGCCCGGCCCGGAGGCCGTCCAGCGGCTGTCGCATCTGCTGGTGTCGGGCGCCGAGGACGTCGGCAGGTATGCCGCCCCGGCTCCCGTGACGGACGGCATCCGGCTGATGCTGATCGGCGGTGTGCTGCTGGTCGGCCTGGTGGTGGACGCCCTCGCGGTGACGTTCCGCAGCGCGGCCCCGGCCGGCCTGCCGCTCCTCGCGCTCTACTCGGTGGCCGCGGGGCTGTCCGGGGGCGGGGCGGACTGGCTCTGGTTCCTGCTGGCGGCCGGTGGCTATCTGCTGCTCCTGCTGGCGGAGGGCCGGGACCGGCTCTCCCAGTGGGGGCGGGTCTTCAGCGGCGCGGCCAGCAGGTCCCCGGGAGGCCCGGCGCTCGGGGCGGCGCTCTCGGGCAGCCGGCTGCCGACGGCCCCGGTCCGTACCGGGCGCCGCATCGGTGCGCTGGCGCTGGGCGTCGCGCTGGTCGTCCCGGCGGCGCTGCCGGCACTCGAAGGCGGAATGCTGTTCGGCACGGGCACCGGCAGCGCCGGCAAGGGCGGCGGCACCATCTCCGCGGTGAACCCTCTGGTCTCGTTGCAGGACAATCTGAACCAGCCGGAGAACCGGCAGGTGATGTCCTACCGCACCAATTCCGGCGCCCCGCAGGACTTCTATCTGCGGATCCTGGCCCTGGACCAGTTCAACGGGAGCGAGTGGCGGCCCTCGACCCGCCGGCTGAAGGACGTGCCCAAGCGGCTCCCGGCCCCGGAGGGCCTCGGCCCGGACGTGGCGGTCACCGAGGTCACGTCCAACATCTCCGCGTCCCGCTCCTACCAGCAGACCTATCTGCCGCTCCCCTACCCGGCGACCGAGGTCGGCATCGACGGGCGCTGGCGGTACGAACCGGAGGGGCGGACCCTCGTGGGCGACCGCGGGGAGACGACCCGCGGCGCGCAGTACCGGGTCTCCAGTCTGGTGGTCGAGCCGACCGCCGAGCAGCTCGCCTCGACGGGCCCCGCGCCGGCCGGGCTGCGGCGCGAGTACACCCGCGTTCCCGGCTCGCTGCCGAAGGTCGTCGAGGAGACCGCGAACGAGGTGACCCGGGGCGCCGCCAACGATTACGAGCGGGCGGTGAAGCTGCAGAACTACTTCGCCTCGGACGGCGGCTTCAGCTACAACACCTCGGTGAACTCGGGCACCGGCAGTGCTGCGATCACCCGGTTCCTGAAGGAGAGGCAGGGCTTCTGCGTCCATTTCTCCTTCACGATGGCCGCGATGGCCCGGACGCTGGGCATCCCGGCCCGGGTCGCGGTGGGCTTCACCCCGGGCACCGGGCAGCCGGACGGTTCGGTCTCGGTGGGGCTGCGCGATGCGCACGCCTGGCCCGAGCTGTACTTCGAGGGCGTCGGGTGGACCCGATTCGAGCCGACCCCGACGCGGGGCACCACGCCGCCGTACACCCAGCAGAATGTCCCCACGGGCGACACGGACGTCCCGGCCCTGCCCGAGAAGGGCGCCTCGGCGGCTCCGTCGACCGCGCCGTCCGTCCCGGACAGCTGCCCGGCGCAGATGCGCAAGCAGGGCGAGTGCGGCAGCACGGCGGCGGCGGGCGTGAAGCCGCCGACCGACTCGGGGACACCGACGGGCACCGTCGTCGGTGTGATCCTGCTCGCCGTGGTGCTCCTCGCGCTGCCCCTGCTGCCGCTGCTCTGGCGACTGCGGGCACGCAGGCGCAGGCTGGGTCTCTCCGCCGGGCGTACGCCGGTGCGTGGCCGGAACGCAGCGCCGGCTGCGGGGCAGGGCACCACCGTCGGCGACCGGGGCCGGGGCATCGAGCCCGGCCCGCCGGAGTACGCCACGGCCCGGACGCTGGCGGCCTGGCAGGAGATCACCGACACCGCCTGGGACCACGGCATCGAACCGGACGACTCCCGGACCCCGCGCAGGGCGGCGGACCGGGTGGTGCGGCTGGGTCGGCTCGGACCCGACGCGGCCGACGCGGTGCACCGGGTGGCCGGAGCGGTGGAACAGGTGCTCTACGCCCCGGAGCCCCGGGTGAGCACCGGCCTCGCCGAGGACGTGGTGACGGTACGGGCCGGTCTGCGGGCGTCCGTCGGCCGCTTCGCCCGGATCCGGGCGGTCGTGGCTCCGCGCTCCGCCGTTCGGGTGGTCTGGGCGGCCGCGGACCGCTGGGCGGCGTTCACCGGCAGGTGCACGGCGCTGTGGGGCCGCGAGCGGTGGGCGGGATGGCTGCGGCGTCCGTCGCGCCAGCAGGGATGACCGGGGGCGTGGTCTGCGGCAGGCCGCGGACCACGCTCCGTCGCGGCTCCGGCAGCTGACCCGCGAAGCCCGGCCGACGGTCGGCGACCGACGGTCGGCGGCTGGGCTGCACGTCGGCGGCGCAGCCCGGTCAGCGGCTGGCGGCCGACGTCCGGGCTGCACGTCGGCGGCGGCGGTCCGGCCGCCCACGTACGGCCCCCGCCCGCCGAAGTCTCCGCCCGCTCGAAACCCCAGCCCCTGCGGCTCCGGCTCCGGCTCCGGCTCCGGCAAAGCGGGCGGCCCGGCATGCGTCCGCAGTGACCGGACCCGGGCATACGTGAGGGGCGGCCGCGTCGGCGCGGCCGCCCCTCACCCAAGTGTGTCCGAGGGCCTACTGGCCCTGCTCGTCGCGGCGGCGCTGCCACCGCTGCTCGATCCGGTTCATCACGGTCCGGCGTTGCCTGGGACGGCTGCGCTCGCCACCGCGTCCGGCTGCCGGATGCTCGCCCGGTTTGGGCGCCTTGCGCCAACCAGTGACCGCCAGGACCGCACAGCCCAGCATGACGAGAAAACCCACCACGCTGATCCAGATCTGCTGCGCGACCATTCCGGCCATGAGGAGCGCGATACCCACCAGGAAGCCTGCGACCGCCTGGTAGACCCGTCGCCGGGTGTACGTACGCAGCCCGCTTCCCTCGAGCGCTGTCGCGAACTTGGGATCTTCGGCGTACAGCGCTCGCTCCATTTGCTCGAGCATTCGCTGCTCGTGCTCCGAGAGCGGCACGGAGTCCTCCTCGTCGTCGGCCGCGGGGGGCGGCCGGTATGCGGCCCTTCCAGGATAGGCAGGGAATCGCCCCCGTGAAACCCGCCTTCTTGCCCATCAGCCAGTCCGGGCCGCCACAACGGCTCAGCTGCTGAGGCGTTGATTCCCCAACCTCCGATCCGTCATGCCGGATGGTGTCCCCCGATCATACGGGGCGAAGCCCCCGATCGGGGGGCCCGGTGCGTACTCCGTCTGCTGCTGCGTCGCTGATCAGCAGCGCTACGGCCGAGCTACCACCGGACCGGACCGCGCTCAGGCGCGCTTGGTGCCCAGAACGTGCAGCTGCGTCGCGACCGAGTGGAAGGCCGGCAGTTCGGCCGCGGCGGACTCCAGCTTGAGCAGGGCCTCGACCGCACCGGGCTCCGTGTCCACCAGCACTCCCGGCACGAGGTCCGCGAAGATCCGTACGCCGTGGACCGCGCCGACCTCGACATCGGCACCGGAGACCAGCTCGGTGAGCTGCTCCGCGGTGTAGCGCCGGGGCACCGGGTCGCCCTCGCCCCAGCGGCCCGCCGGGTCGTCGAGCGCCTGCCGGGCCTCGGTGAAGTGTCCGGCGAGCGCCCGGGCCAGGACGGCACCGCCGAGCCCGGCGGCGAGCAGGCTGAGCGCACCGGACGGCCGGAGCGCCGCCACGGCATTGCGTACGCCTTCGGCCGGGTCGTCCACGTACTCCAGGACGCCGTGGCACAGCACCGCGTCGTACCCACCGCGCTCGACCACCTCGAACAGGCCGTGGATGTCGCCCTGGACACCGCGGACCCGGTCGGCGACCCCGGCCTCGGCCGCGCGGCGCTCCAGCGCGAAGAGCGCGTTGGGGCTGGGATCGACGACGGTGACGCGGTGACCGAGGCGGGCGACCGGCACCGCGAAGTTGCCGGTGCCGCCGCCGGTGTCCAGGACATCCAGGGCGTCCCTACCGGTCGCCTTCACCCGGTGGTCGAGGGCGTCCTTGAGGACCTCCCAGACCACGGCGGTACGGAGGGAGGCGCGGGGGCGCAGCTGGTCCGACACGGCAGATGACTCCTCGGCACGGTGCCGCCTCTGACGGCGGAGCGTGAACAGTGCAGGTGGTACGAGCGCTTCCCACCCTATTGCCTCACACCGCCGCTGCCGTCATCCCGCGTCGGGCCGCTCCCTCCTGGCCTGCGGGAGGACCGGCTGGAGCACCAGCAGCCGCTCGACCAGACGCAGGAACATCGCCGCGTCACGCAGCAGGTCGTCGGCGTCCCGCCGGCTGGCGGCACCCGGTATCCCGGCTTCCGCGCGGGCCCGGCGGCGGGCGCCGGAGGCGAAGAGCGCGCTCCACTCGGTCAGCTCGGGGGCCATTTCGGGCAGGACCTCCCAGGCGCTGCGGATGCGCTCCCGGCGTCGCCCGGACGTCTCCGGGCGGGCCCGCGCGGCGAGCACCGCCGCCGCGGTGCGCAGCGCTGCGAGGTGGGCGGTGGCGTACCGCTCGTTCGGCACATCGAGAGCGGCGGCCTCGTCGAGGCCCGTGCGGGCCTTGGCGAGCAGATCGAGGGCGGCGGGCGGCGCCGTGGTGCGGCGCAGAACGGGGTGGACATCGATTGCCGGGCCGGTCAGTGAGGGGGCAGGGCCGTCTGCGCGGCGCCGGGGTGCGGCTGCTGCGGACGAGTGGGCCATGACGAAACCTCCTGTCTCGTGTAACGGCTCCGTGGCCGTATGTATCCATCGTGGGGGCCACCACTGACAATCGGCCTCGCCCCCGCCCCGACCTGCCCTTTTGCTTCGTTCGCAAGTTCGGGCTACATTTTTGAACTGACCGGTCAGTTCAAAACAGGGGAGGGGCCGTGGACAGCCCGCACGGGGCATCCGTCACCGCCGAGGACTTCGGCCTCAAGGGGCCGCGCGGCTGGGCCTTTCGAGGCCTGGGGGTCGATGCCGGACCCGGCTCGCTGGTGGCCATCGAGGGCCCGTCCGGCTCGGGCCGCACCTGCCTGCTGCTCGCCCTCACCGGCCGGATGCGCCCCACCGAGGGCCAGGCCAAGATCGGCGGGCTACGCCTGCCGCGCAAGATGGCCGCCGTACGCCGCATCGCCGCGCTGGGCCCCGTCCCGGGAGTCAGCGAGCTCGACCCGGCCTTCACCGTCGCCGAGCACCTGCGCGAGCGGGCCCTGCTGCAGCGCCGCTTCGACGGTTCGCTGCGCGCCCTGCTGCGTCCGCGTGCCGAGCGGATCGCCACCGCCCAGGGGCGGATCGACGCGGCGCTGGACGCCGCCGGACTCGACCCGGCCACCTTGCCCAAGGGCGAGCGGACCTCCGTACGGGACCTGGAGCGGCTGGAGGCACTGCGGCTCTCCATCGCCCTCGCGCTGATCGGCGGCCCCCGGCTGCTCGCGGTGGACGACACCGATCTCAAGCTCTCCGACGCCGAACGCGCCGAGGCCTGGGAGCTGCTGCGGTCCGTCGCGGCCGGTGGCACCACCGTGCTCGCCGTCTGCAGCCAGGCGCCCGAGGACGCGATCACCCTGCGCACGGACACCGCCGCCGGGGACACCGCTGCCGGGGGCGACCCGACCGGGGAAGACACGACCGGGGCAGACAGGACCGGGGAAGACACGACCGAGGAAGGAACGGCCGATGCGTTCGCCGAGACTGGCCGCGCTTGAGCTCAAGCGTTTCGGCAGGGGAAAGCTGCCGCGCGCCGCACTCGTCGCACTGCTGCTCCTGCCGCTGCTCTACGGCGCGCTGTACCTGTGGTCCTTCTGGGACCCGTACGGCCGCCTCGACAAGATCCCCGTCGCGCTGGTCAACAACGACAAGGGCGCCACCGCCTCCGGCAAGCACGTCGCGGCCGGCGACGAGATCACCGGCAAGCTCCTCGACTCCAAGGTCTTCGACTGGCACGAGGTGAGTTCCGCCGAGGCCGACAAGGGCGTCGAGGACGGCACGTACTACCTCTCGCTCACCATGCCGTCGGACTTCAGCAAGCGGATCGCGTCCAGTTCCGGCAACTCCCCCGAGACCGGCGCCCTCCAGGTGCGGACCAACGACGCCAACAACTACATCGTCGGGCAGATCTCCCGGACGGTCTTCTCCGAGGTGCGCACCGCCGCGTCGACCAACGCCTCGCGCGGCTTCTACGACCGGATCTTCATCAACTTCTCCGACCTCCACGACGCGACGGCGAAGGCCGCCAAGGGCGCCGACGACCTCAAGGGCGGCATCGGCAAGGCCAAGAAGGGCTCGGAGGATCTCGCGGACGGGCTGACGGACGCCAAGGCCGGCAGCGGCCGGCTGGCCGGCGGGATCATCAAGCTGAACAAGGGCGCGGGCGACCTCGAAACCGGCTCCCGGCAGGTGGCCGACGGCACCCAGCAGCTCGCCGACAAGGTGAACGGGGTGGCGGCCGACGTCCGCCCGTTCCTGAAGGACAACGGCAAGTCGATCGGCGACACCGCCCGGCTGGTCTCCGACTCCTCGAAGACCGTGCGCGACAACCTGGACCTGCTGGTGAAGGCGGCACCCACCGCCGCCACCGCCGCCCACACCGCCTCCGACGATCTCACCGAGATCCACCGCACCAGTTGCGTGGACCAGCAGCCCGACGACCCCGGCATCTGCCCGCCGCTGAAGCGCGCCACGACCGCGGCGGCCGATGTCGCGAAGGTCGCCGACGACGTGAACGTACTGGTCACGAACCAGAACGGGGACCTGAAGAAGCTGAGCAAGCAGCTGACCACGCTCCAGCGGCAGGCCGACGACCTGGCCGAGCACGCGCCGCGTCTGGACGAGGACCTGAAGTCCGCCGTCAAGAAGGTCAACGCGCTCAACACCGGCGCCCACAAGGTCGCCAAGGGCGCCGACGACCTGCACACCGGCCTCGCCACGGCCAAGACCGGCTCCGCCGACCTGGATTCCGGCGTGAGCGACCTCAAGAAGGGCGCGACGAACCTGGACGGCGGGCTGATCCGGCTCGGCGACGGTTCGGCCACCCTCGCCGAGGGGCTCAACGACGGCGTCGGCAAGATCCCCGACTACGACAAGAAGGACCGCGACGCCCGTACCGGGGTCATGGCCGACCCGGTGCAGCTGGCCTCCCAGTCGCTGCACGCGGCCCCCAACTACGGCACCGGCTTCGCGCCGTACTTCATCCCGCTCTCCCTCTGGGTCGGCGCGATGGTGGCCTACATGCTGATCCAGCCGCTCAACCGGCGCGCGCTCGCCGCCGGGGCCTCCGCCTGGCGGATCGCCTTCGCGGGCTGGCTGCCGGTGGCCGCGATCGGTCTGCTCCAGGTGGCCGCCCTGATGTCCGTACTGCACTGGGGGCTCGGTCTGCAGATGGCCCGCGCCGCCGGAACGGTCGGCTTCCTGGCGCTGGTGACCTGCTGCTTCGCGGCGATCGTGCAGTGGCTGAACGCCCGGTTCGGAGCCGCGGGACGGATCCTCGTACTGGCGGTGCTGATGCTCCAGCTGACCTCGGCCGGGGGAACGTATCCCGTCCAGACCAGCCCCGGGTTCTTCAACGCGATCCACCCCTACCTGCCGATGAGTTACATCGTCGACGGGCTGCGCCGGCTGATCACGGGCGGCGGCCTGGGCCCGGTCTGGCAGGGCAGCGCGGTGCTGCTGGCCTTCACAGCAGGGGCGCTCGCCCTGACCGCGGTCGCCGCACGCCGCAAGCAGGTGTGGACCCTGGACCGGCTCCACCCGGAGCTGAGCCTGTGAGCACGCCGGAACCTGTGAGAATCGGGGGCATGGAAAGCAGCAGCACCACGCGTCGGCGGGCCACCCGGCAGAAGCTCTACGAGGCGGCCGTGACCCTCATCGCCGAGAAGGGCTTCTCGGCGACCACGGTGGACGAGATCGCCGAGCGAGCCGGGGTCGCCAAGGGCACGGTCTACTACAACTTCAAGAGCAAGACCGAGCTCTTCGAGGAGCTGCTGCGCCACGGCGTCGGCCTGCTGTCGGCCTCGCTGCGCTCCGCAGCCGAGGAGACCGAGGAGCGCGGCGGCACCAAGGTCGAGGCCCTGGACGGGATGATCCGGGCCGGTCTGGTCTTCATCGACCGCTATCCGGCCTTCACCCAGCTGTACGTCGCGGAGCTGTGGCGCACCAACCGGGCCTGGCAGGGCACCCTCCTGGTGGTGCGTCAGGAGGCCGTCGCGGTGGTCGAGGGGGTACTGCGCGAGGGCGTGGGCAACGGTGAGCTGAGCGAGGAGATCGACATCCCGCTGACGGCGGCCGCGCTGGTCGGCATGGTGCTGGTGGCGGCACTGGACTGGCAGGCGTTCCAGCCGGAGCGTTCGATCGACGATGTGCACTCGGCGCTGTCACTGCTCCTGCACGGGCGGGTCAGCGGGCGCTGACCGGCCCGGCCGGGCGGTGCGGCGCGTGGCGACACCGGCGCGTGGCGATACCGGCGCACGCAGCACGGAAGACGCCGGTCCGGCGAGGCTCGATCCCCCCGAGCCTCCGCCGGACCGGCGTCTTCCGTGCTGCCGGAGAGCCTTCCCCCGTAGCCTCGTTCTCCCCCGTGGCCCCGGGCCCTCCGTCGTACTCCCCCGTGCTTCCCCCGTTTTCCCTCGTGCCGGAGGGAGCGCCGCAACCGTTCCGCCGCCCCGTGCCGGCGGTGCCGGAGCCGCGCCCCTCTCCGTGCGTTCCACTCTCCCGTCCGCGCAGGTGGGAGCCCATCCGCACGCCTACTCATCTCCTCACCTGAGTACGGATACTCAGGGCTGCGCACCGAACCCCTCCCGGGCGTTACGCCATCTGGTTACCATCACGTCCGTGTCCGTACTCCCTCTGGTGTTCACAAGCGGCTGGGCGAGCGGGATCAACGCCTACGCGGTGGTCCTGCTGCTTGGTGTCTTCGGCGCGACCGGTCTGACCGACGAGGTGCCCGCGTCGCTGCAACGCACCGACGTCCTCGTGGTGGCCTGCGTGCTCTTCCTGTGCGAGGTGGTGGCGGACAAGATCCCGTACATGGACTCGGTCTGGGACACGGTGCACACCGTCATCAGGCCGCTGGCCGGTGCCGTCGTGGCCGCGTTGCTGGCCGGCGAGAGCGGTTCGCTGCCGGAGCTCGCGGCGGCGGCGATCGGCGGGTCCACGGCGCTGATGAGCCATCTGGTGAAGGCGGGCACCAGAATGGCGGTGAACTCCTCCCCCGAGCCGTTCAGCAATATCGCGGTGAGCATCGCGGAGGATCTGGGCGTCGCCGGGATCGTCACGTTCGCGATATTCCATCCGGTGGCGGCCGCGGTCATCGCGGGGACGCTGTTGCTGCTGGGCATCGTCATAGTGGCCTTCCTGGCCTCCAGAATCCGCCGGTATCTGCGCCGCAGGGCCCAGCGGCGCGAGGAGAAACGCCTGGCGGGAGCGGGTTCGCACCGGCCGCCGGGGTGACTGTCGGTGGTGGCCGTTAAGGTCACTGCCATGGCACGTATTGCGGTGATCGGCGCCGGGATGGGCGCGATGGCGGCGGCGGCCCGGCTCGCCGTGGCAGGCCACCGGGTGGCGGTGTACGAGCGGTCGGAGACCTTCGGCGGTTCGGTCGGCCGGTACGCCCGTGAGGGCTTCGTCTTCGACACCGGTCCGGCGCTGCTGCATCTGCCCGCCGTCTACCGCGACTTGTTCGTGAAGACCGGCAAGGAGCCGCTGGAGCGGTGCGTCACGATGACGCAGGTCGATCCGGCGAGCCGCCATCTGTTCTCCGACGGCACGGCGGTCTCGCTGCCGAACGCCTCGCGGGCCGGGGTCGTCTCCGCGCTCGACGGCGCGCTCGGTGGCGGTGCCGGCGCGGCCTGGGGCGGGTTCCTGGACCGGGCGCGCGATGCCTGGGACCGGTCCCGCCGGCCGCTCCTGGAGGAGCCGTTGCGCTCCGACCGGCAGGTGCTCGGCCGCGATCCGTATCCGGCGCTCCGGCAGCGCCGTCTGCTGCTCTCCGCCCGGCAGGCGGGCACGGTCGCGGAGATCGGCGCGTGGGAGCTGACGGACCCCCGGCTGGCCGCGCTCCTCGACGGGTACGCCCTGTCGTACGGCCTCGACCCGCTGCGCGCACCGGCGGCGGCGGCCCTGCTGCCGTACATGGAGGAGACGTTCGGCAGCTGGTACGTCTCCGGTGGGATGCGGGCCCTGGCGCAGGCGGTGTACGAGCGGTGCCTGGCCCGGAAGGTGGAGTTCGTCTTCGGCGCCGAGGTGGCCCGGATCGTCGAGAAGGACGGCCGGGCGGCGGGCGTAGAGCTGGTGGACGGGACGGTCGCGGAGGCCGGTCATGTGGTGCTGGGGGCCCGGCCGTGGCCGGATCTGGTGCCGGGTCAGGAGCTGTGGCAGGACGACGACGTGGCGCAGCGGCCGGGCCCCGGGCGCCAGGTGGTGCCGGGCCGGTTCATGGTTCTGCTCTCGTTGCGCGGCGCCCGGCCCTCGGACACCGTGCACCGGACGGTGGTGCACCCGGCCGACGGTGCGGCGGAGCGCGCGGCGGTGTTCGGCGGACGGCTCGCCGAGCGTCCCACGGTGACGGTGCTGCGCCCCGACGACCCGTCGACCCGTCCCGACGACGGCCACGAGGCGGTGACGCTGACGGCGACGGTCGCCCCGCACGGCGCGGTGGACTGGACGGACCCGGCGGTGCGCGAGCGGTGCGCCGACTCGCTGATCGAGGCGGCGGCCGCGGCCGTGCCCGGGATACGGGAGCGGCTGCTCCGCACCGAGGTGCGGACGCCGGCCGAGACGGCCGCCGAGATCGGCGCCGAGGGCGGTTCGGTGCCCGCGCCCGCGCTGGCCGGGGCGGGCGGCGCGTATCTGCGTCCGGGCAATCGCACCCGGCTGCCGGGGCTCTACGCCGCGGGCGGCTGGTCGCACCCGGGCGGCGGGCTCGCGCACGCGGGCATGTCCGGAGCGCTGGTCGCCGGGCTGATCGTGGAGGGCGACGGCTTCCGCGGCTCCCAGTGAGCTCCGCGGCTCAGTGACTCCCGCGATTCACCGTGGTCCCCCGGCTCGTGGTGACCTCCACGGCCCGCAGTGGCCCACCCGGCTCGCGGTGACGTCCGCGGCCCCCGGTGGCTCCCGCGGCTGTCGGTGATCCGGGGAGCCGGCCGTCGTCAGTAGCGGTACTGCTGCTCGTCGTAGCCGTTGCCGTTGTTGTAGCCGTTCGGGTGCGGGGCGGGCTGTGCGGGCGGCTCCGGCGGTGCGACCGGGTACTGCTCGCCCTCACGCTGCTGCGGCACCCAGACGCCGCCCGGCGGGGTGTCGGGGGCGTACTGCTGGGCGTACGGATCGGCGGGGTACTCCTGCCGGCCGCCGAAGCTGTCGTAGCCGTTGCCGTAGCTGTCGTACGCGTCGTACTGCGGGGCGCCGCCGGTGGTGCCGGTCCCGATGTACGGGTCGGAGTAGGCGGCGTACTGCTGCCGGTCGGTCCCGTAGTCGTACTGCCCGGCGAGCGGGTCCTGACCGGCGTAGGTGTCGTGCCCGGTGTAGGTCTCCTGGCCCGGCGAACCGTACGGGGCGGGGTCGGTGTACGGCTCGTAGGCGGCGTACTGGGGCTGGGGCTGCTCCTGGGGGCCCTGCTCCTGCTGGGACCGCTGGTGGTCGGAGTAGACGCCGTACTGCCCGGTGTCGTCCGGCATCGGCTCCGGTTCGTAGACCGCCGCGGCCGGAGCCCCGGGGGCGGCGGGCTGCGGGGCGTTCTCGTCGTGCGCCATCTCCAGGTCCGACACCTGGAGGGTGGGCCCGCGGTCCTCCCGCTCGCCGCCGCCGCGACGACGACGACGGC
This sequence comes from Streptomyces sp. NPDC007164, assembly GCF_040634135.1. Taxonomy (NCBI): domain Bacteria; kingdom Bacillati; phylum Actinomycetota; class Actinomycetes; order Kitasatosporales; family Streptomycetaceae; genus Streptomyces; species Streptomyces sp. NPDC007164. The sequence goes on from NZ_JBEYFB010000002.1 coordinate 366,991, forward strand.
TCTCACCGGGGTTGCCCCCTATGGCCCAGCCGGTGGAGAACCCGCGCCGGAAGGAGAGCGTGACGTACGTCTGGCCGGTCGCGAAGGCGATCGTGCCGAGGACGATGACGAACACCGACGGCATCAGCACGCCGACGACCACGATGCCGAAGCCCGCGAAGGCGAGCAGACGCCATCTCAGGCGCGCCTTGTACTGCAGGAGCACCTCGCCGAGCAGCCACAGCGCGACGATTCCGAACGCGATGTAGAGGACCGTCCAGCCCATGCCCGCCCCCTCCTACGGCCACCCCCCGGGTCGCGGCGGGTACGGCCGGTCACGACTGCTTGTGCAGTCCGAGATTTTCGTAGATTTCGAGCGTCGCCGTCGAGTTGTTGAGCGTGATGAAGTGCAGTCCGGGCACACCCTCGGATCGCAGCCTCGCGCAGAACTGCGTTGCGAAGTCGATGCCAATGGAGCGTACAGCGGCGGGATCGTCCTTGGCGGCGAGGATGCGTTCTTTCAGGGACGAGGGGAAAGACGCGTTGCTGAGCTGCGCAAATCTGTCCAGCTGTTTGACGCTGGTCAGCGGCATGACTTCGGGAATGATCGGGGTTTCGCAACCCGCAGCGACCACTCGGTCACGCATGCGCAGATAGTCCTCCGGATTGAAGAACATCTGGGTGATCGCATAGTCGGCACCGGCGCGGCACTTGTCCACGAAATGCCGGATGTCGGTGTCCCAGTCGGCCGATCGCGGGTGCATCTCGGGAAATGCCGCGACGCCGACGCAGAAATCGCCGGATTCCTTGATGAGCCGGACGAGATCGGCCGCGTACCGCACGCCCTGCGGGTGCTCGATCCATTCGCCCATCGGGTCGCCCGGCGGGTCTCCGCGCACGGCGAGGATGTTCCGGATCCCGGCGTCCGCGTACTGCCCGACCATGTTGCGCAGCTCGGCGACGGAGTGATTGACCGCCGTGAGGTGGGCGACCGGGGTGAGGGTGGAATCGGCCGCGATCTGCTCGGTGGCCTTGACCGTCCCGGCCCGGGTGGAGCCACCGGCCCCGTAGGTCACGGAGACGAAGCTCGGCCGCACCGCCTCGACCCGGCGCAGCGCGTTCCAGAGGTTCCGCTCGCCCTTCTCGGTCTTGGGCGCCCAGAACTCGAACGAGTACGAGGTCTTGCCGGTCGCGAGGAGCTCACGCACCGTGCGTGCGTGATCTGTCCTGGTGGATGGTGTGCCAAGGGCCATACCGGCAGGTTAACCAGAGCGCGACGACGGATGGACCGGACCAGCGCGAATTGCCCGAATTGACTGGTTGTTTGTCCATCCCTCGGACAGTCGGCCGGATATCGCCTCCCGGCGGCCGGAGACCGCTTCCGGCCGGTCGGCCGGATCACGCCGCGGCGCGCTCCCGGATCCTCCGGGCCAGACCGGCGGTGGCGGCCGCCGGGTCGGCGGCCTCGGTGATCGCCCGGACGACGACCACCCGGCGGGCCCCGGCGTCCAGCACCTCGTCCAGATTGCCGGCGTCGATCCCGCCGATGGCGAACCAGGGGCGTGGCTGGTCGAGCGAGGCCGCGTACCGCACCAGGTCCAGGCCCGGGGCGTGCCGGCCGGGCTTGGTCGGGGTGGGCCAGCAGGGGCCGGTGCAGAAGTAGTCCACGCCGGGCTGGGCGACGGCCGCGTCGACCTCGGAGCGGGCGTGGGTGGAGCGGCCGATCACCACGTCCCGGCCGATGACGGCGCGGGCGGCGGGCACCGGCAGGTCGCCCTGGCCGAGGTGCAGCACATCGGTGCCGATGGCATGGGCGACGTCGGCCCGGTCGTTCACCGCGAGGAGCCTGCCGTGGCGCCGGCACGCCTCGGCGAGGACGGCCAGGTGGTCGAGCTCCTCGGCCGCCTCCATGCCCTTGTCGCGGAGCTGGACGATGTCCACCCCGGCGGCGAGGACGGCGTCGAGGAACTCGGGGAGGTCGCCCTGGCGCCTGCGGGCGTCCGTGCACAGATAGAGCCGGGCGTCGGACAGCAGCGCGCGAGGCGTGGACATGGTGCGGTTCCCCCCTGGGAGAGCGTGGAGCGGTTGTCGCCGGTCGGTGCGGGCGCGGGCCGCGCGCTCCCGCGCGGCCCGCCCCTCACATACGGCCGGCCGTCAGACGGCGAGCGCCTGGGCGCGGCGCTTCACCTCCGTGCCGCGATTCTCGCTCAGTGCCTGGGCAGGGGTACCGGGCAGGGTCGGGTCGGGGGTGAAGAGCCACTCAAGCATCTCTTCGTCGTTGTAGCCGTCGTCCCTCAGGAGCGTCAGGGTGCCGGAGAGGCCCTTGACCACCTTGTCGCCGTCGATGAAGGCGGCAGGCACCTGGAGCGTCCGGTTCTCACCACGTCGTACGGCGATCAGCTGGCCCTCCTTGACCAGCTGCCGCACGCGCGTCACCTGGACATCGAGCATTTCGGCGATGTCGGGCAGGTGCAGCCAGGCGGGGACGAGAGCATCGATCTTTGCGTCAATCTCGGTCACAGGGACAAGCCTGCCATCCCGCGCTGACAGCCGATACCCGGACTCAGCCCTTCAGGGCCTCGCGGACCACGTCGGCGAGGCGGCAGTGGCTCTGCCGGTCGCCGGTGACCCAGCCGTGCGCGGTCGTCAGGGACCGCGCGTAGCAGGCCCCGGTGTCGGTGGTGCCCCGGTACGTCTCGGACGAGGCGCCGTCCGCGGCCCGGACCACGCCGTTCTCGCGGGCGAGGCTGCCGGTCGAGTCCACGGTGTCGTCCGTGACCGCGTCCGTGCGCCACCGGTGCGCGTGGCCCGTCCTGGATGTGTCGAGAAGCACTCGGCGCTGGGTGACGGCGCCCTTCAGCTCGTAGTTGTTGTAGTCGCCGTAGAGCGGGATGTCCATGTCGACGTCGATGGGGTAGGACCAGGCGTGCCGCCGGGCCTCGGTGCGTGTGCCGGTCCTCGTCGTCACGGTGGTGGCGCCGCGGTCGCGCTGGTGCATCGTCTGCTGCCGGCCGGTCCTGGAGACGGTGTCCTCGTTGGTGTACGAGAAGTTCTGCTCGACGGTGGTGGTGACCCGGCCCTTCGAGGTCCGGACGTAGCCCGAGATCTTCCAGGAGCGCCCGGTCGACACGGCGACATGGGTGGAGCCGTCGCCGCGCGGGGTCTGGACGGTCTTCACCACCGGCCGGTCGGTGAGGGTGTCGACGGTGACCCGGCCGCTGGTCCGGGCCGCGTGCGCGTCCGTGCGGAGGAAGAGCGAACCGTCGACGATCCAGCTGTCGGCCGCGCGGTACGGGGTGATGCTGATCGCGTGCGGCCTGCCGTCGGCCAGTTCACCGGCGAACGGGGTGAGGTCGATGTCGTACGCCTCGGTCCTGAACTGGTCGATGGCCGGGACCGGCCGCCACAGGGTCGGCACGATGCCGCCGGAGTAGACCACGGGGTACGGCTGGGCGAGGCCCGCGGGCCGCCCGTCCACGGCGATCTGCACCTCACGGTAGGGTCCGCCGCCGCAGAGGTGGTCCGGGGCGGTGGCGGCGAGGCCGTCGGGGACCGCGTCGAACCACTGCTCGTCGCAGCCGCCGCCCCGGGCGTACACCTGGAGCCGGGCGGCGGTCAGATTGCGCGGGAAGGTGACGTCGGTGCTGGTGGAGCCGCCCTTGCCGACGGTCATCCAGGGGGCGCCGGTGGACCCGGTGTCGCCGAGGGGGACGATCCGGTCGGCCGTGCTCGCGGCCGGGTGGCGCTTGTCGGCCCGGTAGTACGTGATCGTCAGCTTGACCTTGTAGACACCGGTGTACGTGTCGTTGACAACGTTGCCGAGTTCCAGCTGGAGCTTCTGCGGTTCCTTCAGGAGCGGCGCGAAGTCGGTGATGTCCTTGGCGACGTGCCAGCTGATGCCGTCGTCGTCGGGTTCGGCGGTGCTGGTGCGGAAGATCTCCGCGCCGCCGACGAACACCGCGGCGAGACGGTCGTACTGACGCCCCTTCACGCTGGCCGACCAGTCGAGAACGACCTTGTTCCAGGGGCCCTGGCACTTGTCGGGCGGGGTGAGCGTGGTGGCGTACGGCGGCCCGCCGAGGGTGTTGCCGAAGTCGTGCTCGACGGCCGTGACCGCGCAGTGCTCGGTGTCCGGCCGGGAGACCGGTGGCAGCGCGTCGACCGGGTCCTGGTAGTCGACGGCCGGGTTGGAGCCGGGCTTCGGGGCGCTGCCCGCGTTGGCCGGAACGGCGAGGACGCCGCCGGCCAGGGCTGTCGCGGCCGAGACCACGGAGATCCGGCGCAGGGCGCGGACCCATCTGTGTCGGAACATGTACGTCCTTCGGGAACGAGTCGGTGGTCCGGGAGCCGGGTCGGTGCCGATCCGGGAACGGGTCGGTGACCCAAAAGATGTACAGTGCACCAATTCTGGCCGCCGTCCAAGGGGTTGCCCGCATTCCGGACACCCTTGTACGACCTGCGGCACGCTACTGACGGATCGCCGACTTCAGCGGTACGGCCGGGTCGGCGGCCCGTTCCGGATCGAGCCGCGCCCCCGCCTCGATGAGCTTGCGCCCCTGCGCCAGGTCGCGCGGCCGGCCGACGGCGAGCACCGCGACCAGGACGTCGCCCCGCAGCCAGCACACCGACCAGGCGGGTCCGGCCGGATCGCCGCGCCACAGCAGGGTGTCGGCGCTCCCGTGGTGGCCCGCGTACTGCACGAACCGGTCGAACTGCTCGGACCAGAAGTACGGCACGGGGTCGTACGTCACCGGCTCCGGGGCCTCGTCGGCCGCCGCGCCGATGATGTTGGCGGCGGCGGTGCGCGGGCCCTGGAGCGCGTTGTCCCAGTGGTGGACGAGCAGGCGTTCGCCGTACCGGGCGGACGGGAACGAGGCGCAGTCGCCCACCGCGTACACATCGGGCGCCGAGGTGCGCAGCGCCCCGTCGGCGGTCACCGATCCGTCGGAGCCGAGCGCGATGCCGGAGCCGGCCAGCCAGCCGGTGGCGGGGCGGGCGCCGATTCCGACGACGACCGCTCCGGCCGGGACGGTACGCCCGTCCGCGAGGACCACCCGGCCCGGCTCGATGCGGTCGACGCGGGCCCCGGTGAGGAGTTCGGCGCCGATCTCCGCGTACCAGGCGGCCATCGGAGCGGCGACCTCCGCAGGCATCGCGCCCGCCAGGGGCCGGTCGGCCGCCTCGACGACGGTGACCGCACAGCCGGCGGCGCGGGCCGCGGTGGCGAACTCGGCACCGATCCAGCCCGCGCCGACGACCACGACGCCGTGCTGCTCGTCGAGGACCGGCCGCAGCCGTGCCGCGTCGTCGAGGGTGCGCAGCAGATGGACGCCGGGAACGCCCTCGGTGCCGGGCAGCACGATCGGTTCGGCACCGGTCGCGATCACCAGGGCGTCGTAGGGAACGGGCCCTTCCGGGGTGTCCAGTTCGTGCGCGTCCGGCCGGACACCGGTCACCTCACGGCCCAGGTGCAGATCGATCTCCAGCGCCTCGAAGTCGATGTCGAAGGCGGAGTCCTCGGCCTTGCCGAGCAGCACCGCCTTGGACAGCGGGGGCCGGTCGTAGGGCTGGTGCGGTTCCGCGCCGATCAGGGTGACGGGGCCGGTGAAGCCCTGCTCCCGCAGGGCCACCGCGGTCTGCACCCCGGCCATGCCCGCACCGACGACGACGACGCGGCGTCCTGCCCACCGGCCCGGCTGCTCTGACTGCTGCTGATCGCTCACCCGTACACCATAAGCACCTGATTTACCGTCAGGAAAGGGCGAGTTCCCCGACCGTGCTCGTCCCGCCGCCCTCCTGCGGCTCCCGCTCCCACCGCCCGTCCGGCCCGATCCGGCCGTTCTCCCGGTGCGGACGGGTGCCGTCGGGCGGACGGGCCACGGCGACAGCTCCCTTACCGGTCCGGTGGGGCGGGGTTTAGGGTGGCCGACGTAAGACACTCGCGGGAGCCCGGACGCACCGGGCTGAGAGGGAGGCTGGGCGGCCTCCGACCGTACGAACCTGATCCGGGTCATGCCGGCGAAGGGAGGGGCTGGAAGCCCATGCGTTCTTCTCGGAACGGAAACGGATCCGATGTCCTCGTCATCGGGGGCGGGATCATCGGCCTGGTGACGGCCTGGCGGGCCGCGCAGCGCGGACTGCGCACGGCGGTCGCCGACCCCGAACCGGGCGGCGGCGCCGCCCGGGTGGCGGCCGGCATGCTGGCCGCCGTCACCGAACTCCACTACGGCGAGCAGCTGCTGCTGGGCCTCAATGTCGCCTCGGCGGCCCGCTATCCGGCCTTCGTGGCCGAGCTGGAGGCGGCGAGCGGTCAGGAGACCGGCTTTCGCGCCTGCGGCACCCTGGCCGTCGCGCTGGACTCCGACGACCGTGCCCACCTGCGGGATCTGCACGCCCTCCAGCAGCGTTCGGGCCTCGGATCGGAGTGGCTCACCGGCCGTGAGTGCCGACGGCTGGAGCCGATGCTCGCGCCGGGTGTCCGGGGCGGTCTGCGGGTCGACGGCGACCACCAGATCGATCCCCGCCGGCTGGCCGCCGCCCTGCTGACCGCCTGCGAGCGGGCCGGGGTGTTCTTCCACCGCGGCTGGGTGGAGCGCCTGTGCGTGGTGGGCGGCCGGGCCGCCGGGGCGGTGCTCGCCGGGGGTACGGAGCTGGCGGCCGACCAGGTCGTGCTCGCCGCGGGGAGCCTCAGCGGGCGGCTGCCCGGGCTGCCGGACGAGGTCGTGCCACCGGTCCGGCCGGTGAAGGGCCAGGTGGTGCGGCTGACCGTGCCCGCCGGGTACGCGCCGTTCCTGAGCCGGACGGTCCGGGCCGTGGTCCGCGGCGGCCACCTCTATCTCGTACCGCGCGAGAACGGCGAGCTGGTCGTCGGCGCCACCAGCGAGGAGATGGGCTGGGACACCACGGTCACCGCGGGCGGCGTCTACGAGCTGCTGCGGGACGCCCACGAACTGGTCCCCGGCATCACCGAGCTGCCGCTCACCGAGACCCTGGCCGGCCTGCGCCCCGCCTCCCCCGACAACGCCCCGCTGCTGGGCCCCACCGCCCTGCCCGGCCTCCACCTCGCCACCGGCCACCACCGCAACGGGGTGCTGCTCACCCCCATCACCGGTGACGTCATGGCCGAGTTCCTCACCGGCGGCGAGCCGCCCGAGCCGGCCCGCCCCTTCACCCCGCACCGTTTCTCCTCCGCCGCCGCCTCCGTACGTCAGGAGCAGCCCGCATGACCGAGTCCGCACCGCCCCCCGGAGCCGTCGCCCTCTCCGTGTCCGTGAACGGCGAGGCCCGTCCCGTCGCCGCGGGCACCACCCTGGCGGCGCTCGTCACCACGCTCACCACCGCGCACTCCGGTGTCGCGGCCGCCGTCAACGAGACCGTCGTACCGCGCGGCCGGTGGTCCACCGCCGTACTCGCCGACGGTGACCGCGTCGAGGTCCTGACCGCGGTCCAGGGAGGCTGACCATGTCCGACGACCTCTTCGCCCTCGGCGACACCACGTTCGGCTCCCGGCTGATCATGGGTACGGGCGGGGCGGCCGGCCTCGACGTGCTGGAGCGCTCGCTGACCGCCTCCGGCACCGAGCTGACCACCGTCGCGATGCGCCGCCTCGATCCGACCGTCCAGGGCTCGGTGCTCTCCGTCCTGAAGCGGCTCTCCATCCGCGTGCTGCCGAACACGGCGGGGTGTTTCACCGCAGGTGAGGCCGTGCTGACCGCCCGGCTGGCCCGCGAGGCGCTCGGCACCGACTGGATCAAGCTGGAGGTGGTGGCCGACGAGCGGACCCTGCTGCCCGATCCGATCGAGCTGCTGGACGCCGCGGAGATCCTGGTGGACGACGGCTTCACCGTGCTGCCATACACCAATGACGATCCGGTGCTGGCGCGCCGACTCCAGGACGTGGGGTGCGCGGCGGTGATGCCGCTCGGCTCCCCCATCGGCTCCGGGCTGGGCATCCGCAATCCGCACAACTTCCGGCTGATCGTCGAGCAGGCCCGGGTGCCGGTGATCCTGGACGCGGGCGCCGGGACGGCCTCCGACGCGGCGCTCGCGATGGAGCTGGGGTGCGCGGCGGTGATGCTGGCGTCCGCGGTGACCCGGGCCCAGGAGCCCGAGCTGATGGCGGCGGCGATGCGCCATGCGGTGGAGGGCGGGCGGCTGGCCTACCGGGCCGGCCGGATTCCGCGCCGCCACTTCGCCGAGGCGTCGTCGCCGGTGGAGGGGCGGGCGGTGCTGGACCCGGAGCGCCCGGCCTTCTGAGCCGCCGATACGGCGGTGGAACGCGTGTTCCTGTCACGGCTCGGCTTCAGTACGGCCCCGGGACCGCCCCGGCCCGTGGGTCGTGTCCGTGGCGGCTCGTAGACTCGCCTGCGTGGATACGACCCTCCAGGACCCTCTTGTCGGGCAGCTGCTCGACGGCCGCTACCGCGTCGATGCCCGCATCGCCGTGGGCGGCATGGCCACGGTCTACCGGGCCGTGGACACCCGGCTGGACCGGGTGCTCGCCCTCAAGGTGATGCACCCGGCGCTGGCGACCGACGCCTCGTTCGTCGAGCGCTTCATCCGCGAGGCCAAGTCGGTGGCCCGGCTCGCGCACCCCAATGTGGTCGCGGTCTTCGACCAGGGCGCCCAGGGGCAGTACGTCTACCTGGCGATGGAGTACGTCGCGGGCTGCACGCTGCGCGACGTGCTGCGCGATCGCGGCGCCCTCCAGCCGAGGGCCGCGCTGGACATCCTGGAGCCGGTCCTCGCCGCGCTCGGCGCCGCGCACCGGGCGGGCTTCGTGCACCGCGACATGAAGCCGGAGAACGTCCTGATAGGGGACGACGGCCGGGTCAAGGTCGCCGACTTCGGCCTCGTACGCGCGGTGGGCACCGTCACCAACACCACCGGGTCCGTCCTGGGCACGGTCTCCTATCTCGCCCCCGAGCAGATAGAGAACGGCACGGCGGACACCCGCACCGATGTGTACGCCTGCGGCGTCGTCCTGTACGAGATGCTGACCGGCTCCAAGCCGCACGGCGGTGAAACCCCCGCCCAGGTCCTCTACCAGCACCTCAACGAGCCCGTTCCGGCACCGTCGGCCGCCGTCCCGGGGCTCCCGGCCGGGCTGGACGACCTGGTGGCGAGCGCCACCGCCCGCGACCCCGAGGCCCGCCCGTTCGACGCGGTGGCGCTGCTCGCCGAGACCCGTGAGGCCCGCTCCGGCCTCACCGACGCCCAGCTGGACGCCGTGCCGCCGCAGGCCACCGCCGAGGTGCGCGACGCCGCCGAGGACCGCACCAGCGTGATCCCGCGGCTGCTCCCGGCCGGCCAGGGCGTCTCGCACCACACCAGCCGGCTGGAGGTGCCCCCGCCGGCCACGCCGCAGGACCGGCGCCGCCGCGGGCCGCGGCGCTCGGTCGTCGCCGTGGTCGTCGCCGTGCTGCTGGCACTGGGGATCGGCACCGGTGTCTGGTACATCAACTCCGGGCAGTTCACCCAGGTACCCCTGCTGCTCGGCCAGACCGAGAAGGACGCCCGGCAGCGGCTCTCGAAGGCCGGTCTGGAGCTCAAGGGCGTCGACCGGGCGTACAGCGACACCGTGGAGCGCGGCAAGGTCATCAGCAGCGATCCGGGGTCCGGCGACCGTGTCAGGGGCAACGACGCGGTGAAGCTCGTCGTCTCGCGCGGACCCGAGATCGTGAAGGTGCCCGACGTCCAGGACCTCTCGCTCGCCGACGCCAGGCGTGAGCTGAAGAAGGCCGGTCTGGTGCCGGGCATGGTCACCAAGGAGTTCAGCGAGGAGACGGCCCGGGGCGACGTGATCCGTACGGACCCCGCTGCGGGCACCGAGCGCCACCCGGACTCGGCGGTCGCCCTCCATGTCAGCAAGGGAGCCCCGGTGGACGTCCCGGACGTCACCGGGCTGTCCGTCGCGGACGCCACCGCCGCGCTGGCGGACGAGGGGCTCAAGGCCAAGGTGCTGCCCGGCCGGGTCGAATCCCCCGAGGACGCGGGCGACATCGCCCGGCAGTCGCCGGGCGAGGGCACCGAGGCCGCCGAGGGCGACACCATCGAGCTCACGGTCTCCGACGGGCCGCGGATGATCGACGTCCCCGACGTCACCGGCAAGGATGTCGACGAAGCCACGAGCGAGCTGAAGGACGCGGGCTTCGAGGTCAAGGTCGACCGCCCGTTCCTGTCCTTCAGCGACACCATCGCGAGCCAGTCCGTCGACGGCGGCGAGCAGGCCCCCGAGGGCAGCACCATCACCATCAAGACCAAGGGACTCTAGATCCATATGCGCAACCCAGTCGGCGGCCATATTCCGGTGGCCGGCGGCCTCGCCAAGGTCGGCCTCCCCTACGCCCGCGAGATGGGGGCGGAGGCCGTCCAGGTCTTCGTCGCCAACCCGCGCGGCTGGGCGACCCCGGTCGGCAATCCGGCGCAGGACGAGCGGTTCCGCGCCGAGTGCGCCGCCTCGTCCGTACCGGTGTACGTCCACGCCCCGTATCTGATCAACTTCGGGTCGCACACCGGGGCGACCGTGGAGAAGTCCGTGGACTCGCTGCGCCACTCGCTGCGCCGGGCCCGCGAGATCGGCGCCCTGGGCGTCGTGGTGCACACCGGGTCGGCGACCGGCGGCCGGCCGCGCGAGCAGGCCCTCGCGCAGGTACGCACGCACATGCGGCCGCTGCTGGACGAGCTGACGCACAACGACGATCCGTATCTGCTGCTGGAGTCGACCGCCGGACAGGGGTTCTCGCTCTGCTCGCGGACCTGGGACTTCGGCCCCTACTTCGACGCGCTCGACTCCCATCCCAAGCTCGGCATCTGCCTCGACACCTGCCACATCTACGCGGCGGGCCACGACCTGACCGGCCCGGTGGGCATGCGGCAGACCCTGGACCAGCTGGTGGCGACGGTCGGCGAGGGCCGGCTGAAACTGATCCATGCCAATGACTCCAAGGACGTGGTGGGAGCCCACAAGGACCGGCACGAGAACATCGGCGCCGGGCACATCGGCGAGGAGCCGTTCCGTGAGCTCTTCTCGCACCCGGCCACCGAGGGCGTACCGCTGATCATCGAGACGCCGGGCGGCAAGGAAGGCCACGCGGCGGATGTGGCACGGCTGAAGGGGCTGCGCGACCACTGATTCCCCATTGAGGAATACCCCATGGGGGTATACGGTTCCTGTCATCGACAGGAACCGCTACTCGGCATTGGGTGATCGCCATGCAGCACGACACACACCACGGGCAGCACGCGGACCACATGCACCACGCCGGCCACGCGGACCATGCGGACCGCTCAGATCACCCGGACAGCTCAAGCCACTCGGACCACGCCGGCCACGCCGCCCATCACCCCGGCGGGGCGAGCTGGTCCATGGCCGCCCGGGCCACGCTGCACTGCCTCACCGGATGCGCCATCGGCGAGATCCTCGGCATGGTGATCGGCACGGCGCTCGGCTGGGACAACATGGCGACGATGGTCCTCGCGATCGTCCTGGCCTTCTTCTTCGGCTACTCGCTGACCCTGCGCTCCATCCTGAAGGCCGGCGTCGGCTTCCGTACGGCGCTGAGGGTCGCCTTCGCCGCCGACACCCTGTCCATCGCGGTGATGGAGCTGATCGACAACGGCGTGATCGCGCTGTGGCCGGGCGCCATGGACGCCACGCTCGCCGACACGCTGTTCTGGGGCGCGCTCGCGATCTCACTCGCCGTTGCCTTCGTCGTCACCACGCCGGTCAACAAGTGGATGATCGGCCGGGGCAAGGGGCATGCGGTGGTGCACCAGTACCACCACTGAGAAACGGGGCGGGACACACCGGCCCGGCCCGGGAACCGCCGGGGTCAGAGCTCGGGGCCGTCCCCGGGCTCTTCCTGGTAGGAGTACCGCTGCTCGCTCCACGGGTCACCGATGTTGTGGTAACCGCGCTCCTCCCAGAAGCCCCGGCGGTCGGCCGTCATGTACTCGACGCCCCGGACCCACTTGGGCCCCTTCCAGGCGTAGAGGTGCGGCACGACGAGGCGGAGCGGGAATCCGTGCTCGGCGGTGAGCAGTTCCCCGCCCTTGTGGGTGGCGAAAAGCGTTCGGTCCGAGGCGAAGTCGGAGAGCCGCAGATTCGAGCTGAATCCGTACTCGGCCCAGACCATCACATGGGTGACGTTCGGCGCGGGCGGCGCGAGTTCCAGGACCGTACGGGCGAGGACTCCGCCCCATTCGGCACCGATCATGCTGAATTTGGTGACGCAGTGCAGGTCGGCGACGACCGAGGAGAACGGCAGTACCGAGAATTCCTGATGGTTCCAGCAGTGCTTCTCGCCATCCGCGGTGGCCCCGAAGACCCGGAACTCCCAGCGGTCCGGCTTGAACTTCGGCACGGGCCCGTAGTGGGTAACCGGCCAACCGCGCTGGAGTCGCTGGCCCGGCGGAAGCTCGGACTGCTCTGACGCGCGTTGTTCCCGGCTTTCCGGCTGACCCATGTCTCCATGGTGACAGACAGCCAGGGGTGGTCCTGACCAGGACGGGGGCGATTCGGACAACTCACAGTAAGTCTGCACTTACTGGACGGCCATCGGGTGCGATGCGAAGATTCGGCCAACTTGCCAGTTCACCGGTTGGAAGGAGCCTCTGCGATGCAGGGCGACCCCGAGGTCCTTGAGTTCCTGAACGAGCAGCTGACCGCAGAATTGACTGCCATCAATCAGTACTTCCTGCATGCGAAGATGCAGGACAACTTCGGCTGGACGAAACTCGCGAAGTACACCCGCTCCGAGTCGTTCGACGAGATGAAGCACGCCGAGATCCTCACGGACCGGATCCTCTTCCTCGACGGACTGCCCAACTACCAGCGGCTGTTCCATGTGCGGGTGGGCCAGACGGTCACCGAGATGTTCCAGGCGGACCGCCAGGTCGAGGTGGAGGCGATCGACCGTCTCAAGCGCGGGATCGAGCTGATGCGCGGCAAGGGCGACATCACGTCCGCGAACATCTTCGAGTCGATCCTGGCGGACGAGGAGCACCACATCGACTACCTCGACACCCAGCTGGAACTGGTCGAGAAGCTCGGTGAGCCGCTGTACATCGCCCAGCTGATCGAGCAGCCGGACAGCTGAGGGCCGCGCCGCGGACGGAAACCCCCGTGCGGAACTCCTGGGCGGAAACTCCGGGGCGGGAACCCCCGGACCGGATCAGGCCGCGTCGGGAAGCGCAATTCCCGGCGCCGCGCCGGGGGCGATGCCCGGTTCGGTTCCGGGGCCGGATCCGGCGCCCGTGACGGTGTCGTCGGCGGCGCCGGGCATCCGCTTCCGGTCGAGCAGTTCGCGGCGCGGGCAGGCGCCGCGGCCGAGCATCGCCTGGATGGCCCGGACACAGCCGCCGCAGTCCGTGCCCGCCTTGCAGGCGGAGGCTATCTGCCGGGGCGTACAGGCCCCGGCGTCCGCATGTTCCTTGACCTGCTTCTCCGTGATGCCGAAGCATGAGCAGACGTACACGCGGTTCACCTCCCGGCGGGATCGGGTCGTTCGCTGCCACCCCGTTTATCGGTGAGGCTAACCTAACCTTACCCGGCACCCAGGGGCGTTAAAAGCCTCCGGACGCCCTGTGGGGCACGGATCACATCGATCCGTGCCCCACAGTCGTACGTCCGCTGCCTGCGGTGATGCCTACTGGTCCCGGTACATCTCGGCGACCAGGAACGCCAGGTCGAGGGACTGGCTGCGGTTGAGCCGCGGGTCGCAGGCCGTCTCGTAACGCTGGTGCAGATCGTCCACGAAGATCTCGTGTCCGCCGCCCACACACTCGGTGACGTCGTCACCGGTGAGCTCGACGTGGATGCCGCCCGGGTGCGTGCCGAGGCCCTTGTGCACCTCGAAGAAGCCCTTGACCTCGTCCAGGACGTCGTCGAAGCGGCGCGTCTTGTGGCCGGAGGCGGCCTCGAAGGTGTTGCCGTGCATCGGGTCGGTCACCCACGCCACGGTGGCGCCGGAGGCGGTGACCTTCTCGACCAGGGCCGGGAGCTTGTCACGGACCTTGTCGGCGCCCATCCGGACGATGAAGGTCAGCCGGCCGGGCTCGCGCTCGGGGTCGAGGCGGTCGACGTAGCCGAGCGCCTCGTCGACCGTGGTGGTCGGGCCGAGCTTGATGCCGATGGGGTTGCGGATCTTCGAGGCGAACTCGATGTGCGCACCGTCCATCTGGCGGGTGCGCTCACCGATCCAGACCATGTGGCCGGAGGTGTCGTACAGCTCGCCGGTGCGCGAATCGGTGCGGGTCAGCGCCGACTCGTAGTCCAGCAGCAGGCCCTCGTGCGAGGAGTAGAACTCGACCGCCTTGAACTCGGCCGGGTCCGTGCCGCACGCCTTCATGAAGTTCAGCGCGTTGTCGATCTCGCGGGCGAGCGCCTCGTAGCGCTGACCGGACGGGGACGACTTCACGAAGTCCTGGTTCCAGGCGTGCACCTGGCGCAGGTCGGCGTAACCGCCGGTGGTGAAGGCGCGGACCAGGTTCAGCGTGGAAGCGGATGCGTGGTACATCTGCTTCAGCCGCTCGGGGTCCGGGACGCGCTCCTTCTCGGTGAAGGCGAAGCCGTTGACGGAGTCGCCGCGGTAGGTCGGCAGGGTGACGCCGTCACGGGTCTCGGTCGGCTTGGAGCGCGGCTTGGAGTACTGCCCGGCGATCCGGCCCACCTTGACCACGGGCACGGAGGCCGCGTACGTGAGGACGGCGCTCATCTGGAGCAGCGTCTTCAGCTTGGCCCGGATGTGGTCGGCCGACACGGCGTCGAAGGCCTCGGCGCAGTCACCGCCCTGCAGCAGGAACGCCTCGCCCTTGGCGACGGCTCCCATGCGGGCGCGCAGCTGGTCGCACTCGCCCGCGAACACGAGGGGCGGATACGACGTGAGGTCCGCGAGTACATCGCGCAGAGCCTCGGCATCGGGGTACTCGGGCTGCTGCGCCGCGGGAAGGTCTCGCCAGGTGTGGCCACCGGCGACGGAGGTATTGGCGTTCACGGTCACATCCCCAACATTACGGGGTTCGGCGGTGGGTCCATCCACAGGCTCAACAGATGAGACACGCGCTCGGACGAGACCGGCGTCCGCTAGGGTTCGGAACATGTTCGCGCAGACAAACCAGAACTGGTGGTGGACCGCTCATCCGGCGGCCCACTGACAATCGCGCGCGACAGACCACGCGAAGGCCGCCCGAGGGGCGGCCTTCTCCGCGTTTTCGGGAGCCGTTCCTCCATCCGGAAGGAACAACCCATGGACCACCGCACCGATGCCGTCGTCGACCGGCTCCTGAGTGACGGCTGCCCGCCGTTCGCGCTGCTGCGCAGGCGCACCCCCGGCCATGACCAGGACACCGTCGAGGTGCTGATCGGCCGGGTGCGGGAAGCGGACCGGCTCGCCGGCCTTCCGGTCGGTGAACTTCCCTCGCTCGCCCTGGTGCCGTTCCGG
This sequence comes from Streptomyces sp. NPDC007164, assembly GCF_040634135.1. Classification (NCBI taxonomy): domain Bacteria; kingdom Bacillati; phylum Actinomycetota; class Actinomycetes; order Kitasatosporales; family Streptomycetaceae; genus Streptomyces; species Streptomyces sp. NPDC007164. The sequence continues at coordinate 382,413 of NZ_JBEYFB010000002.1, forward strand.
CAGATCGCCGAGCGCGGCTTCGATGTGCGCGACGACGGGACTCCGCTGTCCGTACTGGTCGCCGAGGAGACGTACGAGCTGCCGCTCGCCGAGGTGCTGGACCGGCTGCCGGTGCGGGAGGTGCGGGTCGAGGGCGGCGCCTTCGACGTGCCGGACGAGGAGTACGCCGGGATCGTCCGGCGGGTCGTCGAGGACGAGATCGGGCAGGGCGAGGGCGCGAACTTCGTCGTCCGGCGGACCTTCGAGGGCGGGATCCCGGGCTTCGGGCGGGCCGACGCGCTGGCGCTCTTCCGGCGGCTGCTGGCCGGTGAGCGGGGCGCGTACTGGACCTTCGTCGTGCACACCGGGGACAGGACGCTGGTCGGTGCCAGCCCGGAGGTCCATGTGCGGATGTCCGGCGGGACGGTCGTGATGAACCCGATCAGCGGGACGTACCGCTACCCCGCCGAGGGTCCGACCGCGGAGGGCCTGCTGGCCTTCCTCGCCGACCGCAAGGAGACCGAGGAGCTCTCCATGGTGGTCGACGAGGAGCTCAAGATGATGTGCACCGTCGGCGACATGGGCGGGGTGGTGGTCGGGCCGCGGCTCAAGGAGATGGCCCATCTCGCCCATACGGAGTACGAGCTGCGCGGGCGTTCCTCGCTGGATGTGCGGGAGGTGCTGAAGGAGACCATGTTCGCGGCCACGGTCACCGGCTCCCCGGTGCAGAACGCCTGCCGGGTCATCGAGCGGTACGAGCCCGGCGGGCGCGGCTACTACGCGGGGGCCCTGGCGCTGCTGCGGCAGGAGCCGGGCGGGGCGCAGACCCTGGATTCGCCGATCCTGATCCGTACCGCCGACATCTCGGCCGACGGCCGGCTGCGGGTGCCGGTCGGGGCGACCCTGGTACGTCACTCCGATCCGGACGGCGAGGTCGCCGAGACCCATGCGAAGGCGGCCGGGGTGCTCGCCGCGCTCGGGGTGCGGCCCGGCCGGCCGGTGGACGAGGCGGCCCGGCCGCAACTGGCGGGCGACCCGAGGGTGCGGGCGGCGCTGGACGCCCGGCGGGACGGGCTCGCGCCGTTCTGGCTGCGGATGCAGGAGCGTACCCACGAGCTGTCCGGCCGGGCGCTGGTGATCGACGGGGAGGACACCTTCACCGCGATGCTGGCGCATCTGCTGCGCTCCTCGGGTCTCGATGTGTCGGTGCACCGCTACGACGAGCCGGGGCTGCGCGAGCTGGTGCGGGCGCACACCGGTCCGGTCGTGCTGGGTCCCGGGCCGGGGAATCCGGGCGACACCGCCGATCCGAAGATGCGGCTGATGCGCGGGCTGGCCGCCGAGCTGGTCCGGGATCACCGGCACGGTCTGCTGGGGGTCTGCCTCGGCCATGAACTGATCGCGGCGGAGCTGGGGCTGGACATCGTCCGCAAGACCGTGCCGTACCAGGGCGCGCAGACCCGGATCGAGCTGTTCGGGCGGCCGGAGACGGTCGGTTTCTACAACAGCTTCACCGCGCGCTGCGACGGTCCGGTGGTCGACGAGCTCGCGGCGCACGGCGTCGAGGTGAGCCTGGACGGGGCGACCGGCGAGCTGCACGCGCTGCGCGGGCCGGGCTTCGCCTCGGTGCAGTTCCACCCGGAGTCGGTGCTGACGCTGCGCGGTGCGGCGATCGTGGCGGAGCTGCTGGCGGGGCTGCCGGTGGCCGGCTGAAGGGGCGGCGGACGGGGTCCCGGAGACGGTCCGGGCCCCCTGAGACCATCGGGTGGCCTCCGGTCCGCCCGGCCGGAGGCGCCCGACGGCCGCTCAGGCCGCCGGGAGTGCCGGGACCAGGACGTTGTCGCTGCGGCGGCCGGCCAGGTAGTCGGCGACGTTGCGCACCGTGGCGTCGATGATCTGGCCCACCGCGTCCTCGGTGTAGTAGGCCTGGTGCGAGGTGACGACGACGTTCGGGAAGGTGACGAGCCGGGCCAGGGTGTCGTCGTCGACGCCCTCCAGCGACTTGTCCAGGAAGAACAGCCCGGCCTCCGCCTCGTACACGTCGAGTCCCACGCCCAGGAAGCGGCCCGCACGCAACTCGGTGACCAGCGCCGTGGTGTCGATGAGTCCGCCGCGGCTGGAGTTGACCAGGATCGCGTCGTCCTTCATCCGGGCCAGGGCTTCCGCGCCGATGATGTGGTGGGTCGCGGGGAGCAGCGGTACGTGCAGGCTGATCAGGTCGGACTCGGCGAGCAGCTGTTCCTTCTCCACGTACTTCATGCCGAGTGCGGCGCAGGCGGGGTTCTCCGCTACGTCCCAGCCGAGCAGTTCCATCCCGAAGCCGTGGGCGATTCGGGTGAAGGCCTCGCCGATCTTGCCGGTGCCGATCACGCCTGCCGTGCGGCCGCGCATGTCCCGGCCGAGGAGTCCGTCGAGCCGGAAGTCGAAGTCGCGGGTGCGGCTCGCGGCCCGGATGATCCGGCGGTTGACGGCCATCGCGAGGGTCCAGGCGAATTCGGCGACGGAGTACGGCGAGTAGTAGGAGACCCGGGCGACCCGCAGGGCGAGGCGTTCGGCGACGTCCAGGTCGATGTTGTTGAAGCCGGTGGAGCGCTGGGCGATCATCTGGGTGCCCCCGGCCGCGAGGGTCTGCAGGACGCTGCCGCCCAGGTCGGCGTTGACGCTGGTGGAGATGATCTCGTATCCCGCCGCGATGGGGGCGGTGTCCTTGTTCAGGAAGACGTCCAGGCAGCGGACCTCGTGCTGTCCGGCGAAGGCCTTCTCGATCAGCGGCTTCTCGTCGGACTGCACACCGAAGGCCAGGATTTCCACGACTTCTCCCGTTCGTCGCGCGGATCGGCGGACCAGCGAGCGGACCGGCGGATCAGCGGGCAAGGGCCGGTCATCGCGAATATACGGCCCATGCCCCTGCCGCGCCGCCCGGCCGGGGCCGCCGGCTCAGGCGTCGTCGAGACCGCGCTCGATCGCGTACCGCACCAGCTCCACCCGGTTGTGCAGCTGGAGCTTGCCCAGGGTGTTCTGCACGTGGTTCTGCACGGTGCGGTGCGAGATGACCAGCCGCTCGGCGATCTGCTTGTACGAGAGGCCCTTGGCCACCAGCCGCAGCACCTCGGTCTCGCGCTCGGTGAGCTGCGGGGCCTTGGGCTCGTCGGACGCGGCGGGTGCGGGATCGGAGGCGAGCCTGCGGTACTCGCCGAGGACCAGTCCGGCCAGGCCCGGTGTGAAGACGGGGTCGCCGACGGCGGTGGAGCGCACGGCCTCGGTGAGCTCCTGCGTACTGGCCGACTTGAGCAGATAGCCGGTGGCGCCGGACTTGACCGCTTCCAGGACGTCGGCGTGCTCACCGCTGGCGGAGAGCACCAGCACCCGCAGCCCGGGGTGGGAGCCGACGAGCTCCTTGCAGACCTGGACGCCGGGCATGCCGGGCAGATTCAGGTCGAGCACCAGGACGTCGGGGGTGACTGCCTTGGCCCTGCGGACGGCCTGCGGTCCGTCGCCCGCGGTCGCCACCACGTCGAAGCCCGATTCGGAAAGGTCGCGGGCGACGGCGTCGCGCCACATCGGATGGTCGTCGACCACCATGACCCTGATGGCCCGCTCCTGCGCGACCCCGGTGTTCTCCGTGCTCATCTCGCTGATCCTGCCTTCCCCCGTGGAACCTTCGGAACCTTCAACTCGACCTCGGTGCCCTGGCCGGGCACCGAGATCAGCTCGGCCGTGCCACCCAGGTCACGCAGCCGCCCCCGGATCGACAGGGCCACCCCCATCCGCCCTTCCCCCTCGGCCTGGGCGAGCCGCCCGTCCGGGATTCCGGGGCCGTCGTCCCGGACCGTCACGATCACCTCGTCCGGCCAGTCCTCGACGAGGATCCAGGCCTGGGCATTCTCCCCCGCGTGGACCCTCACATTGTCCAGGGCGGCACTGACAGCGGCCGCCAGCTCCGTCGCGGCCGCGGCGGCCAGCAGTACCGGAGCGCCCGGCTCCGCGAAGCTGACCCGGGATCCGGCGTGCGGGGCGAGCAGGGCGCGCAGATCGCGGTCGGCCGGTTCGGCCGGTTCGTCGTCGACCTCGACGCTGCGGACCACCGCGCCCTCGGCGGCGTCCTCGGAGACCCGGGTGGTGGGCACAAGACCGCTGGAGACCAGGGTGCGCAGGGCGACCTCCTGTTCCCCGGCCATCCGGCCCAGTTCGGCCGCCTCCCCGCCGAGCGCGGTGCCCCGGCGCTGCACCATCGCCAGAACCTGGAGCACGCTGTCGTGGATGTCCCGGGCCAGCCGTTCCCGCTCACGGGTGGCGGCCTCGATCTCCAGGGCGCGGGCCAGGGTGCGCTCACTGGCCCTGGCCACCTCGATGACGTACCCGATGGCGATGGAGGCGACCCAGACCAGCAGCACGTTGTGGAAGGTGTCCCGGCTGGGATGGCCGCGCTCGACGATGTTGACGACGGCGACGAAGCTCGACGCGAAGGCCGCCCAGCGCCAGCCGCCCTTGATCGCGAAGGCCAGCACGGAGCCCGCGGTCCAGATGGACGGCAGCGTCGGGCCGTCCATCTGCTGGGCCTCGAAGTCGGCGAGCGGGGTGAGGAGTATGCCGGTGAGCGCGATGGTCAGATCGGCGCCGAGGAAGCGTTTGGTGCAGGCGGTGGCGTTCGAAACCTTCGGGAGGGTGGCGAGCGTCCAGACCACCAGCACCGCCAGGAAGGCGACGGCCACCCACGGCCGGTCGTACTTCTCCCGGCCGAAGACGGCGAGCAGTACCGCGTACAGCATCGTCAGGATGCGATACGCGGTCAGCGCACTCCACAGCGGCTGCTCGACCGACATCCGTACGACCCGCTCGCGCCTGGCCACTTCCCCCACCCCCTGGACGGAACGGACGCGTTCACGCGCCGTGCCGTTCCTTCACCCCTGTGTCGCGGACCCGGTGTCCTTGTGCTTCTCCGCCTCGGCGTGACGCTTGGCCTCGTCCGCGATCTGCCGCTTGGCCGCCGTCGCGTAGATGTCGACGTACTCCTGGCCGGAGAGCTTCATGATCTCGTACATCACCTCGTCGGTGACCGAGCGCAGGATGAAGCGGTCCCCATCCATGCCGTGGTAGCGGCTGAAGTCGAGCGGCTTGCCGATCCTGATCCCCGGGCGCATCAGCTTGGGCATCACCTGGCCGGGCGGCTGGATCTTCTCCGTGTCGATCATCGCGACGGGGATGACGGGCGCCCCGGTGGCCAGCGCCACCCTGGCCAGCCCGCCGGGCTTGCCCCGGTAGAGACGGCCGTCGGGCGAGCGGGTGCCCTCCGGGTAGATGCCGAAGAGGCCGCCGCTCTCGATGACCTCGATGCCCGCCTTGATGGCCGACTCACCGGCGCCGCGGGCGCCCGAGCGGTCCACCGGGAGCTGGCCGACGCCCTTGAAGAAGGCGGCGGTCAGCTTGCCCTTCACGCCAGGTGCGGTGAAGTACTCGGACTTGGCGATGAAGGTGACCTTGCGGTCCAGGACGGCCGGCAGAAAGAAGGAGTCGGAGAACGACAGGTGATTGCTCGCGAGGATCGCCGGTCCCTGCGCGGGGATGTTCTCCAGGCCCTCCACCCATGGCCGGAAGGCGAGCTTCAGTGAGCCGCCGATGGAGAACTTCATTGCGCCGTAGATCAACTCGGGTGCCTCCTGTGTGCTGTCCGACAGACCTTAACCCGTGGGGCGCCCGCGCTCCCGCCCGGCACGGAGCCGCTGCGGCGGCCGGAGCCGGTGACGGCCCCGGTCGGTGTCGGCGACGGCCCCGGTCGGTGTCGGCGACGGCCCTGGTCGGTGTCGGTCCGGTCGCGTACGGTGAAGTAATCCTCTGCACTCCCCCCTTTCGCTCCCCTGCGAGCCCCACGAACAGGAGACTCCGGTGCCGGTCCTTCCTGGAGCCGAGCCGTTCCGCCACGAGGGCGGAGAGGTCGGCGTCCTCCTCTGTCACGGATTTACCGGTTCCCCGCAGTCGCTGCGCCCCTGGGCCGACCATCTGGCGGAGCGCGGGCTCACCGTCTCGCTGCCCCTGCTGCCGGGGCACGGCACCCGCTGGGAGGACATGCAGCTCACCGGCTGGCAGGACTGGTACGCGGAGGTGGACCGGGAGCTGCGCGCCCTGCTGGAGCGGTGCAGCCAGGTCTTCGTCTTCGGGCTGTCCATGGGCGGCGCCCTGACGCTGCGGCTGGCGGCGAAGCACGGGGACGCGATCAGTGGCCTGGTGCTGGTCAACCCGGCGAACAAGGTGCACGGCCTGTCGGCGTACGCGCTGCCGGTCGCCCGCCATCTGGTGCGGACGACGAAGGGGCTGGCGAGCGACATCGCCCTGGCGGGCTCCGCCGAGGTGGGGTACGACCGGGTGCCGCTGCACGCGGCGCATTCGCTGCGGAAGTTCTTCCGTCTGGTCGACGCCGAGCTGCCCCAGGTCACCCAGCCGCTGGTGCTGCTGCACAGCCCGCAGGACCATGTGGTGCCGCCGGCCGATTCGGCCCGCATCCTCAGCCGGGTGTCGTCGACGGACGTCGAGGAGATCCTGCTGGAACAGAGCTACCACGTCGCGACGTTGGACCATGATGCGGAGCGGATCTTCGACGAGAGCTACCGGTTCATCGGCCGCCTCGCCCCGAGCGTCGGAAAGAAGGGGAGCACGTCAGGTGGCTGAGCACGACGCGGAGCGCGCGGGCAGCGAGGAGGAGCGCGAGCCTCTTCCTGCGGAGGGAGCGGCCGTGCCCGACGACGGCACGGGCCCGCAGGACGGCGCCGCACAGCAGGCGGCACCGGGCGCCGACGGCGCCCGGCCGGAGCCGTCGGTCGACGAGGACGCCGCGTGGCAGGCGATCGTCGCCGGGTACGGCGAGGAGCCGCCGGACCCGCCGGGCGCCAAGCCGTTCAGGTCGATCGAGGATCTCGCGCTGCCGGAGGACGACGGGTCCGACGTCCTGGATCCGGACAAGGGGCTCGGGAAGAAGTCCGTGAAGCCGCCGGAGAAGCCGCTCGGCAGCTCGGTCGTCTTCGCGCCCGGAGTCATCGGTCCGCGTGACTACGAGGTCCCGGAGCCGAAGGACGGCGACCTCGACGACAGCGACGAGGGGCACTTCGTCCCCCCGGAGCCGCCGCCGCTGCCAGAGGCCGACGTCACGGCGAAGTTCGCCTGGCTCGCGGTCGTCGGCGGTCCGGTGCTGATGCTGATCGCGGTGCTGCTGCGGTGGGACATGACCTGGTGGCTGACGACGGTCTGCGTCGGCGGTTTCCTGGGCGGTTTCGTCACGCTGGTGGCGCGGATGAACGATGACGACGAGGACGGCGACGACCCCGGGCGCGGGGCGGTGGTCTGAGACCGGGGCGGAGTAACGGCCTCACCCGCGATTGTCAGCGGGGGAAGGAGCGGCGCCCGGGGCCTTCGAATCCAAGGCGGAGGAGGGAGTGATGGCGGAGCCATCGCGACTGACGACAACGCCGGAGGCGGAGGTCCCGGGCGCCGCGACGCCGCTGACAATCGCGGGTGAGGCCGTGAAGGTGTCAGGGCAGCAGCGCGGGCACCCGTAGCGCCGCCAGCACCGGCAGGTGGTCGGTGGCCGCCCGCAGGTCCGCCTCAGTGACCCCGGGCAGCCCGGCGGGGACACCGCAGCCGAGCACCTCGATCCCCTCCGTCGCGAAGATCGCGTCGATGCGCCGTCGCGGGTGGTCCGGCGAGTAGGTGTGCTCCTCGCCCCACGGCCGGACCGTCCAGCAGTCCTGGAGCCGCCCGGCCAGCCGCCGGAACGCGCTCCCGGTCGGTACATCGTTGAGGTCGCCGGCCGCGATCGCGTGCTCGACGCCCATGCCGTCCAGCCGCTCCAGCAGCATCTCGGTCTGGGCCAGGCGTTCGTCCCGTTGCAGGCTCAGATGGAAGCTCAGCAGGCCGATCCGGGTGCCCGCGATCCGTACCACCGAGGTGGCGAAGCCCCTGCGGTGCAGCCCGGGGGTGAGCGGCAGCAGCACGTCCTGCGTCCGCTCCACGGTGGCCCGCAGCGAGCAGAGCAGCAGCGGCCCGGCCGCCGTGGCACCGCCGCCGAGCACGACCAGGTCGGTACGGGCGGCGAGCCAGGCCGCGCGCTTGCGCCAGCGGAAGAACCGCGGTGCTTCCTGGAGGAGGACGAGGTCGGGGTCGCAGGCGGTGATGACGCGGGCCAGCGCCTCGCGGTCGTCGCGCATCGACCGGATGTTGTAGCTGAGCACTCTGATGACGGCCGAACCATCCGGCTCGGTACGGGAGTCGGGCAGTGGCGTCAGGACCATGTGCCTCACGATACGACGGACGCCCGCCGCTGCCACAAGGGCGCGACGGGCGTCCGGGTTCGGTACGGTCCGGCCGGCTCAGCCCTGGCGTGCCAGGTCGGCCGCGCCCACCAGGCCCGCCTTGCCGCCCAGTTGGGCCGCGAGGACCTGGGCGTGCGGGCGCCATTCGCCGCCGATCAGCCAGCGCCGGAACGACTTGCGGATCGGGTCGAGCACCAGCTCGCCCTCGTCCGACACGCCGCCGCCGACGATGAACGCGGACGGGTCGAAGAGCGAGGCGAGGTCGGCCAGTCCGGCGCCGGCCCAGCGGGCCAGCTCGCGGAACGAGTCGACCGACACCGGGTCGCCCTGCCGGGCGGCCTGGCTGATGTGCTTGCCCTCGATGCCGTCCACCGTGCCGTCGCCGAGCGACAGCAGGATCGTGGCGTTCTCCGGGGTGGCGTTGGCGCGCTGCTTGGCGTACCGGACGAGTGCGCGTCCGGACGCGTACTGCTCCCAGCAGCCCTGGCTGCCGCAGCCGCAGAGCAGACCGTCCGGGACGACCCGGATGTGGCCGAACTCGGCGGCCACGCCGAAGCGTCCGCGGCGCAGCTTGTTGCCGATGATGATGCCGCCGCCGAGGCCGGTGCCGAGCGTGATGCAGATGACGTCGTCGTGGCCCTGGCCGGCACCGAAGCGGTACTCGCCCCAGGCGGCGGCGTTGGCGTCGTTCTCGACGACGACGGGAAGGCCGACGCGCTGTTCGACCTTGTCCTTCAGCGGCTCGTGCCGCCAGTTGATGTTCGGCGCGAAGAGCACGGTGGCGCGCTTGTCGTCGACGTATCCGGCGGCGCCGATGCCGACGGCCTCGATCTGATGGCCCTCGCTCGCACCGGACACGGCCGAGGCGATCGCGTCGACGATGCCTTCGGCTGTCGGCGGGGTCGGCACCTTGTGCGTCGAGAGGATCCGGCCCTCTTCGTCGACCACTCCAGCCGCGATCTTCGTGCCGCCGATATCGACGCCGATGGTGAGTCCCATGAATCCCTCAGTTCCGGTCGAGCCCCGCTGAGGCCAACCGTACCCGAGCCGGGGGCCCGGCCCATCGGTGCCGGTCAGTCCAGGTCGATGTGTTCGCCCGCGGCGGGGCCCTCGTCACGGGGATCGGAGGGGTCGTCGGCCTTCTTCTCGGTGCCGGCGGGGTCGCCGGCGTCCTGGGTCCAGCGGCGTTCCTGGCCCTCGACGGCGGAGCGGTAGGCGGCGAGGAGTTCGCCGCCGGCCGCGGCGATGTGCTCGAAGACGTCCGGGTTGCGCTCGATGACGGGCTCGACCGCGGACTTCGCCTGCTTGATGATCTGCTGCACGGTGCCCTGGGCCGCCGCGCCGAACAGCGGCGACTGGAGGGACGAGAACTTGTCGGCCACGGCGTCGACCAGCTTGCGCAGTTCCTCGGCGGCGGAGCCGGGCGGCGGGCCGTACTGGGCCCGGCGGCGGGCCTTCTCCGCTTCGAGGTCCTCGGCGCAGGCCTTCGCCCACGCGTCGTCGTCGACGGGACGATCGGTGGCATCGCTCATGGCGGACTCCTGCGACGTGGTGTGCCGGCGGCCCGGCATACGGGGCACGTACTACCGACGTTACCCGAAGCGCGACGCGCCGTTCAGCCCGTCCTCGGCCACAGGCCGGGGTCCGGGGTGAACCGGACCCGGAGCACCCCGTCGGTGAGGGCGGCGCCGGAGACGGTGCAGCGGCGCAGTCCGGACTCCAGCGGGACGATCCGGTGGAACGGGCCGACGGTGAGCAGCAGTTCGTCGCCGCGGCGGACCAGCTGGAGGTCCTTCTTGGCGGCGCCGGGCAGCGGCAGGCACCAGACCAGGACCGGGTCGCCGTCGCCGGACGGCGGGCCGGTGGTCACGATCCGGGCGCCGGGCAGCAGCCCGTCCAGGCCTTCCGGGGTACCGGGGCTCTCCACCCACCAGGGGGCGTCGGCCCGGCCGGGGCCCCGCCCGTCCAGTCCCCCGGCGAGTCCGTCGTCCCCGCGGGGGCCGTCGGCCGCGGTGTCGAGGCGGGCGAGGTCGTCGAGGCCGCGCGGGTCGCGGCCGAGGTGGGGCACCTGGCACAGCGCGGCGTGGGGCGCCCACTCCTCGTACCAGTGGTCGACGGTCTTCTCCTGCTGTGCGGCGAGCTCCGCGAACCAGGGGTCGGCCGAGTGCCTGGGCAGCACCCGGTTCACCGCGAGGGCGTCGACCCGCAGTCCGTGCAGGGCGAGGCCGGTGCGGGCGGTGCGCAGGGTGTCCTCGGCGGCGGGGCCGGGCTCCGCGACCAGCCGGACCGTGGTGTCGCGGGCCTCGATCAGGGCCTGCACGGCGGCCAGCTCGGCGTCCCTGCGGGCGGCCGCCTCGTACAGCCACTGGGCGGGCATGGGCACGCCGGCGAGCTGGGCGAGCATCGGGCGCAGGGCGCGGGCGGCCTGGCGTTCCGGGGGGAGCAGCCTGCGCAGATAGCGGCGCAGTTGTTCGGGGAGTGCGAGCAGGGCGAGTGCTTCGCGCAGGGGCGGCAGGTCGACGACGAGGAGGTCGTGGCCGGCCCGCGACCAGTCGCCCTCGGCGGCGCGGCGCAGGGCGTGCAGCAGGGCGAGCTGGGTGCTGCCGGGGAGTTCGGTCAGCTCCTCGCCGTCCAGCCGGTTCCCGCCGAGCAGGTCGAGTACGACGGAGGCCTGGTCCTGGAGGGCGAGGAGTTCGCCGCGGAAGTGCTCGCCGGAGTCGATGCGGGCGGACCACAGCCCGTCGGTGACCTCGGTGGGCTCGGTGTCCTCGGGGAAGCCGGGTATGCCGTCGGCGGTCAGCAGCAGGGTGCGCCGGCCCCGGCGGGCGGCGGCCAGCGCGGTCGCCGCCGCGACGGTGGTACGGCCGGCGCCGCCGGGGCCGGTGACGAGGACCGTACGCATCCGGGTCAGCCCTTCGGGACGGACTCGACGCGCTTCTTCAGTCCGGCCAGGGCCCGGTCGATGATGACCTTCTCGGCCTTGCGCTTGATCATGCCGAGCATCGGGATCTTGACGTCGACGGTGAGCCGGTAGGTGACCTCGGTGCGGTCGCCGTCGCCGAGCGGGGCCAGTGCGTAGGAGCCGTCGATGGCGCGCAGCATCTGGGACTTGACGAGGGTCCAGCTGACCTCGTAGTCGCCGATCCAGGTGTAGGCGAGGGTGTGGTCGTCCTTGATCGCTCCGGCGTCGAGGACGAGCCGGACCTTCTCGGCGCGGCCGTGGTCGTCCTCGGCGAGGACCTCGGCCTCCTTGACCTCTCCGGTCCACTCCGGGTAGCGGGCGAAGTCGGCGATCACTCCCATGACGTCGGCCGGTGCCGCCTCGATCGTGATGCTCGAGCTGGTGTGTTCAGCCATCGCCGTGGCTCCTCCAGTGCGGTGTACCGGTGCGTCGGCAGATGCCTGCCGTCAGAAGGCTATCGCGTGTGCGCGGCGCCTCGTTCCAGGGTCCGGTGCCGGTGTGGTCACCACTCCAGGGACCAGGGCCTGCCGGTGGACGCGAAGTGTCCGACGTTCACACATTCGGTGGCAACGATCCGCATCCGTCGCACCAGCGGCTGGTGGACGTGGCCGAACAGGGCGTACCGGGGGCGGGTCCGGCGGATGGCGTCCAGCAGGGCCCGGCTGCCGCGCTCGAAGCGGCGCGCCACCGTGTCGTACGTCAGCTCCGGCACATCGGGCGGGATGTGGGTGCAGAGCACGTCGACCGGGCCGAGCGCCTCGATCTTCGCCGCGTACTCCTCGTCGCCGATCTCGTACGGGGTGTTCATAGGGGTCTTCAGCCCGCCGCCGACGAAGCCGAAGACGCGGCCGCCGATCTCGGCCCGTTCGCCGTCCAGGACGGTGGTGCCGGGATGCGCGTACTCGGACCACAGGCCGGGGATGTCGACGTTGCCGTAGGTGGCGTACGTCGGGGTGGGGAAGGCCGCGAAGAGCTCGGCGTACTGCTTGCGCACCGCCGAGACGATCGCCGCGTTGCGGTCCCGGCCCGCCCACAGGCCGCGGCCGAACTCGCGGGCCTCCTCGAAGCGGCGCGCGGTGCGCAGCGCGACGATCCGGTCGGCGTTCTCCACTCCGAAGAGATCGGGGAAGATGCCGCGCGAGTGGTCGGCGTAGTCGAGGAAGAGCACCAGGTCACCGAGGCAGACCAGCGCGTCGGCGCCGTCCCCGGCGCGGGCCAGCGCCTCGGTGTTGCCGTGCACGTCGCTGACCACATGGATACGCGTGCGCTGTCTGGCGCTGTCCGGTCCGGCTCGCATGACGATCACCCTAGGACGCTCCCGGTCACCTGGGTAGAGGCCGCCGGACCTGCGAAAATCTTCGCCCGGTCATACGGGTGGACTACTGTGCGCCCAAGGATCACCGCGATGTGTGACGCGTAAGACATCTGGCCGGAACCCCCTATCGGGAACCGAGTACTGGTGGGTAACGTCCGGGCAGTCCAGTCGTGCTCACCCCACTGAGCACCTGCCAATCCTGGACCGCAGCCGGTGCGTCACACAGAGCCGTGGCACCGGAGCCCGATGAGGAGCAGCAGTCTTGCGCGAGTTCAGCCTTCCGGCCCTGTACGAGGTCCCTTCGGACGGCAACCTGACGGATCTCATCCGCCGCAATGCCGCTCAGCATCCCGATGTCGCGGTGATGAGCCGCAAGGTGGGGGGCGCGTGGGCCGATGTGAACGCCGCGCAGTTCCTGGCCGAGGTCAGAGGCGTCGCCAAAGGGCTGATCGCCGCGGGCGTCGACGCCGGTGACCGGGTGGCCCTGCTCTCGCGCACCCGCTACGAGTGGGTACTGCTCGACTTCGCGATCTGGAGCGCCGGCGCGGTCACCGTCCCGGTGTACGAGACCAGTTCGCCCGAGCAGATCCAGTGGATCCTCGGTGATTCCGGTGCCGCCCTGTGTCTGGTGGAGTCGAAGGCGCACCAGGCCTCCGTGGTCTCCGTCCAGGCCGGCCTGCCGGCCCTTAAGGGCATCTGGCAGATCGAGGAAGACGCGATCCGCGGGCTGACGGCGATCGGGGAGGACGTCTCGGACGAGACGCTGGACCTGCGGATGACGAGCGCCAAGGCGGACGACCCGGCCACCATCGTCTACACCTCGGGCACCACCGGCCGCCCCAAGGGCTGTGTGCTCACGCACCGCAGCTTCTTCGCCGAGTGCGGCAACGTGGTGGAGCGGCTGAAGCCGCTCTTCCGTACCGGTGAGTGCTCCGTACTGCTCTTCCTGCCCGCCGCGCACGTCTTCGGGCGGCTGGTCGAGGTGGCCTCGGTGATGGCCCCGATCAAGCTCGGCTGCGTACCGGACATCAAGCACCTCACCGATGAACTGGCCTCGTTCCGGCCGACGTTGATTCTCGGTGTGCCGCGGGTCTTCGAGAAGGTGTACAACGCGGCGCGGGCCAAGGCGCAGGCCGACGGCAAGGGAAAGATTTTCGACAGGGCCGCGAACACGGCGATCGCCTACAGCCGCGCGCTGAGTACCCCCCAGGGCCCCGCGCTGGGCCTGAGGCTGAAGCACAAGATCTTCGACCGGCTGGTCTACGGCAAGCTGCGCGCGGTGCTCGGCGGGCGCGGCGAGTACGCGATCTCCGGCGGCGCGCCGCTGGGCGAGCGGCTCGGCCACTTCTACCGCGGCATCGGCTTCACCGTCCTGGAGGGCTACGGCCTGACCGAGACGTGCGCGGCCACCGCCTTCAATCCGTGGGACCGGCAGAAGATCGGTACGGTCGGCCAGCCGCTGCCCGGTTCGGTGGTGCGGATCGCCGACGACGGCGAGGTGCTGCTGCACGGCGAGCACCTGTTCACCGGTTACTGGAACAACGAGGCGGCGACGGCCGACGCGCTGGCCGACGGCTGGTTCCACACGGGCGACATCGGCACGCTGGACGAGGACGGCTATCTCGCGATCACCGGCCGCAAGAAGGAGATCATCGTCACCGCGGGCGGCAAGAACGTCGCTCCCGCGGTGATCGAGGACCGGATCCGCGGGCACGCCCTGATCGCCGAGTGCATGGTGGTCGGCGACGGACGGCCGTTCGTGGGCGCGCTGGTCACCCTGGACGAGGAGTTCCTGGGCCGCTGGGCGGCGGAGCACGGCAAGCCGGCGGGTTCGACGGCGGTGTCGCTGCGCGAGGACCCGGAGCTGCTGGCCGAGGTGCAGCGGGCGGTGGACGACGGGAACGCGGCCGTGTCCAAGGCGGAGTCGGTGCGCAAGTTCCGCATCCTGGACTCGCAGTTCACCGAGGAGGCGGGCCACATCACGCCGTCGCTGAAGCTGAAGCGGAACGTGGTGGCGAAGGACTTCGCGGACGAGATCGAGTCGATCTACCGGGGCTGACCGGCATCCGTACGTCGCAGGGCCCGCACGACGTGTGCGGGCCCTGACGCGTACGTGGTCCGGAGCGAGCGCCCGCGCCGCGCACGAGGCCGGGAGCGAGCATCCGCACCTCGTACGTGGCCCGGGAGCAAGCGCCCGCGTCTCCATCTCGCACGTGGCTCAGAGCAGCGCCCGCAGCCGCTCGGCGAGCAGGTCCCAGCGCCACTTCTCCTCGACCCAGGCCCGCCCCCGCTCCCCCATCCGCTGCCGCAGCTCCGGGTCGCGCAGCAGCGTGACGATCCGGTCGGCCGACTCCTCCACGCTGCCGCCGCGCACCACCCACCCGGTCTCGCCGTCGAGCACCGCGTCGGGCGCGCCGCCCGAGTCGCCCGCCACCACCGGCAGACCGGTCGCGGAGGCCTCCAGGAAGACGATGCCGAGCCCCTCCACGTCGAGGCCGCCGCGCCGGGTGCGGCACGGTATGGCGAAGACGTCGCCCGCGCCGTAGTGGGCGGGCAGCTCCTCCCAGGGCACCGGTCCGGTGAACCGCACGGACTCCCCGACCCCGGTCTCCTCGGCCAGCCGCCTGAGCTCCTTGTCGTACGGTCCGCCGCCGACGATCAGGAGCACCGCGTCCGGCACCTGCGCCAGGATCGCGGGCATCGCGAGGATCAGCGTGTCCTGGCCCTTGCGCGGCACGAGCCGGGACACACAGACGACGACCGGCCGGTCCGAGAGGCCGAGCCCGGCCCTGGTCCGGTCCCCGCCCGAGCTCGGCTGGAAGGTCTTCTCGTCGACGCCGGGCGGCAGCTGGGCCATCCGCGCCGCGGCCCGTGGGGTGAGCGCGGGGGCGATCCGGGAGCGGGTGTACTCCCCCAGGTACGTGATCGTGTCCGTGCCCTCGCCGATCCGTCGCAGCAGCTGCCGGGCCGCGGGCAGCTGCGCCCATCCCGCCTCGTGCCCGTGGGTGGTGGCGACCAGACGGCGGGCGCCCGCCCGGCGCAGCGCCGGTGCCATCAGCCCGAGCGGGGCGGCGGCGCCGAACCAGACGGAGGTGCAGCCGTGCTCGCGCAGCAGCCGCACCGCGCGCCGGGTGACCCGGGGGGTCGGCAGCAGCATCGTCACGGGGTCGCGCACGACGGTGAACGGCTGCTCGGCGTCGAAGGCGGCGGTGGCCGCGCGGCCTTCGGGGGTCCGCTTCCAGGTGGAGGTGTACACGACGATCTGTGCGGGGTCCAGGCGCAGCGCCATGTTGTGCAGGAACGCCTGGATGCCGCCGGGGCGGGGCGGGAAGTCGTTGGTCACGATCAGGGTCTTGTCCATCCCGGCCGACAGTACCGGCAGCCCGGCCCGATGGCTCTCGCGCACTCCGGGCGGGCATCATGGCTCCTCGTACCCACCCGGTACCCACCGATGAGAACGGATGAGGCGGTCATGACCGGATCGACCGGCGCGCGGCTGGCCGTCGTGGTGTGGGCCCTGACCAGGGTCGCGCTGCTGCTCTGCGTCACCAAGGTGATCACGCTGCCCGGACCGGACGTGACCAGCGATGTCTCGGTGATCTACCACGGCTGGTCCGAGGTCCTGAAGACCGGTACGTATCCGCAGTCCGACGTCACCTGGCAGTACCCGCCGCTGGCCGCGCTCGCCATCCTCTCCCCCGCGCTGCTGCCGTTCCTGGACTACGCCTCGGCCTTCTTCGTCCTCGCGTTCGTCTGCGATCTGCTGGTGCTGGGGCTGCTGCTGTACGCGGGCCGGGGGGACGGCCGGTGGCCGGCCGGCGCCTGGGTGTGGGTGGCGGGGGTGCCGCTGCTCGGCACGACCGCGTACGCCCGTTACGACGTGATGGTCACGGCGGTCGCGGTGGCGGCTCTGCTGGCGGGGCTGCGGCATCCGCGGGTGCTGGGGGTGCTGGCCGCCGTCGGTGCGCTGCTGAAGGTGTGGCCGGCGCTGATCCTGGCGGGTACGGCGCGCGGGCGGCGGACGCGGCTGGCGTGGACGGCCGCGGCGGTGACGGCGGCCGGGCTGCTGGTGGTGTGCACCGTGGCGATGCCGGGGGCGCTGGCCTTCCTGGGCTCCCAGCGCGACCGGGGCACCGAGGTCGAGTCGCTGGGGGCGCTGGTCTTCCATGTGGCGCGGCAGTTCGGCTGGCAGGGCCGGGTGGAACTGCACTACGGCTCGATGGAGTTCCTGGGCCCGCACGTGCCGCTGGTGAGCACGCTCGCCCTCGGTCTGTCGGTCCTCGCGTTCGGCTGGCTGCTGCTGTGGCGGCTGCGGGCCCGTGAGTTCGGCGTGAGCACCCCGGCGGACGCGGCGTTCACGGCGGTGCTGCTGTTCACGACGACGAGCCGGGTGATCAGTCCCCAGTACATGCTGTGGCTGGTCGGCCTGGCGGCGGTCTGCCTGGTGTTCCGCGACAGCCGGATGGTGCTGCCGGCCTGTCTGGTGCTGGCGGCGACGGGCGTCACCCAGTGGGAGTTCCCGCTCGGGTTCGTCCACGTGGTGACCAGCGACGCGACGGGCGTGACGCTGATGTTCCTGCGCAACGGCCTGCTGGTCGCGGCGACGCTGATCGCCTGCCGTCGGCTGTGGCGGCGGACGGTCACCGGGGCGGCGCGCGAGGGCGGCCCGGCCGCCCGGTCCGGCCTCGACCGGGAGGCGGAGCCGGTCGCCTCCTGAGCCGCGCGCCCGCTCAGCCGAGCGTGGTGCGCAGGCGGTCGCGCCAGAGCACGGTGAAGTCCTCGGGGGTCGTGCCGAGCACCTCGCGCATGGCCTGCTCCACCGCTCCGTCCCGTCCCGAGTGCCCTCCGACGGCCCGGTAGAAGGCGAACAGCTTCCGCTCGCCCCAGTGGTCGGCGATCAGCTCGCAGGCCGCCCAGCCGCCCTCGTACGCCCTCGCCAGGCGCGCGGGATCGCCCGTGAAGGCGAAGTCCTCGTCGGTGGGGAGCCCGGCCGGCAGCTCGCCGCGTGCGACGGCGTCCGCGAGTTCGGGTGCGATCCGGGCCGCGGCGCGGTCCTCGGCCCGGTAGGCCGCCCAGTCCGCGAAGCCCTCGGAGAGCCAGGTCGGGGTCGCGGCGGAGGTGCGGGCGCGGGTGGCGACATGGGTGGTCTCGTGGGTGAGGACGATCCGCTGCCCGAAGGTGCCGAGCGTGCCGTACGCCTCCGGGTTGACGATCACCCGGTCCGCCGGGGTCCGGCCCGTGCCGCCGGTCCGTCCCGTGGTGACGGCGGCGATCCCTCGGTAGTCCGCCGCCGTCGACCCCAGCAGCCCCGCCATGTCCCGCACCGTCCGCGGCACGAGCACCACCACGCGGCCCGCCCAGCGCTCCGGCCAGGCGCCGGAGACGGCGGGCACCGCGCCGTCCGCGGTACGGGCGATCCGGTTCAGCTCCCGGTCCGTGCGGCCGACGCCGAGCACCAGGCTGTGCTTCCCGGGCACCACCCGGACGTCGCCCTGCTGCCAGAGCTGGACTCCGTCCCCGACCGCCCGCTCGCCCACGACGTACCAGCGGCCGGCCGCCCGGTCCCGCTTCAGGTGGAACACCCGGTCCGCGGTGACCGGCGCCGCGTCGTAGCCCTTGATCCGGTAGCGCAGCTCGACGTCGGCGGTGGCCCGGTCGGTGCCCTCGGCGGTCACGCCGCGCAGCCGGTAGGTCCAGGAGCCGAGCGGCACGTCGGCGAGGTTGCCGAGCTCCCGGCGCTGGGCCGCGCGCAGTGCGGTGGCCCCGGGGTCCGTGGTGGCGAGGTAGGCGTCGGTGTCGTGGTCCAGCACGGCGGCGGCCCGGCGGTCCAGCGTGGCGCGGACGGCCCGGGTGGTGGATCCGGGGGCGGCGCCGTCGTCGCGGGCCGCGCAGCCGGAGACGAGCAGCGCTCCCGCGAGCAGCGCTCCCGCCGCCCGTCGCCCGCCGTTCCGTCCCCGCCGTCGCCGCACCCGATCGAGGGTACGGTCAGACGCGGGTGACCGACGTGACGGGCATCATGCCGACGGGGTCGTAGCGCACCGGGGCCCCGGGGTACGGGGCGTGGATCACCTGTCCGTTGCCGACGTACATCGCGACGTGGCCGGCGTCCGCCCGGTAGACGACCAGGTCGCCGGGGCGGGCGGCGGAGAGCGGCACCATGTGGCCCGCGTACCGCTGGGCCTGCGAGGTCCGGGGCAGGCTGACCCCGGCCCGGGCGTACGCCCACTGCATCAGCCCGGAGCAGTCGAATCCGGCCGGTCCGCTGGCCCCCCAGACGTACGGGCGGCCGAGCGCCTGCCGGACCGCCATGACGGCGGCCGCCGCACGCGCGGAGCCGGCCAGCAGGTCGGCCATGGCCGGGTACCCGGCGTCGCGGCCGGAGCGCGAGGCCCGCTCGAACTCCGCCCGGTCGGCGCCGGGCAGCGCGCCCAGCAGCTTCCTGGCCTCGGCGAGCTTGCGCTCGACGGTCCGTTTGTGGCGGGTGGCATCCGCCCGGCTGCGCTCCAGCTCGGCCAGTGCGCGGGCCGCCTCCGCCCGGGTCTGCGTCAGCCCGCGCTGGACCTGCTGGAGTTCCCGCAGCTCGGCGGCCTGAAGGCCGGTCAGGCGTTCCAGCACGGCCGCCCGGTCGAGGTAGCTGTCCGGGTCGGAGGAGAGCAGCAGGGCGAGCGAAGGGTCGATGGAGCCGGAGCGGTACTGCGCGCTCGCCGCCGAACCGAGCACCGTACGCATCCGGTTGACCTGCTCCTGGCCGCGGGCTGCCCGGTCCTGGGCCCGGTCGACCTCGCCGCGCAGCCGGCCGATGTTCTCACCGGCCGCGTTGTACTGCTCGGTGGCCCGCTCCGCCTCGGTGTACAGCCGGTCGACGCGGGCCTTGGCGGTCCTGGGCGCGTCCTGCGGGTCGGCGTTCGCGGTGGCCGCGCCGAGGGTGGCGGCCGCGGTCGCCGCCGCGGCGGACAGAACGGTGGCCCGGACGGTCAGGTTGAGCCCGGACTGTGTGGAACGGCGATGGGACACCACAGGACGCCGCACTCCCTTCCGCTGTACGCAGACGCGCGCAGCCCCTGCCGCCCGGGGCGGGCGGACCGACGACCGGGAGCTGCACGGCAGGCAGACAGTAGTCGGACGATCACGGAGCGGCCAAAGGCCGCGCCGGTGGGAAGTGCGGCGGAAACGACGGCGCCCCGCCGGTGACCTGTTGGTCTCCGGCGGGGCGGACTGTCTGCGCGGGCGCGGGAATTCGCCCGTTCGGGCGTGGTCAGCCGACGCGGACGCCGAACTGGAAGCTGCCGATGGTGTCCATCGACTCGAAGCGGACGAACGTGCCCGGGTACGGGGCGTGCAGGAGGGTGTTGTTGCCCGCGTAGAGCCCCACGTGCGAGGTGTTGTTGAAGAAGACCAGGTCGCCCGGCTTCAGCGCGCTGCGCCCGATGTGGACACCGTCGTTGATCTGGGTGTAGGTGACCCGGGAGATCTGGACGTTGGCCTGGGCGTAGGCCCACTGGGTCAGCCCGGAGCAGTCGAAGGACCCGGGGCCGGTGCCGCCGCGGCCGTACGGCTTGCCCACCTGGGTCTTGGCGGCGTTCAGGGCCGCGGCACCCCAGGCGGAGGCGGGGAGTTCGTTGCCCAGGTCGACACGGTCGCCCGCGGAGCGGCTGGCGCGCTGCTGGTCGTCGCGCATCTTCGCGCGCTCGGCGGCGGTCATCGTGTTGAGCAGGCGCTGGGCCTCGCCCAGCTTGCTCTGGAGCTTCTTCTTCTTCTCGCCGAGCGTCTTGCGGACGTCTTCCAGGTCACCGAGCTTGTCCTGGGCCTCCTTGCGCTCCTGCGCGAGGGACCGCTGCTTCTCCTGGATCTTCCCCAGGGTCTCGGTCTGCTTGGCCGTCAACTGGTCGAGCGCCGACGCCTCGTCGAGGAAGGTGTCCGGGTTCGAGGAGAGGAAGAGCTGCACCGAAGGGTCGATGCCACCGGAGCGGTACTGCGCGGCGGCGAGCGAACCGAGGCCGTTGCGCAGGTTGTTGATCTCCTGCTGGCCGCGGGCCACCTTGTCCTGCAGCGCGCCGACTTCCTTCTCCAGCTTCTGCTGCTTCTCCTTGGCGCCGTAGTACTGCTCGTTGGCCTCGCCGGCCTCGTGGCTGAGCTTCTCGACCTTGGTCTTGACCTCGCTCTTGGAGGGCTTCGGGTCGGCGTGCGCCGCCTGGGAGGTCAGGGCGACGGCTGCGGCGGCGGTTGCGGTGAGCACGGTCACACGAGCGCGGCTCGGCTGCTTGGGACGACGGTGGGACGCCACGGAGGCGAGCTCCTTCTTCCTCGAGCCGCCTACCGGGCTGTGGGGGACGCGAATCCCCGGCTCCGTGCATGTCACGGACTCGGCGGTGCCTTCACAGTCACCCCGGATGGGTGATCAACCGTGCGAAGGTTCGAGGCCTGACCCTAGTGACCATCTTGTGATCAGTTCAAATCCTCGCCGGAAAAATCTCGTCACGGACCGCACTTCTTTACCCACGACGCACGGGGTGTAGCGGTGACTTGACGGTCCGTTCCCCGATTTCCACCGACAACCGGCAAGTGCCGCTAGACGCGCGAAAGGCGCTTCAGGAGCAAGACGGACGCAACGGGCCTGGCACCCGCCTTGGCGACTCCGTCGGCCACTTCGCGGTCGGTGGAGACCACCACGACCGGCCTGCCCGGAGGTTCGGCGCGCGCCAGCTGACGGATGAGCTCGTCGGCGGTCACCCCGGGCTTGCTGAACAGCACCCGGACCCCGCGCGGCGGTGCGAGCAGCACCGGGGCCGCCAGCTCGGCCCCGTCGAAGACACAGGTCATCTCCGCACCGGTCTGCGCGGCGAGCATCGAGAGCCCGCCCAGCAGCCGCAACCGCTGCTTCTCCAGCGGCAGCTGCGGATAGCCGGTCTTGGTGACGTTGTAGCCGTCGACGATCAGATGCGCCTGCGGCAGCGCGAGCAACTGGTCGAGCAGGGCCGGGTCGGTCTCCGAAAGGGCCCTGGCGGCGATGTCCTTGGGCGACATCCGGCCCGGCTCGACCGCGTCGACGCTGTCCGCCGGCCGCATCGAGGAGGGCGGCAGGGCCAGTTCGCGGCGGAGTCCGCTCGCCGCGTCGAGCACCGTGTCCAGCAGCAGCCGCAGCCGCATGTCCTCGACCGAGCGGCCCTCCCTGGCGGCCCGGCGGCCCGCCTCCACGGACGCCTCGGCCTCGCCGAGCCGCGCCTTGAGGCGACGGCTCTCGCTCTCGGCCGCGGAGACCTGGGCGGCCGCCTCGGACCGTACGGTGTCGGTCTCGGCCCGGCTGCGGCGCAGCGCGGCCTCGGCGCGCTTGACCTCGTTGACGGCGCTGCGCAGCTTGCGCTGGAGGGATTCGGCCTCCTTGCGGGCCGCGTCCAGCTCGACGCGCAGCCGCTCCGTCTCGCTCTTCGTCTGGGAGCGGGCGCGGACCAGCTCCTCGCGCAGCCGCTCCAGCTCGCGGCGGCTCTCCTCGTCGGCGCGCTCGGCGTCCGCGCGCTGCGCCTCCTCGCCGGCGGCGGCGACCAGCTTGACCCAGCCCGCCGGGCGCAGCACATAGGCCGCGGCGGCCACGTCGACGGGGTCGGCGGCCGCGGGCGGCGACCCGGCCTCCAGGGCATCGGTCAGCTCCGGCTGGCCCTCCTTGAGCCGCTCGCCGATGCGCTGCCGGAACAACGGATCGCTCTCCAGAGCGGCCGCCATCGCGTTCCCGGCGAACTTGGCCCGCCGGGTCGGGGTGAAGCGGGCGTACTGCCGCAGCTGGGCGGGGAGTTCGGTGACCGTCAGACCGCCGAACGCGTCCGAGACCAGTGCGACGACCCGCCGCCGTACGCCTTCGGGCAGTGGGCGGTCGAGCGCCTCGACGGCGTCGTCGGCCGCCCCGGCCGACTCGGCGCCGCTAGCGGGCTGCTCCACCATCCGTCACCCCAAATGTCTGTGGGCGCGGCTCCGTCAGGAGTCGGCACCCGGCCTGTCCACCAGTTCGATCTGGTCCACCGCGTTGCACCAACGGCAGCGCACCGACTCGATGGTCTCACTGACCACCTCGCGTTCCTCGACGCTGGACTCACCGGCCAGGTCGAGATGGACGTATTCGACGACCTTCGAGGAGCGGGTCACGTCGAAGCGCGTGAGATTTCCGCAGAGCGTGCAGCGCCAGCGGGTCCCGTCGGTCGGCTGGGGAACCGTCGTCATCGTTGCGTCCTCTTTCGTCGAGCCTCGTGCTGCCTTGCTTCAAGGATCTCGCGGTGCGCCGTCGAACTGCGGATGTCCTGCCGTAACCCTACGGCCTCGTCGTGTCCCCCCGACACGGCGAGGCGGTCTGTCCCGTTCCCTCCGCTTGCGTCATGCTCTGTTCATGATCGATCGGCGAGCTGTGGCCGGCAGGCTGACCGGCGGGCTCCTACGTACGGTCACCTCGGGCGGACCGCTGGTGACCCATGCCCTGATCGCGGTCTGCTCCCTGGTCTTCGTGATCAGCCCGCTGTCCGGCTTCAACCCGGTCCCCGGCACCGCCGACGCCCTGCTCGCCGCACAGGCCGGGTACTTCGAACGCTGGGGCGTGATCCCCGGTGAGCTGTGGGACGGCTCCGCGCACGCCCTGCTCACCCCGTTCACCGCCCTGTTCGTGCACGGCAGCTGGCTGCACCTGCTCGGCAACGTGCTCTTCCTGTACGTGTTCGGGGCGATGACCGAGGAGCGCATGGGCCGGGTCGGGTTCACCTTCTTCTACGTGATCTCCGGCTACCTCGCCCTGGTCGCCTACGCGGCCGCGCACGCCACGTCGGACCAGACGCTGGTGGGGGCCTCGGGGGCGATCTCGGCGGTGCTCGGGGCGTTCCTGTATCTGTTCCCCAGGGCCCGGGTCACCAGCCTGTTCCCGTTCCTCTTCTTCCTGCCGCTGCGCTTCCCCGCCTGGATCGTGCTGGTCTTCTGGTTCGCCCTCCAGTGGCTGGCCGTCCAGGGCGCCGGCAGCGGGGGGCCGGGCGTGGCCTATCTGGCCCATGTGGTGGGCTTCGCCCTCGGCTTTCTCTACGCCTGGGGGCGTTACCGGCGTACGGATAGAGTGAAGGGACCAGCCACGGCCACCGAGGGAGAAAGCCAGCCGTGATCACCGCGATCGTGCTCATCAAAACCAGCGTGGACCGGATTCCCGAGATCGCCGAGGCCATCGCCGCGCTGGACAGTGTCAGCGAGGTCTTCTCGGTCACCGGTACGTACGACCTGATCGCCATGGTCCGGGTGCCCAAGCACGACGATCTCGCCGATGTCATCCCCGGCCGGATCAGCAAGATCCCCGGCGTCGAGGCCACCGACACCCATGTGGCGTTCCGTACCTACTCGCAGCACGACCTGGAGGCCGCCTTCGCCATCGGCCTCGACGCGTAGGCACGCGCCTCACCACGCCCGCGGCACTTCGGCGGGGGACGGGCCCACAAGGCTGCCCGTCCCCCGCCGAAGTGCTGTGTGCCTCAGAGCTGCACCGCACCCCGGTCCGGGACGCAGCGGCCGTCCTCGGTGCGGTACTTCCACTGGGCGCCCTTGCTGACCAGTTCCTTGACCGCGCGGACGAACCGCTCGATGTGCTCGTCCGGCGTACCGGCGCCGAAGCTCACCCGGATCGCGTTCAGCGATCGCTCGCCCGGCTCGGCCTCCGGCGCACCGCACTCGCCGACCTCCTGCGGGTCGCTGCCCAGCAGGGTGCGGACCAGCGGGTGGGCGCAGAACAGTCCGTCGCGGACGCCGATGCCGTACTCGGCGGAGAGCGCGGCGGCGAAGTGCGAGCTGTTCCAGCCCTCCACCACGAAGGAGATGACGCCGACCCGCGGGGCGTCGTCGCCGAACAGCGAGAGCACCTTGACCTCGGGGACCTCGGCCAGGCCGGCGCGGACCGCGGCGACGAGGTGCTGCTCCCGGGCGACCAGGTTGTCGAAGCCCGCCTCGGTGAGCGCCTTGCAGGCGGCGGCGATGGAGTACACACCGATGACGTTGGGGGAACCGGCCTCGTGGCGGGCGGCGGTGGAGTGCCACTCGACGTCCACCCCGCCGTCGGTGCGACGGGCGACCTTGCGCGAGGCGCCGCCGCCCGCGAGGTAGGGCTCGGCCTCCTGGAGCCAGTCGGCCCGGCCGGCCAGTACGCCCGAGCCGAAGGGCGCGTACAGCTTGTGTCCGGAGAAGGCAACCCAGTCCACGTCCAGCTCGGCGATGTCGACGGGGTGGTGCGGGGCGAGCTGGGCGGCGTCCAGCACGATCCGGGCGCCGTGCGCGTGCGCGGCGGCGGCCAACTCCTTCACCGGCCACAGCTCGCCGGTGACGTTGGAGGCACCGGTGACGCAGACCAGCGCGGGGCCGTAGGGGTCGCGCTCGGCGAGCGCCCGCTCCAGCGTCTCGACGGCCTGGGCCGGGGTGCGCGGAGCGTTCAGGTAGGTCACCCGGGCGTCGCGCCACGGCAGCAGCGAGGCGTGGTGCTCGGTCTCGTAGACGAAGACCTGGCAGTCGGCCGGGACCACCGCGGCCAGCAGGTTCAGCGAGTCGGTGGTCGAGCGGGTGAAGATCACCTGGTCACCGGCGCGGCAGCCGAGGAACTCCGCGACGGTGACGCGGCTGCTCTCGAAGAGGTCCGTGGAGAGCTGCGAGAGGTAACCGGCTCCGCGGTGGACGCTGCCGTAGTACGGGGCGTACGCCGCGACGTCGTCCCAGACCCGCTGGAGCGCGGGGGCGCTGGCGGCGTAGTCGAGCGCGGCGTAGCTGACCTCACCGCCCGTGACCAGCGGAACCGTCACATCCTTGCCCAGAACCGGCAGAGGTGCACAAAGCGACTGGTCGGCGGCAGCGGTGAAGACAGACATGGCGAACTCCCGTGAGAGGCAGGCGAAATCGCATGCGCCGGCGGATACGCGGCAGCGCAGCGGAAAAGGTGAAAAGGGGTGTGCGGAAGAGGGCCGACGGCCCTATCGCATTCGCGTGCTCACAAGAGACTCCCTAGGGACCAGGACCCCGGGGGTTGGCATTCACAGATGCCGAGGGGCCCGCGCTTGCCGCAGACCTCGCTGCCTACGGCCTGGTCTTCACCCGGGGCACCCCGCCACGGACGGAGGGTTGCCGGACAGCGGGCCGGGGCCGTAGTCGCTGTCACTCATGACCTGCCCAGCATCTTGCCATACGTACGAAGACGCGCAAGGCGCAGTCCAGGATCCGGACTGCGCCTTGCGCCACATCTGCGCCCGTTTCAGAGCCTGCCGGGTGACCTTCGATCGGATAGCGGACGCGGTCTGGTGCGTGCGATTCCAAGGCGCCGGGATGTCCTAGTAGCGGAGCTACTCGGGCATTTCGGCAACGCGGGAAGCGTGCGTGCCAGGGCGTGGCCGCCCGATCAGAGGTCACCCGGCAGGCTCAGGCGTTGCTGGCCGCCACCCAGCGCTCCAGAGCGCGGGCCGCCGCACCGGAGTCGATGGACTCGGCGGCCTTCGCGATCCCGGCCGCGAGCTGCTCGTTCAGCGTGCCGTCCGTCGGGTCGAGAGCCGTCAGCGCCGCCGCCGAGTTGAGCAGCACGGCGTCCCGGGCGGGCCCCCGCTCGCCGGCCAGCACCCGCCGGGCCACATCGGCGTTGTACGAGGCGTCCGCGCCGCGCAGGGCCTGGACGGGCACCAGCTCCAGGCCGACGTCGCGCGGGTCGAACGCCTCCTCGCGCACCGCTCCGTCCCGGACCACCCAGACCCGCGAGGTCGCGGTCGTGGTCAGCTCGTCCAGGCCGTCGTCGCCCCGGAAGACCAGCGCCGAATTGCCGCGCTCGGCAAGGACACCGGCGACGATGGGCGCCATCCTCAGGTCGGCGACACCGACGGCCTGGGAGCGCACCTGGGCCGGGTTGGTGAGCGGTCCGAGGATGTTGAACGTGGTCGGCGTGCCGAGCTCCTTGCGGGCCCTGGCGACGTACCGCAGGGCGGGGTGGAACTTCACCGCGAAGCAGAAGGTGATGCCCGCCTCCTCGGCGACCTCGGCGACCCGCTGCGCGCTGAGGTCCAGGTTGACGCCGAGCTTCTCCAGCACGTCGGAGGAACCGCTCGCGGACGAGGAGGCGCGGTTGCCGTGCTTGACGACCTTGGCGCCGGTGCCGGCGATGACGACCGCCGACATGGTGGAGATATTGACCGTCTTGGCGAGGTCGCCGCCGGTTCCGACGATGTCGACCGTACGGCCGGGTACGTGGATGGTGTTGGCGTGCTCGTACATCGCCCGTACCAGGCCGGACACCTCGTCGATCGTCTCGCCCTTGGCGCGCAGGGCGACCGCGAATCCGGCGATCTGCACATCGCTCGCCTCACCGCGCATGATGCGGTCCATCGCCCACGCGGTGTCGTCCGCGGTGAGGTTCTCGCCGCGCAGCAGGGGGTTCAGCACGCCGGGCCAGGTGCGGTCCGCCACGCTGTCGCCGCCGATCGGGGTCACAACGTTCATGGTCCGCTCCTGGGGTCCACAGCCGGTAAAAGGGATCACCCCCACCCTATCCAGCGCCGGGGACGGCAAAGAGCCCCGTCCATCGAATGGACGGGGCTCCCGCTGTGGCGATCAGTTCAGGCGATCAGTGGTGACCGTGGCCGCTGGTGATCTCCTTGTACTCCTCGGCGGTGGGCTTGGCGATCTGGTTGTCCTCGCCGAAGTAGCCCTTGCTGAGCCGGGCCCGCAGCTTCTGCAGGGCCGACACCTTGCGCTCGACACCGTTCTCGTCGACCGTCGGGCCGATCTCGACCGGCTTGTACTGCTCGTGCGCGGTGAGCGTGTGCAGCTGCTCGGGGCCGAGCGGCTCGTGGATCTCGACGAACTCACCGTGCGGCAGGCGCTTGATGATGCCGGACTCGCGTCCGTGCAGCACCTTCTCCTTGTCGCGGCGCTGGAGGCCGAGGCAGATCCGCCGGGTGGCGATGAACGCGAGGACCGGGCCGACGAAGATGAAGATCCGTACGAACCAGGAGATGGCGTTCAGCGACAGGTGGAAGTGCGTGGCCCACAGGTCGTTGCCACCGCCGATGAAGACGATGACGTACTCGGTGATCCAGGCGACACCGAAGGCCGTCCGGGTCGGGGCGTTGCGCGGGCGGTCCAGGATGTGGTGCTCGCGCTTGTCCCCGGTGACCCAGGACTCGACGAACGGGTAGACCGCGATGATCGCGAGCACCAGTCCGAAGGCCATCAGCGGGATGAACACGCCCAGGACCAGCGTGTGGCCCCAGAGGTTGATCTCCCAGCCCGGCATCACTCGGATCAGACCCTCGGCGAAGCCCATGTACCAGTCGGGCTGGGCGCCGGTGGACACCTGGTCCGGGCGGTACGGACCGATGTTCCAGATCGGGTTGATCGTGGCGATCGCCGCGATGATGGCGATGATGCCGAAGACCAGGAAGAAGAAGCCGCCTGCCTTCGCCATGTACACCGGCAGCAGCGGCATGCCGACGACGTTCTTGTTCGTCCGGCCGGGACCCGCGAACTGCGTGTGCTTGTGGTAGAAGACAAGGATCAGGTGCGCCACCAGCAGACCGAGCATGATGCCCGGCAGCAGCAGGATGTGGATCGAGTAGAACCGGGCGACGAAGTCGTGGCCGGGGAACTCTCCGCCGAACAGGAACATCGAGATGTACGTGCCGACGATCGGCGTCGACAGGATCGCGCCCTGGGTGAAGCGGACACCCGTACCGGACAGCAGGTCGTCCGGGAGCGAGTAACCGGTGAAGCCGGTGAACATGCCCAGCACGAACAGCAGGAAGCCGAACAGCCAGTTGATCTCACGCGGCTTGCGGAACGCGCCCGTGAAGAAGACGCGCATCATGTGCACGAACATGCCGGCCAGGAAGATCAGCGCGGCCCAGTGGTGGATCTGGCGGACCAGCAGACCACCGCGGACGTCGAAGCTGATGTCCAGTGTCGAGGCGTAGGCCTGCGACATCTTGATGCCCTGCATCGGCTCGTACGAGCCGTGGTACACGACCTCGTTCATGCTCGGGTGGAAGAACAGCGTCAGATACACACCCGTGAGGATGATGATGATGAAGCTGTAGAGGGCGATCTCGCCGAGCATGAAGGACCAGTGGTCCGGGAAGATCTTGCGCATGTTGGCCTTGGCCAGGGAGTAGATCCCGAGCCGGCCGTCCGCCCAGTCGGCCACCCGCTCACCGGCGGGCGCCTTGCGCTGTGTGTCGGTCGCAGTACTCATCCGCGCTCCCAGAATGCAGGACCGACGGGCTCTTCGAAGTCACCGAGCGCCTCGAGGTTGCCCTCGCTGTTCACGCCGATCCGCAGCTGCGGAAGGGCGTGACCGGCCGGACCGAAGATGACGCGGGCGCCGTCGGAGAGGTCGAAGGTGGACTGGTGGCACGGGCAGAGCACGTGGTGCGTCTGCTGCTCGTACAGGCTGATCGGGCAGCCGACGTGGGTGCAGATCTTGGAGAAGGCCACGATTCCCTCGTGGGCCCACTCGCGCTCGCGCTTGTCCTTGATGTTGTCCGGCTCGATGCGGATGATCATCAGCGCGGCCTTGGCGATCTGGTTCTGGAAGTCCTCCGCCTCCTCCGTCAGCCCCTCGGGCATGGCGAAGGTCAGCGAACCGACCGTGACGTCCTCGGGGCGCAGCGGCTCCATCGTGTTCATGTTGATGAGCTGCTTGCCCTTGGCCCACAGGGTGCTGCGGAGCTTCTTCTCCGGCAGCGGACCGAGGTCGCGCAGCAGCACCACACCGGAGAGCGGCACCAGGGCCAGCGCGCCGAACATGGTGTTGCGGATCAGCTTGCGCCGTCCGAACCCGGACTCCTCGGCACCTGCCGCGAAGTCCGCCATGACCTTCGCCTTGACCTCGGGCTCGGCCTCGATGGCGTGCCGGTCGTCGGCGACCTCCACGTCGGACATCAGCGTGCGCGCCCAGTGGACGGCGCCGGCGCCGATCGTGAAGAGGGCCACGCCCAGGGTCAGACCCAGGGAGAAGTTGAGCGCGCTCACATGGCCGAAGGGCCAGATGTACACGATCTTGTCGACCGGGAAGATGACGTAGGAGGCGATGAAGCCGACCGTCGCCAGCATGGACAGCGTGAACATGAACGCGATGGCGCGCTCGGAGCGCTTCGCGGCACGTTCGTCGATGTCCTGGATGCGCGGCTGGTGGGCCGGCAGCCCCGGGTCGGCGAACGGGTCGTCGGCGACCTCTACCGCGCCGTGCGCGGTGCCCTGCTCAGCGGGCAGGTTCTCGTCTGGAATCTCTTGGCTACTCATGACTTCTTGGCCTTAGCGGTGTGGGCCGCGACCCAAATGGCAACTGCGATCAGTGCGCCGAGCCCGAAGATCCAGGCGAACAGACCCTCACTGACCGGCCCCAGGCCGCCCAGCTTCAGCCCGCCCGGGTTCTCCGCCTGGGCGCTGTTCACGGTCTGGATGTACGCGATGATGTCCCGCTTCTGCTGCGCGGGCATCGTCGTGTCCGGGAAGGACGGCATGCTCTGCGGGCCGGTCTGCATGGCCTCGTAGACGTGCTTCGGGTCCACACCCTCAAGGCTGGGCGCGTACTTGCCGTTCGTCAGCGCACCGCCCTCGCCGGTGAAGTTGTGGCACTGCGCGCAGTTGGTACGGAACAGGTCGCCACCCTTGGCGATGTCCGCACCCTCAGGGTTGACGTCGTTCTTGGTCGGGACGATCGGGCCGGCGCCGAGCGACGCGACGTACGCCGCGAGCTGGTCGATCTGGGCCTGGTTGTAGATGACCTTCTTCTTCGGCACCTGGGCGCCGGGCTGCTGCGCCGGCATACGGCCCGTACCGACCTGGAAGTCAACGGCGGCGGAGCCCACGCCGACCAGGCTCGGCCCGTCGGTGGTGCCCTGACCGCCGGTTCCGTGGCAGCTGGCGCAACCGACGGAGTACAGCTTCTTGCCCTCATCGATGGCGAGGGACTGGGCGGTTTCGTCGGCCTGCGCCTTACTCGCGGGCGCAAACGCGGCGTACAGCCCCCCAGTGGCCGCCAGCGCGAGGAGTAGTACGACGACCGCCGCCAACGGATGGCGTCGTCGTGCGGAGAGCTTTTTCACGGATTACCCCGGTGTCAGGATCTTCTGCGTCGATGCTGGATGTGGTTCGGGTTCGAACCCGGTTACTTGATCATGTAGATCGTGGCGAAGAGGCCGATCCACACGACATCGACGAAGTGCCAGTAATAGGACACGACGATGGCGGCGGTCGCCTGTTCGTGGGTGAACCTCTTGGCTGCGTATGTCCTGCCCAGAACGAGCAGGAAGGCGATGAGACCGCCTGTCACATGCAGACCGTGGAAGCCGGTGGTCAGGTAGAACACCGAGCCGTACGGGTCGGAGGACAGCGAGAGGCCGTCCTTCTTCACCAGCTCGGTGTACTCGAAGACCTGGCCTCCGATGAAGATCGCACCCATCACGAAAGTGATCACGAACCACGCACGGAGCTTCTTCACATCGCCCCGCTCCGCGGCGAAGACGCCGAGCTGGCAGGTGAGTGAGGAGAGCACCAGGATCGTGGTGTTCGTCGCCGAGAACGGGAAGTTCAGGGCCGAAGCCATTTCCTTCCAGTGCTCCGGTCCGGTCACCGATCGCAGGGTGAAGTACATCGCGAAGAGGGCCGCGAAGAACATCAGCTCGGAACTCAACCAGATGATGGTTCCGACGCTGGTGAGGTTCGGTCGATTGACCGACGGGTGCGCGTGCCCGGTTTCTACTGTCGTTGCTGTCGCCACGACCGACATTATGTCGGTCGCTTATCCCGCCCTCACCCCGGGGGGTGCCGTTCGGTGTGTCAGCCTGGTGTGTCCTCCCCGAACGGCCCATGGAACGACGGTCCGAAGCGGTGCTGACAGGCCGTCTGGCGGAGTACGATCCGCGCATCGGTTCATGCCCGGAAAGCCCCGAAGACACAGATGTCACGGAGGAACAATGCAGCCGACCGCCACGGTCCTGGTCTACAGCGACGACGCCAACACCCGTGAGCAGGTGAGGCTGGCAGCCGGGCGCAGGCCCGCGGCCGACGTGCCACCGGTGGAATTCCTCGAATGCGCCACCATGCCCGCCGTGCTGGAGGCGCTTGACCGCGGCGGCGTCGACGTCTGCGTGCTGGACGGCGAGACGGCGCCCGCGGGCGGCATGGGCGTCTGCCGGCAGATCAAGGACGAGATCTTCCGGTGCCCGCCGGTACTGCTGCTGATCGGGCGCCCGCAGGACGCCTGGCTGGCCACCTGGAGCCGCGCGGACGCCGCGGTGACCCTGCCGGTCGAGCCGGTCGAGTTCGCGGACGCCCTGGCCGCCCTGCTGCGCAGCAGGGCCTGCGTGGGCGCCTGAGGCCCGCCGCGGCCCCGTCCGCGGTCCCTCCGAAGGGCAGCGCACTTCCCCGGTCCGGTCAGACCTCGGGGCGCAGTCGCGCCGCCTGGACCGTCTCCGTACGGTCCGGGGCGGTGTCCTTTTGCAGGGCGCTGCCCTTCAGCCATTTGGCCCAGGACAGGTTCCAGTCCCCGAAGCCGTTGTCGAACGGCGTCATCGTCTCGCCCTGGCTGCCCACGACCGTGACGATGTCGCCGGTGCGCACGGTGTTGTAGAACCACTCGGCCTGGCTGGTGCTCATGCCGGTACAGCCGTGGCTGACGTTCGCGGACCCCTGCGAGCCGGTGGACCAGGGGGCCGCGTGCACGTACTCGCCGCTCCAGGTGACCCGCGTCGCGTAGTAGACCTGAAGGTCGTACGACTCGGAGGAGCCCTCCGCGATGCCGACCGTCTCCCCGCGCATACGTACGCGGTATTCCTTGCCCAGCACGACCTTGACGCCGTTTCGCGTGGAGAAGCCGGGCTTGCCGGTCGTGACCGGAATGGTGTTGATCACTTTCCCGTTGCGCTTGACCGTCATCGAGTGCGCTGCGGCGTTCGTGACGGCCTCGACGCGGTCGCCCGTGGTGAGCCTCAGCGGCTTGGTGGGGGCTCCGTAGAGGGCGTCGGTGACCTTGACGCCGGCCAGGCCGCTGGTGACGTCGATGGTCGCCCTGGCGGGCCAGTAGTCCTTGGGGCGGTAGTGCAGGGTCTTGTCGTCGACCCAGTACCAGGAGCCGGTCACGGCGGGCGTCGAGCGGACCCGCAGGGCGCGCTCGACATTGGCCCTGGACGCCTTGTCCTTGACCGGAGCGCTGAGTTCCGCCGTGATGGGCTGTCCGACGCCGTAGGTGCCCGCCTGAGGGCCGAAGGCGACCTTCAGGAACTTCTTGGCGGAGGTGGTCCCGAAGGAGAGCGTACGGCTGCCGGGAGCGCCGTCGTCGTCCTCCATGCCGACCCTGACGGTGTACCGGGTGCCGGCTGCGAGCGGGAGCGTGGAGTGCCACCGCTTTCCGTCCGCGTCGAGTTCACCCGCGAGGTGGCGGCCGGTCGTGTCGACGGCCGACACGTCCGTGATCCGGCCGTCGTCGCCGTTGACGGTGACCTCCAGCGGTTTGCCGGGGTCGACCTTCTCGTCGCCGTCCGAAGCGTTGGCGGAGATCTCGTCCACCGCGTCGTAGGGCTTCTCCGCGAGCGGGTGGCCACCGGACCCGCCACAGGCGGTCACACCTGCGACCAGGGACACGACCAGCAGAGTGCAGCTCGCTACGGGGCGGATGCGCGGCGTGTGGTTCATGGACCCACGCTATGAAGATTCATCCGTATCAGCGCGCGATGTGACTGCAAACGGGGGACCCGCACTCCTCTCGGTGGAGAAGTACGGGCCCCCCGTCAGGTGGAGCGGTGACGCCGTGTCACTGGGTGCGGTTCTCACCGCGGTAGTACTCGAAGACCCAGCCGAACAGACCGATCAGGATGACCGGGGCCGAGAAGTAGAGCAGCCACCAGCCGAAGACGATGCCCAGGAAGGCCAGGGCACCGCCGACCGCCAGCGAGAGCGGCTGCCAGCTGTGCGGGGAGAAGAACCCCACCTCGCCGGCCTCGTCCGCGACATCGGCTTCCTTGTTGTCCTGCGCCATGGCGTCGACCCGCCGGGCCGTGAAGGCCAGGTAGAAGCCGATCATGACGCTCAGCCCGAAGCCCAGGACGAGCGCGGTGGTACCGGCCGGCTCCTTCGACCACACGCCGTACGTGACGGCCATGGCGAGGATGAAAACACTGAGCCAGATGAACATCTTGCCCTGGATCTTCACTTGCCGGCCTCCTTGCCACCAGCGAGGGCCTTGTCATCCTCGGAGTGGTGCTCCAGCTGTTCGAGCGCCGAGATCTCCGGGTGATGCAGGTCGAACGCCGGGGATTCGGAACGGATCCGCGGCAGGGTGAGGAAGTTGTGCCGCGGCGGCGGGCAGGAGGTCGCCCACTCCAGCGAACGGCCGTAGCCCCACGGGTCGTCGACCTCGACCTTCTTGCCGTACTTGGCGGTCTTCCACACGTTGTAGAAGAACGGCAGCATCGACAGGCCGAGCAGGAACGAGGAGATCGTCGAGATCGTGTTCAGCGCGGTGAAGCCGTCCGCCGCAAGGTAGTCCGCGTAACGACGCGGCATACCCTCGGCACCCAGCCAGTGCTGCACCAGGAACGTGCCGTGGAAGCCCACGAACAGCGTCCAGAACGTGATCTTGCCGAGCCGCTCGTCCAGCATCTTGCCGGTGAACTTCGGCCACCAGAAGTGGAATCCGGAGAACATCGCGAAGACCACGGTGCCGAAGACGACGTAGTGGAAGTGCGCGACGACGAAGTACGAGTCCGAGACGTGGAAGTCCATCGGGGGCGATGCCAGGATCACGCCGGTCAGACCACCGAAGGTGAAGGTGATCAGGAATCCGACGGCCCAGAGCATCGGTGTCTCGAAGGACAACGACCCCTTCCACATCGTGCCGATCCAGTTGAAGAACTTCACACCGGTCGGTACCGCGATGAGGAATGTCATGAACGAGAAGAACGGCAAGAGCACGCCGCCCGTCACATACATGTGGTGCGCCCACACGGTCACCGAGAGACCCGCGATGGCGATCGTCGCGCTGATCAGGCCGATGTAGCCGAACATCGGCTTCCGGCTGAACACCGGGATCACTTCGGAAACGATTCCGAAGAATGGCAGGGCAATGATGTACACCTCTGGATGGCCGAAGAACCAGAAGAGGTGTTGCCAGAGCAATGCGCCGCCATTGGCCGCGTCGAAGACATGCGCACCGAATTTACGGTCCGCCTCCAGCGCGAAGAGCGCGGCGGCGAGCACCGGGAAGGCCAGCAGGACCAGCACACCGGTCAGCAGGACGTTCCAGACGAAGATCGGCATGCGGAACATCGTCATGCCGGGCGCGCGCATGCAGATGATCGTGGTGATGAAGTTGACCGAACCGAGGATCGTGCCGAAGCCGGAGAAGGCCAGACCCATGATCCACATGTCGGCGCCGACACCCGGCGACCGGACCGCGTCCGAGAGCGGGGAGTAGGCGAACCAGCCGAAGTCCGCCGCACCCTGCGGGGTGAGGAAGCCGGCCACCGCGATGATCGAGCCGAAGAGGTACAGCCAGTAGGCGAACATGTTCAGCCGCGGGAACGCCACGTCGGGCGCGCCGATCTGCAGCGGCATGATCCAGTTCGCGAATCCGGCGAACAGCGGCGTCGCGAACATCAGCAGCATGATCGTGCCGTGCATCGTGAACGCCTGGTTGAACTGCTCGTTCGACATGATCTGCGTGCCGGGACGGGCCAGTTCGGCGCGCATGAAGAGCGCCATCAGACCGCCGATGCAGAAGAACGCGAACGATGTGACCAGGTACATCGTGCCGATCGTCTTGTGGTCAGTGGTGGTCAGCCACTTGATGACGACGTTTCCCGGCTGCTTGCGCCGGACCGGCAGCTCGTCCTCGTACGAGTCGTCTGCTGCCGCGGCACCCTGAGATTCGTTGAGAATGCTCACAGTTTGTTCGTCTCCGCATTCCTGGCCGGGTCAGTCTGCTCGATGCCGGCCGGCACGTAGCCCTTCTGGCCCTTCTTCGCCAGCTCCTCCAGGTGCGCCTGGTAGCGCTCCGGGGAGACGACCTTGACGTTGAAGAGCATCCGGGAGTGGTCGACGCCGCAGAGCTCGGCGCACTTGCCCATGAAGGTGCCCTCCTGGTTGGGAGTCACCTCGAAGGCGTTGGTGTGGCCCGGGAAAACGTCCTGCTTCATGAGGAACGGCACCACCCAGAAGGAGTGGATGACGTCACGCGAAGTCAGAACGAAACGGACCTTCTCGCCCTTCGGCAGCCACAGGGTCGGACCCGGGTTGCCGTTCTGCGGGTTCCGGGTTCCCGGGACGCCGAAGTCGTAGACGCCTTCAGCCCCCTTGGGGAAGTCCTTCTGGAACCGGTCAGGGATGGCGTCGAGCTCCTTGGGGATCTCGTTGCCCGTGGTGGCCGAGCCGTCCACGTTCTCGATGTAGTTGAAGCCCCAGCTCCACTGGTAGCCGACCACGTTGATGGTGTGGGCCGGCTTCGGGGAGAGCGAGAGGAGCTTCGATTCATCGCGCGCGGTGAAGTAGAACAACACCGAGACGATGATCAGAGGAACCACGGTGTACAGCGCCTCGATGGGCATGTTGTACCTGGTCTGCGGAGGAACCTCGACCTTGGTGCGGCTGCGCCGGTGGAAGATGACGCTCCACAGGATCAGGCCCCAGACCAGCACGCCCGTGGCGAGCGCTGCCGCCCACGAGCCCTGCCAGAGGGAAAGGATCCGTGGTGCCTCTTCTGTTACCGGCGTGGGCATACCAAGGCGGGGGAAGTCCTTGTATGTGCAACCGGTTGCGGTCGCCAGGATCAGGCCCGCAGTCAGCACCTGCGGCAGCTTCCGCCGCATCGGGCGCCGCGACGAGCGGTCGGAGCCGTTGGGACTCACGTAGCGCCTTCCCGAGAGTCTCGCCCGCGCGGTCGGCGCGGCCGTCTCTCTGGTCGGTCGCCGCCCTGACGCGGGCAGGGGTTTGGATGTTTATGCGGACCAAACCCTACTGGACGCTATTTGGGGTCGCGCGGGGAGGGTGCCCAACGCGCCGTCCGACTCCCCGAAGGGGTGGAACACGGGCCTGGGACCGCCATCTGACGCCCCCTCTCCCGGCCCTGCGGGTGGCCCGTCCCCGGACCGGGCCTGCTCGGGCTAGCGTGGCCGCGTGCCCTACTTCGACACCGCTTCCGCCGCCCCCCTGCACCCCGTCGCACGCCAGGCGCTGCTTGCCGCACTGGATGAGGGCTGGGCCGATCCGGCCCGGCTGTACCGGGAGGGGCGGCGGGCCCGGCTGCTCCTGGACGCCGCCCGGGAGGCCGCCGCCGAGGCTGTCGGGTGCCGTCCGGACGAGCTCACATTCACCCCTTCGGGGACCCTGGCGGTTCACTCGGGAATTTCCGGAGCTCTCGCGGGACGTCGGCGTGTCGGCCGCCATCTGGTGGTCTCCTCGGTCGAACATTCGTCGGTGCTCCATTCGGCCGCCACCCATGAGGCGCAGGGCGGGTCGGTCTCCGAGGTCCCGGTGGACCGGTCGGGGGCGGTGAGCGCGGCGGCGTACGCGGCGGTGCTGCGCGAGGACACCGCGCTGGCCTGTCTGCAGTCCGCCAACCACGAGGTCGGCACCGAGCAGCCGGTGGCCGGGGTCGCGGAGGTCTGCCGGGCGGCCGGGGTGCCGCTGCTGGTGGACGCCGCGCAGTCGCTGGGCCGGGAGCCGGTGCCGGAGGGCTGGTCGCTGCTGACGGGCAGCGCCCACAAATGGGGCGGGCCGCCCGGCGTCGGGCTGCTGGCGGTGCGCAAGGGGGTGCGGTTCGCCGTCCAAGGTCCGGCCGACGAGCGGGAGTCGGGGCGGGCGGCGGGGTTCGAGAACCTTCCGGCGATCGTCGCGGCAGCGGCGTCGCTGCGGGCGGTGCGGGCCGAGGCCGCGGCCGAGTCCGTACGGCTGCGGGCCCTGGTGGACCGGATCAGGGCCGCGGTGCCGGAGCTGGTGCCCGATGTGGAGGTGGTCGGCGATCCGGTGCGGCGGCTGCCGCACCTGGTGACCTTCTCCTGTCTCTATGTCGACGGGGAGACGCTGCTGCACGAGCTGGACCGGGCGGGTTTCTCCGTATCGTCCGGTTCGTCCTGCACCAGCAGCACGCTGACACCCAGCCATGTGCTCAGGGCCATGGGAGTGCTGTCGGAGGGGAACGTACGGGTGTCGCTGCCGAACGGCACCGCCGAACAGGACGTCGACCGTTTCCTGGAGGTGCTGCCCCGGGTGGTGGCGGAGGTGCGGGAGCGGCTGGGCGCGCCCGTCGGGGCGCCCCGGGGGACCGCCCCGGCCGGGTCACTGGTGGTCGACACGCTCGGGAAGCGCTGCCCGGTCCCGGTGATCGAGCTCGCGAAGGTGATCGGGGACGTACCGGTGGGTGGGACGGTGACCGTGCTCTCCGACGACGAGGCGGCGCGGCTGGACATCCCGGCGTGGTGCGCGATGCGCGAGCAGGAGTACGTGGGTGAGGAGCCGGCGGACCGCGGCTCGGCCCATGTGGTCCGCCGGCTGTCCTGACTACGAGAGGTGGGTGCGCACCTCGGCGGCGGCGTCATGGCCGTACGCCTTGGTGAAGCGGTCCATGAAGTGGGCGCGGCGCAGGGTGTACTCCTGGGTGCCGACCGTCTCGATGACCAGGGTGGCCAGCATGCAGCCGACCTGGGCGGCGCGCTCCAGGCCGACGCCCCAGACGAGGCCGGAGAGGAAACCGGCCCGGAAGGCGTCGCCGACGCCGGTCGGGTCGGCCTTGGCCTCCTCCTCCGGGCAGCCGACCTCGATCGGGTCCTGGCCGGCCCGCTCGATACGGACGCCGCGGGCGCCGAGGGTGGTGACCCGGTGGCCGACCCTGGCCAGGATCTCCTCGTCGCTCCAGCCGGTCTTGGACTCGATGAGCCCCTTCTCGTACTCGTTGGAGAAGAGGTAGGTGGCGCCCTCCAGGAGGATCCGGATCTCGTCGCCGTCCATCCGGGCGATCTGCTGCGAGAAGTCCGCGGCGAACGGGATGCCCCGGGAGCGGCACTCCTCGGTGTGGCGGAGCATCCCCTCGGGGTCGTCGGCGCCGATCGAGACCAGGTCGAGGCCGCCGACCCGGTCGGCGACGGCCTTCAGCTCGATGAGCCGGGCCTCGCTCATCGCACCGGTGTAGAAGGAACCGATCTGGTTGTGGTCGGCATCCGTCGTGCAGACGAAGCGGGCGGTGTGCAGGACCTCTGAGATCCGGACCGAACCGGTGTCGACGCCGTGGCGGTCGAGCCAGGCGCGGTACTCGTCGAAGTCGGCGCCGGCGGCGCCGACCAGGATCGGCTCCGTGCCCAGCAGGCCCATGCCGAAGCAGATGTTGGCGGCGACACCGCCCCGGCGCACGTCGAGGTTGTCGACCAGGAAGGAGAGCGAGACCGTGTGCAGCTGATCCGCGACCAGCTGGTCGGCGAAACGGCCGGGGAAGGTCATGAGGTGATCGGTGGCGATGGAGCCGGTGACTGCGATTCGCACGGGGAGACTGCTCCTGCGGAGATCGGGGGGAACGGGTGACTGTGTTCCCGGGGCGGCGTGACAGTTCACGCTACCGGTTCCCCGGACCCGCCATGAAGGGGAAAAACTACCCGATAGTAGGGCTTTCTTCCCAGGGTCTTCGGTGCCTACGGTGCGGATATGTCGAACCACATCGCCACGCGCGAGTCCGAGATCAGCCTGGCCGAGCTGCGCGGTGACTGCGCGCGGATGGCTCCGCACTGGGTGGCCCGTCCGAAGTCTGCCCCCGTTCCGGTGGCGCCGTCCCGGATTCACGGGGTCACCGTGCCCGCCGCCTCCGCCCGGCTGGTCGACGCCATGTCCGACTACGGCGACTGAGAGGCGGCCGGGGACGCGCCCGCCGAGCGGATCGCGGGACAGTCCTCGGACCCGCACCGATCGCGCCTGAGCCCCGCGAGGGAACCGTGCGCGCCGCTGCTCCGTCCCACCGTCGTCCCCGTCCGGGGACGGACGACAGGCCGGGCGACGGCATGTGACGGCCAGGCAGGCGAAGGAGCGATCCGGTGAGCACCGAGCGACCCGACAACGATGTGACCGGCCCCCGGCGGCGTTCGCCGCTCGCCGTGGCTTCGGTGGCGGCAGCCGTACTGCTGGCCGGCGGCGGTGGCGCGTACTGGGCCGCGACCGCGGCCGACGGCGGGGGCAGGTCCGGCAGCGGCGCGGACGACGGCGGGCGGCGCACCCCTCCCCCACTGGCCCTGGGGCAGCACTCGGGAGCGCCCACGGCGCCGGAGGCGCCCTCGCGGGGCATCGCGCCGGGCGAGCCCGACCCGAGCGGCGGCCGGGTGGTCTACCGGGCGTCCGGCAAGCTGCCCGAGGGGCCGCGCACGGCCGCGGTGCACCGCCCGGCGGGTACCGTCTCGGCGGCCGAGGTGGCCCGGCTGGCGAAGGCGCTGAAGCTGGCGGGCACACCGCAGGCCGAGGGCACATACTGGAAGGTGGGGTCCGACGGGGACGGCTCGGGCCCGGTCCTACGGGTGAACAAGCAGGCTCCGGGCACCTGGAGCTTCACCCGGTACGGCTCCGGCGGCACGGACAACTGCCGGAAGGGCGCGGTCTGTTCGGACGGGAACGCGGCACCGGGCGGCACCGGCTCCCCGGTGGGCGAGGGCGCCGCCAGGGCCGCCGCGGCACCGGTCCTGAAGGCGGCGGGGCAGCCCGACGCCACGCTGGATTCGGGCCAACTCATGGGTGCGGTACGGGTGGTGAACGCCGACCCGAAGGTGGACGGCCTGCCCACATACGGCTGGTCGACCGGGATCCAGGTGGGTCCGGACGGTGAAGTGGTCGGCGGCAGCGGTCAGTTGAAGGGCCTGGAGAAGGGCGACAGCTATCCGGTGATCGGCGCGGCCGAGGCGCTGGAGCAGTTGAACGGCCCCGCGGCCCGCAAGGGGGCCCGCGCGGACATCGGTGGCTGCGCCTCCCCCGTACCGCTGGACGGAAGGCTGGAATCGCCGAAGGCCCGCTGCGGGGCGCGGACCGGGGCGGAGCGGCCGACGACGACCGTGACGGTCGACAAGGCGGCGTTCGGCCTGGCGGTGCAGTACGTGGCGGGCAAGCAGACGCTCGTACCGTCCTGGCTCTTCTCGGTGCGGCCGCCCGCCGGCGGCCGGGGCACCACGGTGACGCAGGTCGCCGTGGCCCCCTCGTACCTGGCGAAGAGCGCGCCGGTGACGACCGCCCCCACGCCGGCTCCGACGCCCCCGGGCAACGCGGAGAAGTCCCAGCGGCAGCTGCTGTCGTACAGCGCCGACGGACGGACCCTGTCGGTGACGTTCTGGGGCGGGGTGTGCAGCACGTACACCGCGAGCGCGACCGAGACCCCCGAGCGGGTGACCGTGAAGGTGACGGAGGCGAAGCAGCCCGGGAAGAAGGTCTGCATCATGATCGCCAAGGAGCTGACCCGGACGGTGACACTCGACGCGCCGCTCGGCGACCGGACCGTGATCGACGCGGTGTCGGGCGGCGACGTGCCCCGCGACTGAGCACCGGCCCCCGGGCACGGCTCGGACACGACGAAGGCGGCGGTCCCGGATTCCGGGACCGCCGCCTTCGTCGTGCCGTTCCGCGTGGCGCTCAGGCGTACGCGCCGCCTTCAGGGCTCAGCCGCCTTCAAGGCCTTCAGGGCTCAGTTGAAGGAGTCGCCGCAGGCGCAGGAGCCCGTGGCGTTGGGGTTGTCGATCGTGAAGCCCTGCTTCTCGATGGTGTCGACGAAGTCGATGGAGGCGCCACCCAGGTACGGGGCACTCATCCGGTCGGTGACGACCTTGACGCCGTCGAAGTCCTTCACGACGTCGCCGTCGAGCGAACGCTCGTCGAAGAAGAGCTGGTAGCGCAGGCCCGAGCAGCCGCCGGGCTGGACGGCGACGCGCAGCGCCAGGTCGTCACGGCCTTCCTGCTCCAGCAGGCCCTTGACCTTGGCTGCGGCGGCGTCGGACAGGAGGATGCCGTCGCTCACGGTGGTGGTCTCGTCCGATACGGACATCTGCTTCTCTCCCGGGTTGTACGGAGACTGCTTGCCGACGTTGCAACCGTCGGGACCGCGGATTCATTCCGGGCCGAGCGCTTGCCTGTTCCATTCATGCTCGCACACCGGTCGGCCGGGGGGATGCGTCACATCGACACTATGGCCGTCGTCAAAGTGACGTGAACCGGATATGATAGATAGCGTCAATTAGACGAAAAGGCTTCGCGGAAGCTCTTCGCAGAGGCCTTCAGCAGAGAAGAAAGGGTGCGTGACGTGACCACGGCCCACCCCGTCCAGGATCTCGACGTCCAGCCGACGCCCCTCGCCCTGCTCCTGCTCGGCCGTGAGGCCGACCCGAGGAGCGAGCGCGGCGTCGAGTGCCCCGGCGACCTGCCCTCCCCGTCCGACCCGGACCTGGTGGAGCGCGCCCGCGCGGCCAAGGAGAAGCTCGGGGACAAGGTGTTCGTCCTCGGCCACCACTACCAGCGCGACGAGGTCATCCAGTTCGCGGACGTCACGGGCGACTCGTTCAAGCTCGCCCGGGACGCGGCCGGCCGCCCGGAGGCCGAGTACATCGTCTTCTGCGGCGTGCACTTCATGGCCGAGTCGGCGGACATCCTGACCACCGACGACCAGAAGGTCGTGCTGCCGGACCTGGCCGCGGGCTGTTCCATGGCCGACATGGCCACCGCCGAGCAGGTCGCCGAGTGCTGGGACGTGCTGACCGAGGCCGGGGTCGCCGAGCAGGTCGTGCCCGTCTCGTACATGAACTCCTCCGCCGACATCAAGGCGTTCACCGGCAGGCACGGCGGCACGATCTGCACCTCGTCCAACGCCGAGCGGGCACTGGAGTGGGCCTTCGAGCAGGGCGAGAAGATCCTCTTCCTGCCCGACCAGCACCTGGGCCGGAACACCGCGGTCCGGGACCTGGGGATGTCGCTGGAGGACTGCGTCCTCTACAACCCGCACAAGCCGAACGGCGGCCTGACCGCCGA
This sequence comes from Streptomyces sp. NPDC007164, assembly GCF_040634135.1. Lineage (NCBI taxonomy): Bacteria > Bacillati > Actinomycetota > Actinomycetes > Kitasatosporales > Streptomycetaceae > Streptomyces > Streptomyces sp. NPDC007164. The sequence goes on from NZ_JBEYFB010000002.1 coordinate 424,969, forward strand.
GGAGCTGCGGAACGCGAAGATGATCCTGTGGCGCGGGCACTGCTCGGTGCACGGCCGCTTCTCGGTGGAGTCCGTCAACGACGTCCGCGAGCGGATACCGGGCGTCAATGTACTGGTGCACCCCGAGTGCAAGCACGAGGTCGTGGCGGCGGCGGACTACGTCGGCTCGACGGAGTACATCATCAAGGCCCTGGAGGCGGCCCCGGCCGGCTCGAAGTGGGCGATCGGCACCGAGCTGAACCTGGTGCGCCGGCTGGCGAACCGGTTCGCGGCCGAGGACAAGGAGATCGTCTTCCTAGACAAGACGGTCTGCTTCTGCTCGACGATGAACCGGATCGACCTGCCGCACCTGGTCTGGGCGCTGGAGTCGCTGGCCGAGGGCAAGCTGATCAACCGGATCGAGGTCGACCCGGAGACGGAGAAATACGCCAAGCTCGCGCTGGAGCGGATGCTGGCGCTGCCGTAGTTCCGGCCGCGAAAGGCCCCGGGGCGCTTCGGCCGCTTCTCCGGGGCCTTTCGCGCGGGTGGCGAGAGGAGGCCGAATTCCCCCGTACGGCCCTCACGGTGGCCGTAGCGTAATTACGCTGCTACTCAACGCAGCGCACATTTCATGGGGGTACGGCACCACATGGCTTCTCGCAGCTCGGTGGACGACCTGGTGGTCGTCGTCCCGGGCATTCTCGGCAGCCGGCTGGCGGACGCGGACGGGCACGAGGTCTGGGGCCTCTCGGGCCGGGCCCTCCTGCGCGGGATCCGTACGTTCGGCCGGTCCGTCAAGGGCCTCGCACTCCCCCCGGACCTGGGCGACGAGCACCCCGGCGACGGTGTGCGCCCGCTCGGTCCGATGCGCGACCTGCACGGGCTCCTCGGCATCGGGACGCTCGTGGACGGATACGACGGCTTCCTGGAGTGGCTGGAGAACAACTTCACGCTCCGGCGGCGAGGCGAGCAGGACGAGGCGGCCGCCCCCGCCAACCTGATCGACTTCGCCTACGACTGGCGGCTGTCCTGCCGCTACAACGCGGACCGGCTGGCCGAGCGGGTGGACGAGGAGCTCGGCCGCTGGCGGGCCTCGGCGCCGGAGCGGGCCGAGGCCCGAGTCGTCTTCATCTGCCACTCGATGGGCGGCCTGGTCGCCCGCCAGTACGTGGAGCGGTGCGGCGGCGCGGAGGTGACGCGCCGCGTGATCACGCTCGGAACCCCGTACCGGGGCTCCCTGGACGCCCTCCTCCACCTGGTCAACGGGGTGGGGCCAGCCGGTATCGGGCTCACCGCGTTCGCCCGCGGCCTTCCCTCCCTCCACCAGCTCGTCCCCGACTACGCCGCGCTGATCACCGCGCCGGGCGAGCCGCTGCGGTACGCCCGTGAGGTGACTGGCCTGCCCGGGACCGACACGGCACTGATCGAGGACGCCGCCCGCTTCCACGAGGCGCTGCGGGGATCCGGGGCGGGGGCGGCGTACGGAGTGGAGTACGTACCGGTCAGCGGGGTACGCCAGCCGACCCCGACCACCGCCGAGGTCCGGGGCGAGCAGCTGACCGGACTGCTCACGATCGACGGGGCCGACGAGGGCGGCGACGGCCGCGTGCCCAGGCTCTCCAGCGCCCATGTGGGGGCGACGGGGCGGCCCGCGTACACGCCCTGGGAGAAGCACGGCTCGCTCCAGAACAACACGGCGCTGCGCCAGGCCCTGTTCAACTGGCTCACCCCGGACCTGCCGGTCCACCGGGGCGCGGAGGGGGCGGACATCCCGCTGGTGGTGGACGCCCCGGACGTGATCACCGAGGGCGAGGTGTACGGGCTGCGGGCCACGGTCCCGCCGGATGTACGGGGTCACGACCGGGTGGCCGTCTTCGCGGCGGCCGAGGGCGGACCGGCGCGGACGCTGAGCAACCTGGGCGGGGGCCGTTACGCGGCACGCCTCGCCGGGCTGCCGGCCGGGCCGCACCGGGTGCGGGTGAGTACGGGGAACACGGGCCATGTCGTGATGACCGCGCTGGTGCTCGTACTGGAGGGCGGGGCGAACGATGGTGCGTGAGGCGGACGTGGCGGGCGACGACGGACAGGCCACGGTGCGTGAGACGGACACGGCAGGCGACGACGGACAGGCCACGGTGCGTGAGACGGACACGGCAGGCGACGACGGACAGGCCACGGTGCGTGAGACGGACACGGCAGGCGACGACGGACGG